>NZ_JBFODJ010000130.1:0-318709 GCF_040908265.1 Aeromonas sp. R5-1
TGCGAGAGTAGGACACTGCCAGGCACCCAATACAAGAAACCCCGCTCACTCGAGCGGGGTTTTTTATTGCCTGAAATTCAGCCCTCACTGGAGGGCAAACGGGCACTATGGTGCTGTTCGTCGTTCACGTTCACTTGTTGCCGAACCCACATGTTGGCTCTCTCCGTTTTCATCATTTTTAGCGTAATAACCCAGTCGGAGCTGTTCTGTCTAAACCCGCCGCCCGCGCTGCGATTGGGGTTGTATCTGAATCATAACTCGGTAGAGTAAGGGGCATTCCGGGTTTGCCCGTGCCATGGTTTCGGTTTCTTTTTCTGGTATGGGACTCTCAGCCTGTTTTTATTCACCTTCACTCAGTGGTACCGATATGGAACAAGTAAACAAGTCAACCTTCAACGATGTGCTGGAATATGTGCGTATGTCCCGTCGTCAGAACAAGCTCAAGCGTGAAATCGCGGACAACGAGAAAAAGATCCGTGACAACCAGAAGCGGGTACTGTTGCTCGACAACCTGAGTGACTATATCAAGCCCGGCATGAGCATTGACGAGGTTCAGGCCATCATCGCCAACATGCGGACCGATTATGAAGAGCGCGTAGATGACCATATCATCAAAAATGCCGAGCTTTCCAAGGAGCGCAAGGAGCTGAGTACCAAGCTGAAGAGTATGAGCACCAGCAAATAATACCGCCCCGCTCTCGTCAACACCGGCCTCTGGCCGGTGTTTCATTTTCATGCCGCAGCTCGGATCTCTTGCCGCATTGCAACAATCGGCTCCCATTTTCACAATCGCCCTGTTAACATCGCTGCAAAGCGGTCAATAGATTTCAAGCCCTTGACTTGAAACGACTAAGCTTGATTGAAAGACAATAAATTGCGCAACCATGGTGGGGCTGATATGGGCGCATCAAAACAGACGGATTCAAATAAAGTGGCATCTCAGGATTCATCCGTACCTAATACGGACGGGCAACAACAGCGTAAACGCCGACCCTGGTGGCGCTGGTTGTTCTGTTTTATCTTTTTGCTTTGCCTGGCTGCCGCGATCGCCCTGGTGGGTTATGAAATGAAGACCTCCCGACTGCAGTCACAGGAGATCTCCCGCTATGCGGCCACCCTGACCTATCAGATCGAACCCGGCCCCAGCAAGCAAATTGCCTTCCCCGACGACGGCCCGTTCGACAAGCGACTCGGTTATGTGCTGATGCCCATGATCCAGGAACGTCTCGTTCAGCGTGGCTACCAGGTGAGCGAACAGGTCCGTTTTTCCGATGCGCTCTACAACTACGCCAGCCACGGTTTCTTCGTGCCTTATACCGAGAAGGTCCAGGCAGGATTGACACTCTATGACTGCCGTGCAGAACCTTTCTACCAGTACAAGTATCCGACTCATTACTATCCGGATTTCAATGCCATACCGCCCCTGGTCATCCAGTCTCTGCTGTTTATCGAGAACCGTGACCTCCTGAGCAACAAGGAACCGCTGGCCAACCCGGCCGTAGACTGGCCGCGCTTTGCCAAGGCGGCGCTGTCTCAGGTGGGCAAGGCGCTGGATATGCAGGATCAATCTGCTGGCGGTAGCACCCTGGCGACCCAGGTGGAGAAGTATCGTCATTCTCCCGATGGACTGACCGTTTCGCCGACCGAGAAGATCCGCCAGATGGTCTCGGCCAGCGTTCGTGCCTATCGGCTGGGGCCCGAGACCCTGGAGGCCCGCAAGCTGGTTGCCTGGGCCTACCTCAACTCTGTCCCGCTCTCTGCGGCGCCCGGTTATGGCGAGGTCCACGGTCTCGGTGATGGCCTCTGGGTCTGGTTTGGCGCCAATGTCGATGAGGTGAATCGACTGCTGGATCCCGCTCGCAACCAGGATTCCACCCTGGCCGAGCAGGGCCTTGCCTTGCGCCAGGTTGTCTCCCTGATGATCGCCCACCGCCGTCCTTCCTATTACCTGGCGCAGGGCAGAGAAGCACTGTCGACCCTGACAGACAGCTATCTGCGACTCTTCGTGCAGGAGGGAATGATCACGCCCCCCCTGATGGAGTCGGCTCTCAAGGCCAAGCTGGTCTTCCGCGATTTCCTGCAGGCACCTGCCATCACCAGGGTCAACAACAACAAGGGACTGCAGGTGGCTCGCACTCGTCTCAGTCGTCAGCTCGGGGTGCAGCTTTATGATCTGGATCGCATGGATCTGACGGCCAACACCACCCTCAACATGCCGCTGCAGAACGAGGTGTCACGGTATCTGCAGCAACTGGCAGACCCTGCATTCGCAGCCCAGGTGGGCCTGTTTGGTGAGCGCCTGCTCTCGCCGGAGAAGACGGGTGATGTGAAGTACAGCTTTACCCTGTTCGAGAAGACGCCGGAAGGGGTCAAGGTCAGGGTGCAGACCGACAACACGGACCAGCCGTTCGACATCAATGAGGGCAGCAAGCTTGAACTGGGATCCACCGCCAAGTTGCGGGTGCTGACCACCTATCTCGAGATTGTCACCGAGTTGCATGACAGCTACGGCAATATGCCGGTGGAGAGCCTGCGAAAGATCGAAGTGTCCGATCAGGACAACATCAGCCGCTGGGCCATCGCCTATCTGATGAGTGCCAAGGACAGAAGCCTGCCGGTGATGCTGGAGGCCGCACTGGACCGCAAGTATTCCGCAAGTCCCTATGAAGGCTTCTTTACCGGCGGTGGCATGCACACCTTCAACAACTTCCGCAAGGAAGACAACGGTCGCATCCCGCCCATTCGCGATGCGCTGCGGGAATCCATCAACCTGCCCTTCGTGCGCTTGATGCGGGACATCGTCCGCTACAGCCTCTACAAGGAGGGAAATCGTGCCCAGTTGTTGAAAGATGACAGGGATCCTCGCCGTACCGAGTACCTGGCCAAGTTTGCTGACAAAGAGGGCCAGACCTATCTGCTGAGGTTCTGGCGCAAATATCGTGGCAAGAGTGCAGAAGAGCAGCTCGATACCTTCCTCGATGGTCTCAAACCCAGCGCGGTGCGTCTCGCCGCCGTGCATCGCTATCTGATGCCGGAAGCCTCCCAGGCCGACTTTGCCGCTTTCCTGGCCAAGCGCCTGCCGCGGGAGAAATTGACCGAGAAGCGCATAGAGCAGCTCTATACCAATTACGGCCCTGGCAAATATTCTCTGCCGGATCAAGGTTATATCGCACGGGTGCATCCACTTGAGCTGTGGTTGCTTGCTTATCTCAAGGAGTTTGACAAGGCCACCTTTACCGATGCGGTAACCGCCAGCCGTGACGAGCGTCAGGAGGTCTACAGCTGGCTGTTCAAGACCCGTCATCGCAGTGCCCGGGATAGCCGGATCCGCACCATGCTGGAGGTTGAGGCCTTCCTCGACATCCATCAGCGCTGGGCTCGCCTGGGCTACCCGTTCGATCACCTGGTTCCGTCCCTGGCGACCGCACTGGGCAGCTCGGGCGATCGTCCTGCTGCGTTGGCCGAGCTGATGGGGATCATCCAGAACGGCGGCATTCGTGCGCCGACCCTGCGCATCGAGCACCTCTCCTTTGCCAAGGGGACCCCCTTCGCCACCGTCTTTGAGCCGGCGAACACCCAGGGGGAACGGGTGATGCCTGCCGAGGTGGCCAACGCCTTGCGCAATGCACTCTCCAAGGTGGTGGAAGGGGGGACGGCGCGGCGCATCGCCGGGGCCTTCGCCTTGCAGGATGGTACTGTCCTGGCCCTGGGGGGCAAGACGGGGACCGGGGACAACCGGATCGAGACGGTCGGTCGCTACGGCAATGTGACCAGTTCACTGGCTCGCAACCGGACTGCGACTTTCGTCTTCTACATCGGGGATGATCACTTCGGCACGCTGACGGCCTATGTACCTGGCAGCCAGTCCGACAAGTTCCGCTTCACGTCGGCGCTGCCTGTACAGGTGCTCAAGGGGATGGCCCCCCTGCTGGTCCCCTATCTGCAACCTGCTACTCATACCCAGTGCATGGCGGGCAGCTGAGCGGATAGCGTATGAAAAAACGGGGCCATTTCGGCCCCGTTTGATTGTGTACTGCACGCCGCCCTGAGGCGGACGTGAGTCATCACTTACAACAGATCTTCAATTTCACCGCGCAGGTACTGGTACATCTCGCGATAGGCTACCGGCGGCTTGTTCAGCTCCCGCTCCTTGTTGGCGGTGCGGATCAGCTGACGCAGCTTCTGGCGATCCAGCTCGTGGAACTGGGACATCAGCTCGTTGAGGGCGCTGTCGCCTTCGGTGATCAGCCGCTCGCGCCACTGTTCGAGGCGATGCAGGCGGGCGTTCACGGTGGAGTGACGCATCTTGATGATGGAGAGGGCCTCTTCGATGGGGGCGACATCGCGGCTACGCATCAGACGGCCGATGAACTGGAGATGGCGACGGAAGGACTCATCCTTCTTCGGCTTGAGCTTGCGACCCAGCTCGACCGCTTCGGCGAGCTCTTCATCCAGGGGGATCTTCTCCAGCTCGCTGTGACTCAGGGAGACGATCTCTTCCCCCATCTTCTGCAAGGCTTCGGCATCACGCTTGAGCTGGCTCTTGCTGGGGCCCCAGTCTTCCCACTCGTTGTCGTCTTGATATTGACTCATCGGTCTCTGTATTCCTGTCATTCACGTTTGGCGGATATGTTACCAGCTTCTCCCGCTGGGCGCAGGGGTCTGATATGCTTAGCCCCTTTCCTTCCCTTCATACAGATGTGAGTTATGGACCAGCAAGATCAAATCCGCCAGGATCAATCCCATCTCGAGGCCGTGGTCGCCGAGGCCCTTGAGATAGCGAAAGGGCTGGGCGCCGGGCTTGCCGAAGTCTCCATCAGCAAACAGACCGGCCTCTCGGTGAACACCCGGGGCTGCGAGCTGGAAAGCATCGAATTCAACAAGGATGGCGCACTCGGCATCGCCGTCTATCGCGATGGTTGCAAGGGGTCCTCCTCCACCACGGATCTGACCAAGCCGGCCATTCGCGCCGCCGTGGAAGCGGCCATGGAGATCGCCCGCCACACCTCTCCCGATGACTGCGCCGGTCTTGCGGATGCGGATCTGCTGGCCTGGGATGCCCCGGACCTGCAACTGTGCCACCAAATCGAGCTGGATCCCCAGCGTGGCATCGCGCTGGCCATCGAGTGCGAGCGGCTGGCCCTGGGACGGGATGCCCGCATCAAGCACTCTGACGGAGCCAGTTTCTCCAGCCACCTGGGCGTCAAGGTTTATGGCAACAGCCACGGCTTCGTCAAAGGCTATGCTGCATCGCGCAACTCCCTGAGCTGCGTACTGATCGGCGAGCAGGATGGCGACATGCAGCGCGACTACGGCTACTCCTCCAGCCGCTCCCTGGACGGGCTGTGGAGCCCCCAGCGCATCGCTGACGAGGCGGTGGAGCGCACTGTTTCCCGCCTGGGGGCTCGCAAGATCAGCACCCGCCATGCCCCTGTGCTGTTCCACCCCGATACCGCTGCCGGCCTGTGGGGCCATCTGGTGATGGCCATCAGCGGGGGCAACCTTTATCGCAAGTCGAGCTTCCTGCTGGATAAACTGGGCAAGCAGATCCTGCCCGAGTGGCTCACCATCCAGGAGTTCCCCCACTTGCCGGGAGGACTTGCCAGCACCCCGTTCGACGGGGAAGGGGTTCGCACCCGCGACATGGACATCGTCCGCAGCGGCGAGCTGATGAGCTGGCTGCTCACCTCCTACTCCGCCCGCAAACTGGGCCTGACCACCACGGGCCACGCCGGGGGCATCCATAACTGGCAGGTCTCCAATACCGGCCAGGACTTCCAGGGCATGCTCAAAGAGATGGGCACCGGGCTGCTGGTGACCGAGCTGATGGGGCAGGGGGTCAACATCGTCAATGGTGATTACTCCCGCGGCGCAGCCGGTTTCTGGGTTGAAAATGGCGAGATCCTCTATCCTGTGGAGGAGATCACCATTGCAGGCAATCTAGCCGACATGTTCAGCCATATCGTGGCGGTGGGCAGTGATGAGGATGAGCGTTCCAGCCTCAAGACCGGCTCCGTACTGGTCGAGCAGATGAAACTGGCGGGGCACTGATCCCCTCCGTCCGATCTGGAATATGGTGTCTAGTCCTGAGATAGGTCTACACATTTTCAGCTAGCTTTTAGCACTCAGAACCCCCGATGCGTCACATCAGGGGTTCTGTATTTCAATGCCTGATGCGGTTGCTCCAGGTTATAAGTATCCACTGCCTTTCGCACTTTTCCCCGCCTGCGCCAGCCTCTGCAGGCTTTGCAGCAGTGACTCTCTTTTCAAGATCTCAGTGCATTTTGGTGACAGTTATGAGTATCTGTCATCAAGCATTTGACCCCGTGTTGTTCATGCAATGACTGATACAACCCCGAACAATACTGCACCTGGTGGTCCGAATGATGAATAAGCTCTCCGTGGTCACGTTGTTGCTTCAGTGTTTTCTCGATCACCATCGACTCGGCATTCATCTCTTAGTTGCCACTATTTTGCGTGAGCAGGTGTCCGTCACCTAGCTCAGGTAGAGCGGCCCTGAGTGTCATAACGCGTCTGCGTCTGTTTATAGGTGAGCTTGCCTTCTTCAATCTGCTCGACCAGGGCCAGTTTAAAAATCAGAGTAATTGTGTTGTGTTCGTTTACGCCCTGTCCCATCGAGATCTCCATCTATTCGGAGGAGAAGATGCAAACCATATTCAGGCAGATGCGCCGATCAGACGTCGGCCAGCTGCAATGCCTGGCGGTAGTACTCGTTGGCCTTATTGGTCAGGCGGCGCTTGTCCATCACCTGGCCGAGGGCGTGGTAGAGGGCGGCATCAGGCGCCTTCGCCACTTCCTGCTCCAGCAGCCGCTGGGCTTCGTCCAGTTGACCGGCCAGCAGGCAGACCCGGGCCAGCGCGGCTTCGGCGCCAGGCTGATCCTGGATCTTTCTGAGCAGGGTCAGCATGGGCTGGTAGTCGTCCAGTTTGAGCTTGGGCAGGCGGGCGAACAGCTCGGGGGAGGGATCCTTGCGCAGGGCCTCCAGCCAGAGATCGGCGGCTTCGGCATCGGCCCCCAATCGGCGCAGGCGATCCCCGTAACTGGCCAGCAGCACGGGATCCTGGCGCTGTTTGCGGGGCAGACCCTGCCAGACCGTGCGCAGGGTGTCGAGGGAGTCGCTGGCGGCCTCCAGACGACCGCACCACGCCTGGTGCAGCAGGGTCTCTTCCTGCTGAGCGGTCAGCTTGCCCACCTTGCGCAGGGCAGGGGCGAGATCGATGAGGGCCGCCCAGTCTTCACGGGCCAGATACACCTGACGCAGCTGATCCAGCACCATGGGGTGGCGCGGGTTGAGGGCATAGATGGACTCGAGGCGACCGAGGGCGCTGTCGTACTGGCCCTGCTCAATCTGCAACTGGGTCTGGATCAGGGTCAGTGCCAGCTCTGCCTTGGGGTTCTCTTCCTGAGCTTTCTGCAGGTAGTGATCCCGGCGCACGTCATCGCCCCGGGCCTGGGCCACCCGGGCGGCGCTCAGGTAGTTGAGCAGCGGGGTGTCGCTGTTGTCTGCGCCCTTGATGAGGAGCTTCTCGGCCTGGTTGTAGTGCCCCTCGGCCATGGCCAGGGTGGCATTGACGGTTTGCAGGTTGGCCTTGCGGCGGCGGCGGGAACCGAACCAGCCCTGGGTCTTGCGGCGCAGGCCGAACAGGCGGGCCAGCACCCATTCCACGATGAGCAGGGCGCCGTAGAACAGCACCGCCAGGATCACCGCGCTGGTGACCGAGGATTCCACCGTGTAGTTGCCCAGCGAGATGAGCACATAGCCCTTGTTGCCGGAGGCTTCGGGCCCGAAGATGAGGCCCGCCACCATCACGGCGACTATGACGATCAGACGAATCATGGTCTCCTCCTCAGTTGCCGGCCAGGATGCGTTGCAGGCGTTCGGTCAGCACCTGTTCCAGCATGGTCTGGGTCTTGAACTGATCCGGGTAGTCAAACTGGATCTGCTCGCCTTTGAGCTTGTCGAGCTCGGACTGCATGTACTGGGTGGCGCTGTTGTCGGCATCGAAATACTGGGTCAGCCAGCGCTGGGCCTTCTCCAGGCTGTCGACATAGAGGGACTGCTGTTCACGATAGACGGCGAGCTGGGCCTGCAGCAGCTTGGTCTTGAGGTTCTCCCGCAGGAAGATCTCCTGCTGCGGGGAGAGCAGGGCTTCCACGGCGCCATCCCGGCGACGAATGGTGATGAAGTTTTCGGTGAACTTGACCCAGTTCTTCTTCAGGTTGCTCTGCCACTCGTCCGGGTTGGTGCTGACGGTCTGGTCGGGCTCGCTCTTGGCTTCCGGCATGCTGACAGTGGAGAGGGGCAGCAGCTCGATCTGGTCCGAGAGGGCGGCCAGCTTCAGGGTCAACCCTTCGCGATCGACCCGCGGCATCCCCTTGAGCTTGGCGATGTCTTCCGCCAGCGCCTTGCGAATGGGCATCAGGCTGGGGTCGTTGAGCGCCTTGATGCGCTCGTCGGCGTTGCCGAGCAATGTGATGGCGGAGACGATGTCGTGTTCGAGCCACAGCTTGCGGCCCGCCATGCGCACCAGGTATTCGGATTCGGCCAGCATCCAGTCATTCGGGCGCTTGTCGTCCAGATCCAGCACCTTGGTCTGCAAGGCGTCCAGCGCCTCCTGCAACTGCTGCTGGCTCTTGCCGAGGGCACCGATCTGTTCGGCATCCTTGCTGCTACCCTGATCAATCCTGGTCATGGCGTCGGCCAGTTGCTGCTTGAGGGCTACCAGTTCGGCCTGCTGGGCAACGGCGTTCTGGTGTCCGTGCACATAGAGACCACCGGCCAGCCCCAGGGCCAGCAGGATGGCGATGCCGCCAAGCACGGTGCCAGAGCTGCCCTTCTTGCTCCCTGTCGTTCCGGGCGCGGGCTTGTTGTTGTCGGCCACGGTGGCCGCGGCACTCGGCTGGACTTCTTGCTGTTCAGTCATTCCATCTTCCTCAGTTCCAGGGCGGCCACCAGAGCCTGGTTGGATGCACCTTGGGCAATCACGATACGGGTAAAACCAGCCCCTTCTGCCATCTCGGCCACCCGGGGACTGGGCACCACCAGCAGGCGGTCATAAAGCCAGGGGTGCTGCGGGCCGGGCACCAGGGCCAGCAACCGCTGCAACAATTCGCCACTGGTGATGAGCAGGCTGTCGAGCCCGGCTGCCTGCCAGTGGCGGGTCAATGCGTCCCCGTCAAGATCGGGGTAGTGGCGCTCGTAGGTGGCACAATAGTGCACCAGTGCGCCCCGTGAGGCCAGCGTCCGGGCGATGAGATCCCGCCCGTCGTTGCCGCGCAGGATCAGCACCCGGCGGCCACTCACCCCTTGCAGTGCCGGCAGGGCCAGCAGCCCTTCGCTGCGGGGATCGGCCGGGCACAGGGCCTGGATGCCCGCCTCGGCAAAGGCATCCGCACTCGCCTGACCGACTGCAAAGTAATCAATATGTGGCCAGGTCTGACCAGTTTGCAACAGAAAATGATGTGCAAAATGAACGGCATGCATGCTGACGGCGATAACGAGGTCCGCCTCCCGCAGCATGTCACCCAGGTGAGGGAGGTCGCATCCCGGCCGGGTTTCCAGCAGCGGACAGCAGAGCGGTGCATGACCCAGCTGGTGCAGCATCTGCACCAGCTGGTTGGCCTGGGCGGCCGGGCGCACCACCAGGGGGACCATCAGGCGGCGCTCCGGGCAGATGACCGCGAACCTGGCTGTGCTGCACTCATGCCCGGTAGACCTCGGCCAGGATAACGTCGGCACCGGCGGCCAGCAGGCGCTGGGCCAGGGTGTGGCCCAGTGCCTCGCCCTCTGCCAGGGGGCCGCGGATCTCGTCGCGAATGACGCGGGCACCGTCCGGGCTGCCCACCAGGCCGCGCAGCCATACCTCTTCTCCCTGTACCAGGGCGTAGGCCCCGATAGGCACCTGGCAGCCCCCTTGCAGGGCGCGGTTCATGGCGCGCTCGGTCAGCACCCGGATGCGGGTTTCGGCGTGCTCGAGCGGCGCCAGCAGGGCGTGCAGCTCAACATCATCCAGGCGGCATTCGATGCCGACCGCCCCCTGGCCGTTGGCGGGCAGGCTCTGTTCGGGCTCGATGAAGGCGGCGATGCGATGGGCCATCTCCAGTCGTTTCAGGCCGGCGGCGGCCAGGATGATGGCGTCATATTCACCGGCATCCAGCTTGGCGAGGCGGGTGTTGACGTTGCCCCGCAGGTCGCGGATCACGAGATCAGGGCGGGCAGCGCGCAGCTGGCACTGACGGCGCAGGCTGGAGGTGCCGACCACGGCCCCTTGAGGCAGCTCGTCTATCTGGTTGAAATGGTTGGAAACAAAGGCATCACGTGGGTCTTCGCGCTCACAGATGGTGTGCAGGCCGAGTCCGTCGGGGAACTCCACAGGTACGTCTTTCATGGAGTGGACAGCGATGTCGGCACGCCCTTCCAGCATGGCAGTCTCCAGTTCCTTGACGAACAACCCCTTGCCGCCGACCTTGGCGAGGGGGGTGTCGAGGATCTTGTCACCCTGGGTGCTCATGGGCACCAGTTCGACCTGCAGATCCGGATGGAGTGCCTCCAGCCGATCTTTCACAAAATTGGCCTGCCACAGGGCCAGTGGGCTCTTTCGAGTGGCAATTCTCAGGGTTCGGGCTGCCATATCAATCAGTTGTTTCATCTTTTGAGAGGAAAACGATCTTACCACCCTTTGCAGGGGCTTTCATGGCGCAGCCCGCAAAAGCGGGGCCAAGCTCAAAAACGGGGGCTGAAAATTATTTTCATTCAGCCAATAATTGATTTTAAGTTATTGAAAGTAAGCAACTTTATTGCTTTCCTCTGATACCGTTACGAACGGGGTCAGAAATAATCCGGTGATTGTGTGCGGGCTTGTTTACCACTGCTGTTTGCATTGTTAACATGATCACACTTTTTTGACGTCTCCCCGTTTTGGTGCGTCATTTCTCTTCCCCATAGGTAGGGCATTGCTGGTTAAACTCGACACGCTGGTGGCGCGCTACGACGAACTCAATCGTCTCAAGACGCAACGAGCGCTGGATCTCATGAGTCGCTACGGGCAGCAGGTTTTCCACTTGCTGCCTGTCATGCTGCACTTCAATCACCCCCTGTTGCCCGGTTATGTGGCAGGGGATGTGCCTCATGGTATCTGGAGTTTTGTCGCCAACGATGCCCAGCAGGCCTTCATCCAGGATCTCTGCCAGAACGCCAACTGCCAGGGCGGTCTCAGTACCCACGACAAGTCCATCCAGGGCCTCTACTCCATGGGGAGCACCTCCTCCATCGGTCAGTGCTGCCACTCGGATCTCGACATCTGGGTCTGCCACGTGGCCGGTCTGTCGAGCGAGCGCCTCGCCCTGCTGGAACAGAAGTGCCAGCACCTCTCCATGTGGGCCGAGCAGCGGGGGGTCGATCTCAACTTCTTCCTGATCCCCGAAGACAAGTTCCGTCAGCGCAACGATGCCCAGATGCAGGGGGAGAGCTGCGGCAGCGCCCAGCACCTGCTGCTGCTTGACGAGTTCTACCGCAGTGCCATGCACATCGCCGGCAAGCGGCTGCTCTGGTATCTGGTGCCGGCCGAATATGACGATCACTACGACGACTACGTCAACGGCCTGTTTGCCCACGGCAAGTTGAGCCAGGATGACTGGCTCGATCTCGGCGGCTTTGATCGCATTCCTGCCGAGGAGTATTTCGGCTCCGCCCTGTGGCAGCTCTACAAGGGGATCGACTCCCCCTACAAGGCGGTGCTCAAGTCGGTGCTGATGGAGGCCTACTCCCACGAGTATCCCAACACCCGGCTGCTGTCGGTGACCAGTCGCGACTGGTTCCAGCACAACGAGGGGATGCACTACCGCCTCGACAACTACTGTCTGATGCTGGACAAGGTGACCAACTACCTTAAGTCCATCGGCGACATGCAGCGCCTCGATCTGGTGCGTCGCTGCTTCTATCTGAAGGTGTGCGACGGGCTGAGCCATCCCAAGGAGGATCACTCCCCGGACTGGCGCCGGGAGCAGATGGCCCAGCTGGTGGCCTACTGGGGCTGGAGTCCGGAGCGCCTTTACCACCTTGATCACCGCCAGGAGTGGAAGGTGGAGGACGTCAAGGTGGCCTACGCCGAGTTGCTGGAGGCTCTGATGCAGAGCTACCGCAACCTCATCCAGTTCGCCCGGCGCAACAACATCAGCGAGTCCATCAATCCGGAAGACATCGGCATCCTGTCGCGCAAGCTCTATGCCGCATTCGAGAGCCTGCCGGGCAAGGTGCAGCGCATCAACCTCAAGATTGCGCCGGATCTCGGCGAGCCGGATCTCAGCTTGGTACAGGTACCCCACGGCCGCCTGAATCGCGCCGGCTGGTATCTCTACAAGCATTCCCTCGAACCCGCCGACATCATCGGCCGGGCGCCGCTCGAATATAACGGCTACATCAGCAAGCTGGTGGCCTGGGCCTATTTCAACGGCCTGCTGACGCCCCAGTCCCGGGTACACCTGTTCAACCAGGGCTCGGATCTGCACATCGACAACCTGCATCAGTTCTGTCGCGATCTCTCCGGCACCTTCCCGGTCAAGTATCCCCGCGCGACCAACCTGGCCCTGAGCCGGCCGTGCGAGATCCGCCAGCTCTCCATCTTCCTGAACCTGGAGACGGACCCGTCCAGCCACTGGGTGGGGCAGGTGATCGAGTTCGATGCCAACGCCGCCGATGTCTTCTCGTTCGGTCGCAACCAGGAGTGTCTGGTGGGATCCGTGGATCTCGTCTATCGCAACTCCTGGAGCGAGATCCGCACCCTGCACTTCGAGGGAGAGGAAGCCGTGGTGGACGCCCTCACCACCATCCTCGGCAAGATGCACCAGGACGCCGCGGCCCCCGAGATGATCGAGGTGTTCTGCTACAGCCAGCACTTCCGCTCCCTGGTGCGCACCCGCTTCCAGCAGCTTGTGGCTGAATGCATCGAGCTGCGCCTGGCCCGGGACAAGCAGCAGCTGGTCAAGACGCTGGCGCTCGGCAAGGAGAAGTACGGCATCTTCTTCGAGCGGCGCGGGGTGTCGGTCAAGAAGCTGGAAAACGCCATCGACTTCTACCGCCACATCTCCCACAACAAGCTGGATCACCTGCCGCTGCGCCTCGACAAGACTCACAGCCAGCACCTGCCCGGTATCGTCGACGCCTACGCCAGCGAAGGGCTGGTGCAGTTCTTCTTCGATACCCGGGATGCAGGCACCAACATCTATATCCTGGACGAGGCGAATCGGGTGGAGATCTACCAGCACTTCGCCGGCAACAAGGACGAACTGGTACAGGGGGTGAACCGGTTCTACACCTCGGGTCACGAGCGATTCAGCAATGCGGGTCAGTTCAGCAACTTCAACCTGCCCCAGTACTACGAAATCGTGCAGGTGGGTGACAAACTCGATGTGATCCCCTACCGCAGCCAGAGCCCGCAGCGGGACACCCCAGGCGCGGCGCGGGAAGTAGGATGATGCGCTGATAACAGCACCGGCAAGATGGCAAACGGCCTGCATGATGCAGGCCGTTGTCGTATCCGTGGTGCGGGAATCAGGCGTGGAGGGGGCGCAGCCAGTGGGGGGATGCCGTCGAGCATCGCCGTCAGGGATGAAAGCAAACGGCCTGCTGATGCAGGCCGTTGTCTTACCCGTGAGCCGACAATCAGGCGCCGAGGCGGGCCAGCAACCAGCTGCGAATGTCGCCCAGCTGGGGGCGGCAGATCTCGTGGCGCATGGGGTATTCGTGCCACTCGGGGCTGAGTCCCGCCGCTTCCAGCCGGTTCTTGGCGTCCCAGCCCATGGAGAGGTTCACCACGTCGTCATAGATGCCGTGCATGTAGCAGATGGGCAGGACGCGGGCCGCCTCGCTCATCTCTGCTTGCAGGGCATCGGGTACCGCCAGGTAGGTGGACATGCAGAGCAGGCCTGCCAGGGGCACCGGATGACGCAGGGCGGTGAAGGAGGCGATGACGCCCCCCTGGGAGAAGCCGGCCAGCACGATGCGCTCGGGGGGGAAACCCTCGGCCACCAACTGGTCGATCAGCGCGGCAATACGGGCCGCTGACTCCCTGACATGGGACTCCACGGCGCGATCCGCCGGATCCTCGAAGCTCTTGATGTCGTACCAGCCGCGCATCCTGTAGCCCATGTTGATGGTGATGGGGCGCTCGGGCGCATCCGGCAGCAGATGGCGGACGGGCAGGTCGGCGGGCAGGGCCAGCGCCTCCACCAGGGGGGCGAGGCCGGCGCCGGAGTCCCCCAGCCCGTGCAGCCAGATCACCGCATGGCGGGCACCTTCGGGATGCAGATCCGTCATGAGAAGACCACGGGCTCGCCGGCCTGGGTGGTGCAGGCCCGGGTCAGCAGGGCCTTGAGCTCGTCGCCGAAGCGGTTGTCGATCCAGCTGTCACCGCGCAGCTCGAAGTGGAAGCCGTTCTCCCGGGTGGCGACCCAGATCTGGTGCAGGGGCTCCTGCTTGTTGATGATGACCTTGGTCTTGTTCTCGAAGCTCAGGGTCAGCACCCCGCCGGCGCGTTCGCAGTCGATATCCGGATACCCCTCGTCGATGGTGTCTTCCACATACTGGAAAAAGGCGTCGGTCAGGGCGTGATACTCGTGATCCTTCATCGGTTTATCCTGTTGCTTTTAACAATGTGAGTGCGATTATAGAGGGCCAAAAATTTTTTCGCAGCGAACCATTATGATTACCCAGTTCACCAAGTGCCTGTTTGCCGCGTCGCTGTCGCTCGGGTTGGCCGCCTGTGGCCTGACGGGGCCGCTCTACATGCCGCCGGCCGAACAGCCCGCACCTGCAGAGCAGACACAGCCCAAGACAGAGAGTACACCGCAAGCCGCCTCGCCTGCGACCGCTACACCGGCCTCAGAGGCCGCGCCGCAATAATCTAGGAAGGAACCGCCCCCTTGGATCACTTTAACTACGACGCAGACGGTCAGCTTCAGGCCGAACAGCTTCCCCTGCAACAGCTTGCCGACCAGTACGGCACTCCGCTCTATGTCTACTCCCGCGCCACCCTGGAACGCCACTGGCATGCCTTCGACCAGGCGGCTGGCGACATTCCCCACCTGATCTGCTACGCGGTCAAGGCCAACTCCAACCTGGCCCTGCTCAATCTGCTGGCACGCCTTGGTTCGGGCTTTGACATCGTCTCCGGCGGCGAGCTGTCCCGGGTGCTGGCGGCGGGCGGTGATCCGGCCAAGGTGGTCTTCTCCGGCGTCGCCAAGAGCGAAGCCGAGATGCGCCTTGCGCTGGAAAAAGAGATCCTCTGCTTCAACCTGGAGTCCGAAGCCGAGCTGGAGCGCCTGAACCGGGTTGCAGGCAGCATGGGCAAGAAGGCGCGGGTCTCGGTGCGGGTCAACCCGGACATCGACGCAGGCACGCACCCCTATATCTCCACCGGCCTCAAGCAGAACAAGTTCGGCATCCCCATCGAACAGGCGCCCGCCATCTACCGCAAGGCAGCGGCCATGGCCCACATCGAGATCAAGGGGGTGGATTGCCACATCGGCTCGCAACTCACTGAATTGAATCCCTTTATGGAGGCGGCGGACAAGCTGCTCAAGCTCATCGACGAGCTGGCGGCGGAAGGCATCCACATCCATCACCTGGACGTGGGCGGCGGTCTGGGGGTCAACTACGGCGCCGAGCAGCCGCCGCACCCCACCGAGTATGCCGAGGCGCTCAAGCAGAAGCTGGCGGGCCGGGATCTGACCCTCTTGTTCGAACCGGGCCGCGCCATCGTCGCCAACGCCGGTGTGCTGTTGACCCGGGTCGAGTTCCTCAAACCCGGCGAGACTCGCAACTTCGCCCTGATCGACGCCGGCATGAACGATCTGCTGCGCCCCTCCCTCTACGGCGCCTGGATGAACATCATCGAGGTGGACAGCCGGGCGACCCACGAGAAGGCACTCTATGACGTGGTGGGCCCGGTGTGCGAGACCGGCGACTTCCTCGGCAAGGAGCGTACCCTGGCGATTGCCGAGGGCTCCCTGCTGGCGGTGCGTTCCGCTGGCGCCTACGGCTTTACCATGTCCTCCAACTACAACACCCGACCCCGTGCGGCCGAGGTGCTGGTGGACGGTGACCAGGCGCACCTCATCCGTGAGCGGGAGCAGTTGGCGGATCTCTGGCGTGGCGAGCACCTGCTGCCGTGATGGATGGATTTTCAGCGTTCCTCCATGTGAGAGCGTGATTAACGGTGAGACAGGAACGCGCGATGTTGATTGAGTTTTCCAAAATGCACGGCCTCGGTAACGACTTCATGGTGGTGGATGGCGTCACCCAGAAGGTGTTCTTCAGCAACGACATCATCAAGAAGCTGGCGGATCGTCACTTCGGTATCGGCTTCGACCAGCTGTTGCTGGTGGAGCCGCCCTATGACCCCGAGCTCGACTTCCACTACCGCATCTTTAATGCCGACGGCAGCGAGGTGGAACAGTGCGGCAACGGGGCCCGTTGCTTCGCCCGTTTCGTGCGTCTCAAGGGGCTGGTCAACCGGGATCGCATCGCGGTCAGTACCGCCCGGGGCCGCATCACTCTGCAGCTGGAAGGGGAGAACCAGGTCACGGTCAACATGGGGGTGCCCCAGTTCGAGCCGGGCAAGATCCCGTTCCGTGCCCAGAAGGCGGAGAAGACGTATCTGCTGCGGGCCCAGGATCACACCGTGATGTGCGGTGCCGTCTCCATGGGCAACCCTCACTGCGTCATCGAGGTGCCCTCGGTGGCCGATGCGCCGGTGGAGACCCTGGGACCCATCATGGAGCGCCACGAGCGCTTCCCCGAGCGGGTCAACGTCGGCTTCATGGAGATGGTCAACGCCAGCGAGATCAAGCTGCGGGTCTTCGAGCGCGGGGTGGGGGAGACCCTGGCCTGCGGGACCGGGGCCTGTGCGGCCGTGGTGATAGGCATCAGCCAGGGCAAGCTCAAGGAGCGGGTCACCGTCACCCTGCCGGGTGGCAAGCTGACCATCGCCTGGAAGGGACCGGGTCAGCCCGTCTACATGACGGGACCGGCCGAGCACGTCTTTGACGGCCAGATAGAGTTGTAGACAAGGAGCGGGTGATCCCGCTCCATCAACGGATCATATCGGGGCCCTTGGCCCCTTTTTCGGATGGATCAACCAAGTTATGAGCGAACTCAAACGGCAGGAATCACTGGTGGATGAAGCCACAGTGCTGGAGTACCTGGCCCGTTATCCCGAGTTTTTCCTGCGTCACGGGGCCATGCTGGACAAGATCCGCATTCCCCATGCGCAAAAGGGCACCATCTCCCTGGTGGAGCGCCAGCTGGACAGACAGCGGGAGCGCATCGAGCAGCTGGAGCAGGAGATCACCGAACTGATGGGGGTCGCCAGCGAGAACGAGCGGATCTTCCGGGTCTATGCGGATCTCTACGGGGAGATCTACGGTTGCCAGACCCTGTTCGAGCTGAGCGCCGTGATGGGCAAGGCCTTCGTCCAGCGGCTGCGACTCACCGGCCTGCGGCTCTGGCTCAATCCCAGGCATTTCCAGCTGAGCGGCCCCGAGCAGCGTTTCCTGGCGCAGGGCAAACAGCTCGAACAACTGCTGGGCCAGCGCCTGCCCGGCACGGACTACTATTTCGGTCGCCTCAACCAGAGCGAGAAGCAGGCGCTGTTTGGCAATGATGTGCTGGTCAACTCGGTGGCCCTGATGCGGCTCGGGGAGCTCGGCGTGCTGGCCTTCGCGAGCTCGGATCCCAGCCACTTCACCCCCCACAACGACACCCTGCTGCTGGGTCAGCTGGGGCGTCTGCTGCAACTGCGTCTGCCCGAGCTGGCCCGTGGCTAAGGCAACGACCCGAGCCCCTGCCAGGACGCCCCCTGCCGCCGACCCCCTGCCGGTCGCACTGGCGGGGGAGCTGGACGCCTTTATCGAATACCTGCGGGTCGAGCGCCAGCTCAGCCCCCACACCCGTAGCAACTATCAGGCCCACCTGGAAGCCATGACTGCCGAGCTGGTGAAGCTCGGGGTCGACGACTGGGCCCGGCTCGAGGCGAGCCAGGTGCGCAGTCTGGTGACCCGGATGCACAAGGGGGGGCTGGCGCCCCGCTCCCTTGCCACCAAGGTGTCGGCCCTGCGCAGCTTCTGCGACTGGCAGGTGCGCCAGGGGCGGCTCACCGCCAACCCGGCGCGGGGCATCGTCACCCCCAAGCAGGGGCGGCCCCTGCCCAAGAACCTGGACGTGGACGAGATGTATCAGCTGCTCAACATCACCGACGAGCAGGATCCGCTGGCGGTACGGGATCGCGCCATCATGGAGCTGATGTACTCCTCCGGCCTGCGCCTTGCCGAGCTGGTGGGGCTCAACCTCGCGGACGTGAAGCTCGACGAGCGCCAGCTCAGGGTGATCGGCAAGGGCTCGCGGGAACGGGTGCTGCCCATCGGGCGGATGGCGGTGGAGTGGTTGCACAAGTGGCTCAAGGTACGCCCCCTGCTGGCCGGTGACGAGGGGGAGGCATTGTTCGTCTCCAAGCGCAGGCAGCGGCTCTCGGCCCGCTCTGTACAGGAGCGGCTCGACGGCTGGGGCAACAAGCAGGCGCTCAATGCCCACGTGCATCCCCACAAGCTGCGCCACAGCTTCGCCACCCACATGCTGGAATCCTCCGGCGATCTGCGGGCGGTGCAGGAGCTGCTGGGGCATGCGGATCTCTCCACCACCCAGATCTATACCCACCTCGACTTCCAGCATCTGGCCAAGGTATATGACAGTGCCCACCCGCGAGCGAAGCGGGATCCGGAAACGCCGGAGGATGAGTGATGTGGTGTGCGATCTGCGGGGATGACAATCTCCACGTCGCCCGGGTCAGGCGGGCGCTCGCAACGCCAGAGAATGAGGAGTAAAGAAACAGCCATGCAGTTTTACCGTCGCTGGCAGCCGGTGGCCGCCATCTCGTTCGATCTGGACGACACCCTCTATGACAACGGTCCCGCCATCGCGCGGGCGGAACAGTGGATGTTGGACCATCTGCGCAGCGAATACCTGGCTACCGCCATGCTGGACAAACCGCGCTGGCTCGCGCTCAAGCGCCAGTTGCTGCTGGACCACCCGGCGCTGAGCCACGACGTCAGCCTGGCGCGGCAGCGGGGCATTCGCGAGGCCCTGGTGCAGGGGGGCATGGAGCCCGGGCTGGCGGAGCAGCAGGCCAGGGCGGTGTTCACCGGCTTCATGGCCGAGCGCTCGAAGATAGAGGTGAGCGAGGCGACTCACGCCCTGCTGGCTCGTTTGGCGGCGCGCTACCCGCTGGCGGTGATCACCAACGGCAACCTGGATCTGGAGCTGGCGGGTCTGGCTGGCTACTTCACCTTGGTCTGCAAGGCGGGAGCGGGAGCCAGAATGAAACCGGCGCCCGACATGTTCGTGCAGGTGCAAGAGGCCCTGGGGCTGACCCCCGGCCGCATCCTCCATGTGGGGGATCACCCGGTGACCGACGTGCTGGGGGCCAGGCTGCACGGCTTTCGGGCCGCCTGGCTCAACGAGAGCGGTCAGTCCTGGCAGTCGCTGTCGCTGCTGCCGGATGTGGAGCTGGGACAGCTGCAGGATCTGGCCACCCTGCTGCTCTGAGCTGGGGGTGAGGGACAGATTCCGTGATGTATATCGGGCAATAACAACAAGGGAGCAAGGGCGTGAAGGGACTGAAGGGTGTCATCTGGCTGGCGATCCCCGTGGTGCTGGCGGGATGCGATCTGGTGCAAGACCGTTACCGGATGGAGTTCAGGGACGGATCCTGGCGGGAGATCGCCATCTCCCCGTTTTCCGACGAGGCGCGCTGGCGCGAGGGGTGTGCCACCGGAGAGATCCAGGTGGACATGACCCTGCCCCTGAAACGGGGCAAGGTGGTGAATGGCCGGGAGCAACTGCTCATCGGCGGCGAGCTGTTCGAGCTGGAGGATGCCCGTCTCTATCGCGGCAACGGCATGGTGCTCGGGCAGGCCCCGGACCATATCCAGCGGGGCCTCAAGGGGCTGGATGTCTGCCGAACCCTGCGCCCTGATCGCGGAGCCCTGCCCAAGCTCAAGGGCAAGGGATTTGGCGACTAGCCCGTCTGCTGCCTGAATGGGCAGGAGGCATCGCCGAAGGCAGTGGACAGCTTGATGGCGTGGGGGGGTCACAGGCCCGCCACGTCGGATGCCTCCGGGCAGCCCCCGATGCACGGGGCCCTGCCCAGGCTCAAGGGCAAGGGGTCGGCGACTAGCCGACCTGCTGCCTGAACCGGCGGCAGGCGTCGCCAAAGGCGGTGAAGAGCTTGATGGAGTGGGGGTTCTCGCTGGCCTTCCACTCCGGGTGCCACTGCACCGCCAGCAGGAAGGGGGAGAGGGCGGGAGCGTGGATCGCCTCGATCAGCCCGTCTTCGGCATGGGCCAGGGGTGCCAGCCCCTTGGCCAGCGTCTTGATCCCCTGCCCATGGAGGGAGTTGACCGGAATCGACGGCTGCCCCATCAGCTCGGCCAGCCAGGTACCGGGCACCAGCTCGACCTGATGGCTCTCGCCATACTGCTCGTCCACCGGGTCATCCGCATCCTCCCGATGATCGTCATAACCCGGCTCGCAATAGACCTTCTGGTGAATGTCCCCCCCCAGGGCCACGTTGATCTCCTGCATGCCGCGGCAGATCCCGAGGATCGGCAGGCCACGGTCGAGGGCGGCGCGCACCAGGGGAATATCGAACAGATCCCTGTCCCTGTCCTGGGGCTTCTCCGGGGTGAGGTTCTCCTGGCCATAGAGGGCAGGATCGATGTTGGATCCGGCACCGCTCAGATAGACCCCGTCGGCGAGGTCCAGATACTGCTCCAGATCCTCGGTGCCACAGCAGGTGGGCACCAGCAGCGGCACGCAGCCGCTGATCTCCACCAGAGGCTTGATGTATTTGTGGGTCATGACCTGGTAGGCGTGGCCACTGCGGGCCTGGGCCCCCATGGTCATCAGCACGACGGGTTTGTTATGGGCACTGGGGTTGGGCATAGGTCACCTTGGCTATCCTTGGCGGTCTCATCCTGCGCCTTGGGAAGGCCCTTGCCGCCTCGGCTCGCAAGGGCATACCTCAAGGCATGGTCGTGGGATCAGGGTCGCGCCAGCGTGCCAGAATCGTCGGTCAGCCTTGGCAACGACAGCCTGGATCCTGCCTCCAGTCTGCCAAGGCCGTTCAATATGTCAAACAAAATGATGCAATTATGTTAACCGCTGATGCCGAGATAGGGCTGTGAGTCCCATTTAAAGGGGCTTGAGGGGGGATGTCTGGTGCGGCGAGAGATTTGATGGTGGATATATTAAACATCTGGCCGGGCGGCCGGATAGCAGAAGGGGCCCACAGGGCCCCTTGTCGACTCAGGCGTTCAGGATGAAACGTTCGATCACCTGAGCGACCCCGTCTTCATCGTTGCGCCCCGTGGTGTGCTGTGCCAGCGCCTTGATCTCGTCGGTGGCGTTGCCCATGGCGACCCCGAGTCCGGCGTAGGCGATCATGTGGTGATCGTTGCCCGCATCCCCCACCGCGATCACCTGGGAGGCATCCAGCCCCAGGTGCTCGGCCAGGGCGGCGACGCCGGTGCCCTTGTTGCTGCGCTTGTTCATGAACTCGAGGAAGTAGGGGGCGCTGCGCACCACGGTATAGCGCTCGTGGAGTTCGGCGGGCAGCTGGGCGATGGCACGGGAGAGCAGGGGCTCTGGGTCAATCATCATCACCTTCATGATCTGCTCGTCGTCGGGCAGGGTGGCGAAGTCCACCAGGTTGATGGGTTGACCGATGAGGCGGGATTCGTGCTCGGTGTAGGGGCTGATCCTGGGGCTGATGAGCCCCTGGCGGACGGAGAAGCCGTGGATGTTCACCCCCAGCTCACAGGCCAGGTGGGCGATGGCATGGGCATCGCTGCCGGTCAGCAACTGGCTGCGGATGATGCGTTGCTCGGACACCTGCTGCACCAGGGCGCCGTTGTAGCAGATGACGTAGTCATCCTGTCCGGTGAGGCCCAGCTCGGTCAGGGCGGCGGTCATGCCTTCCAGCGGGCGGC
The DNA here is from genome assembly GCF_040908265.1 of Aeromonas sp. R5-1. Classification (NCBI taxonomy): domain Bacteria; kingdom Pseudomonadati; phylum Pseudomonadota; class Gammaproteobacteria; order Aeromonadales; family Aeromonadaceae; genus Aeromonas; species Aeromonas sp. R5-1. The sequence continues at coordinate 22,063 of NZ_JBFODJ010000130.1, forward strand.
CGGAGGCCAGCACCACGGTCACGCCCCTGGCGCGGGCTGCCGCGATGGCGGCCTGGGTGCGGGGGGAGATTCGGCCCTCTGGGGTCAGCAGGGTGCCATCCATATCCAATGCGATCAGCTTGTACATCTTCTCACTACCTGAGTCTGGCCGGCCCGCCCGATGGGGCCATGGGGAGGCCGAGTGTAGCGAAAATCGCCGCCGGGATCACGCCGCCTGCCGACGCGGGGGCACGTTGCCCCTCAGCGCTGGCCCTGGTAGGGGGTCAGTTGCAGCTGATCTTCCCGGATGGCGAAGTGGATGGGGCCGTGCTCGATGTCGACCCTGTTGTGGTGATGGGCCATCTCCACCTCGACGCCGGGGAAGAGGCGCTGGGTGGCGATGATGTCCATGTTGGCCATGAGCGCCTGCAGCTCCCGCTGCGCCTCGGCGAGCTGCTCGTCCAGGCTCTTGCTCTCGTCGAACTGGCGGGTGCGCAGCGCCTTGATCTTCTGCAGGGTCTCGGGATTGCGCTTGTCACGAGGCAGTTGCAGCAGACGCAGGATGAGATCCTGCAGCTTGTCTATCTGCTCGGCGCAGGTCTGTTTGCGCTGGCGAAGCGCCAGCTCCTGCTCCTTCTGGCTGAAATAGCCGCCGAGGATCTGCAACCGGGTCCGGTTGGCCGCCGAGGCTCCGAGCACCGGTGCCATGATGAGCCGGTTGGCGATGTTGATACCGCCGATGAGGTGCCCCTTGCGCATGGCGCTGTCCCCCACCTTGAGATCCTGGCCGCTGCGGCAATAGCAGTGACTGAGCTGGCTCAGGATATGGATGTCGCCATCGGCCTCCAGCCTGGCGTACTGGGCATAGCTGGCGTGGATCTCCCCCCCGGCGTTGAGGTGGCAGAGGTATTCGTCGTCCGCCAGCTTGCGCCCTATGATGCCGTTACGCACCGTGATGGTGCCGCCGGATTCGATGTAGCCGCCCTCGACGAAGCCGCCGATCACCACGTCACCGCTGGTCTTGACGCGCATGCCGGGCATGACGTCCCCGGTGACCAGCAGCGATCCCTCGAACTCGACGTGGCCGTGGCGGATGTCGACCTGCTTGACGTTGAGCACCTCGTCGACCCGCATCCCGGCACGCTCCTGACAGGGGAGCCCCGGGCGTGTCGCCAGCAGCAGGTCCGGATCCTCGGGGGAGAGGCAGGTGCCGTCACCCGGCGTCATGGCGCTCTCCTTGCCGTGGCGGGCGGTCAGGGTCTGGCCCGTCACGGTGAAGCCGTCGATGCCCTGGGTGGCGGGGTGCCTGCGCATCAGCAACGCCCCCGCCTTGACGGTGAGCAGGGTGCCGAGGTCGCGCATGTCCACCTTGCCGTGATCCCGCTCCTGGGGTTTGAGGATCCGCTCGGCTGCGGTCTCCACCAGTCGCTCCAGGCGGGTATCCAGGCCGTGCCTGGCGGCCTTGCCGAGGGCGATGACGGGATTGAGCTGGGCACCGGGGGCAGCCTCACCCGCCGCCTGGATGGCGGCGGCAAGCAGTCGCTCGCTCACCCCCTGCTTGACCGTGCTGGCCGCCAGGGCCTCCTGCAACCGGGCCAGGGTCAGGGGCTGGCCACCCCAGTCCGCGGTGATCTGCGCCCTGGCGCTCATCTGGTCCTTGTCCACCTGGATGAGCAGCCTGGCATCCTGGCGCCGGGCAATGGGGACTGGCGGATGCGCGGGGGCATCCGGCTCTGCGATGAGGGCGTTGAGCAGGGTGACGGCTTCGCGGATCCCCTCGCCGAGGGGTTCGTAGCGCCGGCAGTTGGAGAGTCGCAGCAGGGCCAGGACGTCGCTTTCCTGGATGGGCTCGGTGAGGCCCGAGGTGATGCGCAGGCAGACATAGCTCATGTCGGCCGACAGCTGAAACCACGCTTTGCTTAACACCGGGCCCTCCTTCGTTGTCCCTGTCCGGTTTGCCCCATGCCGGGGCCTCTCCTTGCCGGCATCCAATGCCGCCGGGGCGGATCCAACGCGCAGTATTCGGGTATTTTTCCTTCCGGGTCAACGATCTGAATGCAAATGGGTGAGCCGGGTTGAGGAAATATCGGCTGACGGGAGAGGGGCAGAGCCGGCCATGCCATGGGCTCCATTGCAGTTTTTTAGCGCAATATGCTGACGTTTTATGCTTTCGCTATCCAGAGTGTCAACCACGTTGAAGGTGGCGATGCAAATCACCTTGCCAGGCAGGAAGAGAAGGATTTTAATCTGCCGCCGCCCCAGGGCGAGGACCCTGGTCACCATCGATCAGCCCCTTTTTCTGTCCAACCGAACGAGCCCCATGACCGCCCAAGGCCACCTGCTGTTTTCCGTCACCTGCGTCCTGCTTGCCCACAAGGTCGAACTGACTCCGGCCCTGGCCGATGCCAGCCTGTGGCACATCGTCCCCATGGCCCTGGCGAGCGCCTTGCTGCCGGATCTCGATCACCCCCGTTCCCTGCTCGGGCGGCAACTGCCCTGGATCTCGGGGCCGCTCTCCCGGCTGTTCGGCCATCGCGGTTTCACCCACAGCCTGCTGGCGGTGGGGATGGGGGTCTGGGGGCTGGCCCAGGTGGAAGCCCCCTGGTTGCTGTCGGGGGCGGTGAAGGATGCCCTCATCGTGGGCTATCTCAGCCATCTGCTGGGGGACTGGCTCACCCCCATGGGCATTCCCCTGCTCTGGCCCTGGCGTCGGCGCTTTCGCCTGCCCGGCCTGCCCCTCAAGAGCGGCGGGGGCTACGAGAGGGCCTTCTGCCTGCTGACCCTGGCGCTCGCCGGGTACTGGGTCCATGGCGGTGCAGGCTTGGCTCACTTCTAGCCCCGGGCGCCCTCCTGGCATCTGGCCGTTCGGGTCAGGGTGAGGTAATCGGCGAGCACCGGCAGCCCCAGCAGGTGGCGGCGCAGCATGTCGAGGGCGGCGAAGGCGAGGATCCGGCGACCGCTCGCGGGATCCGGGTGGCTGACCCTGAGCGTCTGGCCGTGCAGTTGCCCGTCGGCGCAGAGCAGCAGCGGCACGCCGTCCGGCCCGGCACGGCCTATGGTGAGGCTCAGGGGGGCGGCGGGCACCGCCAGTTGAGTCAGATCGTCGCTCAGGGTGTGGCTGAAGCCGGCGGTCAGGGCCGGGTGCCCGTGACACATGGTCAGCAGGGCGCCCCGGCTCTCTCCTTCTTGCAGGTGCAGCGACCGCTCCCCCAGCAGGGCCAGGATCTGGCTGGCAGGCGCCTCGTTGCCACGCCCCACCAGCCAGGGGGCGATGGCCGCAAGCAGCCTCGCCTCGGCGGCGTCCATGTCGGCGGTGCTGGCACCGTGGCCGATGAGCTTGAGCTCGATGAGAGGCATGGAGGAGCGGTAGCCCAGCTCGATGCCGGCAGGCCAGGGGGCCGCATCCAGCATGTCGCTGAGGGCGGACTCCGAGACGCCGAAGGTGTAGAAACGGCGCAGCTCGGTGTCGGTCTCTTCCCCGGCCAGCGACTTGAGGCGGGGCATGATCTGTTCGCGCACCATCTGCTTGAACTCGAACGGCACGCCCGGGGTGAAGAAGAGCCGGCTCTGGCCGTGGCTGGCCGGGTGGCAGACCACAAAGCCGCAGGCGGTGCCCACCGGGTTGTCGAGGATCTCGCAGTCCCGGGGCAGCCAGGCCTGCTTGGTGTTGCTCCGGGCCATGGTGCGGCCCCGACTGGCATAGCGTTCGGCCATGGTGGCGAGCCAGTCCGGGAACAGGGTCAGGGGCTGGTCAAACGCCTCGGCCGCGGCCTGGGCGGTGAGGTCGTCTGCCGTGGGGCCGAGCCCTCCGCACACCAGTACCACCTCGGCGCGGTTGGCGCTCTCCTGCAGTACGGCTGTCAGATCCGCGAGGTTGTCCCCCACGGTGGCGCGGCGGCGCACCTGCCAGCCCTGCTCCAGCAAGAGGGCGCTGAGCCAGGCGGCATTGGTGTCCACCACCAGGCCGGTCACTATCTCGTCGCCTGTGCTGATGATCTCGATGCGCATGGGGACTCCTTGGGTGGGGCCAGCCCTCTCAGGGCTTGCCGTGTTCGAAGTAGTAGCTGATCCGGGTGCGGGGGTTGAGGTATTCGAACACCGCCGGGGGCAGGCGTTTGGGCTGGATCACCTTGGCGATGGTCAGCCCGGCCGCGTCGAGGTCGATGATGGCCGCCTCCTGGCGCGGAATGCGGGGGTCGTATACCAGCACGGCGGGGTAGAGCAGGCGGGAGGCGTTGACCGACATCACCAGCCCCACCTGGCCGTTGGAGAGCTGCACCACGCTGCCCGGGGGATAGACCCCCATCAGCCGGATCAGCATGCCGAGGTGATCGGCGTTGAACTGGGACTTGCGCTGCTTGTAGAGGCTGCCGAGGGCCGCGTAGGGCACCTTGGCCTCCAGGTGGCAGAGGTTGTCGTACTCGTTGATGAGGGAGACGATCTGGGTGAGGGGATCGAGCTGATCCCCCTTGAGCCCCTGGGGGCCGGTGCCGTCCAGGTACTCATGGTGGTTCTGCACTATCTGCTTGGCTGCTTCCGGAAAATCGCTGACCAGCCCCAGCAGTTCCAGGCCGTAGCGGGGATGCTGGGCCATCAGGTTCTGCTCCGGCTTGGTCAGCGGCTCCGTCTTGCGCAGGATCTGGCTCGGGATCCTCAGCTTGCCGATGTCATGGAACAGGGCCCCCATGCCGACCTGGCGGATCGCCTCGGCCGGCAACTTGCACTCCCGGGCGAGCAGCATGCTGAGCACGCTGACGTTGAGGGAGTGAAACTGCAGGCTGTTGCCATCATCGCTGTCAGAGACCAGGTGCAGCACCATCTCGTCCACCGAGAGGAGCTGCTCCGTCATGGCGTTGATCAGCTCCTGGGCCTCGCTGATGGCGTTGAGGGGGCGGGACTGGATCTTGCCCATGAGGTTGCGCACCTGGGCCAGGGATTGGCGGAACTGTTTCTCGCACTGCTGCAGGTCGCGGCGATAGCGCTGCAACTGCTCGATGCGCCGCAGTTTCTCCTGCTGCATCTCCTCCTGGCGGGCGACGAGACCCTCTCCCTCAACCTCATCCGCCTGGGGCTGGGTCTGGCCGAGGGGCTTGGGCGGCGTGTCGCTCTTGTCGGGAATGATGGTCACCAGCTTGAGGCCAAGGCGACGAATGAGCTCGATCTCCTCCTCGCTCTTGAGCTTGAAGCTGGAGAACAGAAACGGGTGCTCACGCCATCCCAAAGGCAGGGAGACATAATTGCCGACTTGCAGCCGTTCTACGGAGATCTTGATTCCTGTCATGGGGTTGGGCACGAGGGACACACTGAGCCGTATGCTAGTCAAAGGGCGGGGTGAATACAAAAGGTATCTGATGACAGCGGGAGCGCTTTATTATAGGCTTCTAGATGTCCAGACATATTTACCGATGCAGTACAGGGAGTCAGCATGCCGATCAAGATCCCGGACCAGTTGCCCGCCGCCGAAGTGCTGGGGCAGGAGAACATCTTCGTGATGACGGAATCCCGGGCCGTCACCCAGAACATCCGCCCGCTGCGGGTGCTCATCCTCAATCTGATGCCCAAGAAGATAGAAACCGAGATCCAGCTGATGCGGATGCTCTCCAACTCGCCCTTGCAGGTGGACGTGGATCTGTTGCGCATCGACGATCGGGAGTCGAAAAACACGCCCCAGGCGCACCTGGAGAACTTCTATCACGACTTCGAGCAGGTGAGAGGCAACAACTACGACGGTATGATCATCACGGGGGCGCCGCTCGGGCTGGTGGAGTTCGAGGAGGTGGTCTATTGGCCCCGCATCGTCGAGATCATCGAGTGGTCCCATCAGCATGTCACCTCCACCCTCTTCCTCTGCTGGGCGGTGCAGGCGGCGCTGAAAGCCTTGTACGGCATGGAGAAGCAGACCCACGGCGAGAAGCTCTCCGGGGTCTATCGCCACCACCGCCTCGACGAGCACGAGGCGCTGCTGCGTGGCTTCGATGACGAATTCGTGGCGCCCCACTCCCGCTATGCGGCCTTCGACGGGGATCTCATCCGCGCCCACACCGATCTGCAGATCTTCGCCGAGTCGGAAGAGGCGGGCGTCTATCTGGCCGCCACCAAGGATTGTCGCCAGGTGTTCGTCACCGGCCATCCGGAATATGACGCCCTGACCCTGGATGGGGAATACCGGCGGGATCTGGCGGCCGGGCTCACCCCCGTCATTCCGGTCAACTATTACCCGAACAACGATCCAAGCCAGACCCCGCGCGCCACCTGGCGAAGCCACGGTCACCTGCTGTTTTCCAACTGGCTCAACTATTACGTCTACCAGTTGACCAGCTACAAGGTGGAAGACATCGGCAAGGTCTTTACCTACCAGCAGCCCAAGGGATAGAGCCCTCAGTCCGCCCCGGCCAGCCGCCGTCCACGGGTATCGAGCCAGTGACGGTGGCAGGCCAGGGTGAAGGCCCGTGGCCGTCTGGCCCGGATGAGGGTCATGGCCTCCTGCTGGGGCAGCCCCTGGGTCATCAGCAGCAGGGCGGCCGCCAGCCCGGTACGCCCGCTTCCGCCGTGGCAGTGAATGGCAAGGTGCCGTCCCTCGCGCAGCAGGGCGAGCAGTCGGGGTTGCACCCCGGGCCAGGCCTGTTCGAAGGCTGCATCCGGTGCCTCGTCATCCGCAATGGGCAGATGGAACCAGCTCATGCCTCTGGCCTGCACCAGCTGCCCGAGAGAGAGGGGCCCGCACAGGGCCAGCTCTTCTTCCGTCATCAGGGTAAGCACCCCGCCGGCACCGGCCAGCTGCAACTGGGCAAGGGCGTCGGCCATGGGGACCTGCTGGCTGCCGGGGCAGGGGGTGAGCAGGAGCTGGCCGTCGAGCCGTGGAATGTCCAGGCTCCAGAAGGGATGGGCACTGAGCATGGGGTTCCTCGTGGTGGCCGGGATCAACGGGATCGGCATCCCGCGGGTGCGGCACAGCATAGAGGGGCCGGAGGCGATGTCAATCTGCGTTGTGTTCGGCCCGGTTTACGGGCAGAGTCTAAAAAAATCGAGCGATGCAAGGAGTAAAGATGAGAAACCTGGATCAACTGGACTTGGACATCCTGGCCCATCTGTTTCGCGATGCGGGCATGACCAACAAGGATTTGGCGGCCCTGGTCGGGGTGGCGCCGTCCACCTGTCTGGAGCGGGTGCGCAAGCTGCAGCAGGATGGCGTGCTCAAGGGGGCGCACTGCGAGGTGGATTACCAGGCCCTGGGCGGTCACATCCAGGCCATGGTCTCCCTGCAACTGGCCCGTCACAGCCGCCAGATCATCGATGCGTTTCGCGACGCCATCCTGGCCCTGCCCGAGGTGATCAGCCTGTTCCACATGGGCGGCAAGGATGATTTCCTGGTGCACCTGTGCGTCTCCGATACCGAACACCTGCGCAATTTCGTCTTCGATCACTTCACCTCCCGGGAAGAGGTGGTGCACCTCGAGACCTCCCTGGTGTTCGAGCACAGGTTCAGCCGCTCGCTCCCCTGCTTCCCCCACCCCTGATGGGGCGAGCCGCAAGAAAAAACCGCCCGAGGGCGGTTTTTTTGTGGGCGGTTCCTCAGTTGAGAGCCAGCCGGCTGTCCTGCGCCGTCCGGTAGAGCCCCTGCTGATAGGCCAGGCTGCCCCACAGGACCAGCCCCAGGGCGGCATCCTTCATGGCGCCCGGCTGCGGCGCCGGGGTGAGCGTCTCGGTCGCATCCTCGTAGATGAAGCCTTCCGGCGCCCGCTCGGGCTGCAGGATCACCACATCCTTGCCGCGCATCAGGGCGAAGTTCTTGTCGTACTGCATGATGGCGCGTCCCGGCCAGTCGGCGGGCATGCGGGTGAGATCCTTGCCCAGCATGGGGTAGTCGGCACTTATGCCCATGAGGGAGAGCAGGGTCGGGGCCATGTCGATCTGGCTGACGATGCGGGGGTCCTTTCTCGGTGCTATGCCGTCCCCCAGGATGACCCCCGGGATGTGGAAGCGGGGGATGGGCACCAGGCTGGCTCCCCCGACCCGGCTGTCGTGATCGGCGATGACCAGGAACAGGGTGTCCTTCCAGTAGTCCGATGCCCTGGCCTTCTTGAAGAACTCGCCGACGGCGTAGTCCGCGTACTTGGCGGCGTTGTTGCGGGTCTGCTTGGGCTGCTCGTACAGGGCGATGCGGTTGTCGGGGAATTCGAAGGGATCGTGGTTGCTGGAGCTGAACACCAGGCTGAAGAAGGGTTTGCCCTCCTTGTGCAGCGCCGCGAAGGTCTCGTCGGCCTTGGCCATCAGATCTTCATCCGAGGCGCCCCAGGATCCCTCGAACACCGGGTTCTTGAAGTCCTTCTGCTCGACGATGGTGGTGAAGCCGTTGCCGAGGAAGAAGCTGCGCATGTTGTCGAAGTGGCTCTCGCCGCCATAGATGAAGCTGGTGTCATAGCCTCGCTGCTTGAGCAGGTCGGCGATGGTGAAGAAGTTGGTCTGGCTCTTGCCGAGCTTGACCACGGCCTGGGCCGGGGTCGGCGTGAAGCCGGTGAGCACCGCCTCGATGCCGCGTACCGAACGGGTACCGGTGGCGTAGAGCTGCTCGAACGCCCAACCCTCTTTCGACAAGGCATCGATGTTCGGGGTGAGCGGCAGGCCGCCGAGGGAGCCGACGAACTGGGCCCCCAGGCTTTCTTGCAGCAGGATCACCAGGTTTTTGGGCTTGCCCTGGTAGCTGGCCGTATTGAAAGTCTGGCTCGGCAGATCGGCAGAGGTGAAATCGCCGAGAGGGCGGCCGCTCTCCTCGCGGACTATGTCTAGTACCTGATGGTCAGCCATCTTGCCGTAAAACTGGCTGGCGTCCTCCTCGGCCCCCATCTGCTTGATGGCAAAGAAGAGGGAGTAGGCGGAGTTGACGGTGAGGGCGTTGACCAGGGGATCGTCGGCAAAGGCCACCATGGCCGGGTTCAGGGCGCGATGGCCGAGACTGGAGCGGGCGCCGAGGAAGCCGACGGCGAGGATCAGCAGGGCGAAGGCGGGGCGCCAGTACCAGCGGGGGAAGCTTAGGTCACGCACCAGGCGGCCGCTCAGCCACCAGCCACCGCCCAGCACGGCGCCGCTGAAGATCACGGCCAGCAGCAGCTCGCCCTTGCGGCCAGCCCACAGCATGGAGAGCACCTCTTTCGGATAGATGAGGTACTCCACATAGAGGCGGTTGGGGCGCACCCCGTATTCGGTGACGAAGGCGGGAGTGGAGATCTCGAGAAAGAGCATCAGCCAGAGCCCCAGGGTGAGCCAGATCCGGATAAGCTGCATCCAGAGCCGCCCCGGCGCGTGGGGCCCGGCCAGCAACTGGGTCAAGACGGCGGGTACGCCCCAGACCCAGCAGAGGGTGGCGACGTCGACGCGAATGCCTTGCAGCAGCATCTCCTGCCAGCCAGAGACAGCATCCACCCGTTCCAGTTGCCAGAGCCCCAGGCCAAGGCGGCTGACGGTCAGGGAGATGAGCGCGATCAATGAAAATACGGCGATGGGCCAAACCGGTCCCAGCCATTGTCTGATGGTGGTCATATTGTTCCTGCAAACCTGTTTGCGCCCAGTCCCCGGACGCATTGTTGTTATGGTGCAGGAGTATGACAGTGGCGCCTGGCAAAGGTTGCATGGGCATGGGGTATACATGGAAAAGTTGGCACGTTTTATGATTTTTTTGTGACGGGATGCAGGGTTCGAAGAGAGCATAAAACGCTGGGAAAACTGTGATCCTGCTGGCACATCGAGACAATGGTCGTGCCTATAATGGCGCCGAATTTCTCAATCGGAGCCGAAGGGATGCCGGTCTTCATCGATGTGGAATATATGCAGGGCTGGTCTCTGTTCGTGGTGCTCTCCGACGGCACCACAGGCGTGCTGGATCTCACCCCCTGGCGCGGCCAGCCGCTGTTTGCGGCCATGGAGACCGAGCGTCGCTTCGCCCGTGTCTTCATCGATGATCGCCATCAACTGGCGTGGCCCTCGGGCTTCACCCTGGCGGCCCACGAGGTCTACCACCTGATCCTGCCCATCGACGAGCGCGCCGCCTTCCCCGATCGCAACATGCATCGCTTCTGACATGCTAACTCGTTGAGTCAGGTAACGTTTTCAGTCACAGACCCGCGTCGGTCAGGTCGTTATCATGACCCCAGTGCGGCGCTTTGGGCGCCCATCCACCACAGCGGGAACATAACAATGAAACAAGGAACGTTGCGTCGTGGCGGCCTCATCGGGGCCGCCCTGTTACTGACGGCTTGCGGCAGCGGGGGAGGCGGTGGCAGCAGTGACCCCCAGCCCCCGGTGGTCAATCCGCCCCCCGCGTCGGCCAGCCGCGCCTGCTACGGCAATGATCAGCCAGCCTGCAACCTGCGCACCTACCAGGTGATGGTGGAGTCCTTCGTCGACGGCGACGGCAGCGCCAACTACGGCGTTGGCTACGGCCCCTCCCGGCACAACGGCGATCTGCAGGGGATCATCGACAGTCTCGACCACATCAAGAGCCTCAACGTCAACGCCATCTGGCTCACGCCGGTGTTTGACTCCTGCGCCGGCCAGGCCGGGGACGACCGGCTGGATGCCACCGGCTACTTCGCCTGCGACTTCTTCAACGTGGATCCCAACTTCGGCAGCAACGCCCAGCTCAAGCAACTGGTGGACGGGGCGCACCAGCGCGGGCTCTATGTCTTCCTCGACGGGGTGTTCGGCCACGTCAACAAGGTGGGGGTGAGCAAGCCTTCACCAGAGGGGCGGCTGCCTGCCCTCAAGAGCGGCGGCGCAGGCTACCCGGGCCAACTGGTGGATTACGGCCAGCCCGAGAGTCTGGCCTACTTCAAGGAGGTGGCCCGTTACTGGGTCGAGCAGTACGGCATCGACGGCTGGCGCCTCGATCAGGCTTATCAGTTGGGGCTGGATGACTGGCGCGCCATTCGCAGCGAGGTGGCCCAGGCCAGCGCGGCGCGCAAGGCCGCCGGCCAGCAGTGGGGCACCCTCGGCTACATGGTGGGGGAAGTGTGGAAGGGCGCCGACGAGATCCGCGCCCAGGCCTATGGCCCGAGCGACAACCCGGCTCTCTCTTCGGCGTTCGACTTCCCCCTGCGCTACGGCCTAGTACAGGCGCTGGCGGTGGAAGAGTCCGGCAAGGGCGGGCAGGGGGCCAGCGTGCTCGACGCCAGCTGGAACAAGGTGGAGAACTACCCGGACCACGCCATGCCCAACCTGATGCTGGGCAACCACGATCTGGTGCGCTTCGGCGATCTGCTGGAGCGGGGCAACTTCAATGGTGCGGACTACTGGCAGCGCCACAAGGCGGCCTTCAGCTTCATGGCTGCCCGCTCAGGTCCCATTACCTTCTACTATGGCGAGGAGTTTGGCGACGAGGTGCCTGGCTTTGCCACTCAGGTGGGGGGCGACTGTGCGGCCCAGGGGCTCTGCGATGATCACGTGGCCCGCAGCGATGGCAAGGTCCCCGGTGTCACCGGCTTCGTGCCGAGCAGCGAGCAGGCCGAGCTCAAGCAGTGGCTGAGCGCTCTGCTGGCCCTGCGCGCCGCCCACCCCGCCCTCTATCAGGGGGAGCGGGTCAAGCTGGTGGCCGAGGGGAGCGTCTATGGCGACATCAAGCAGACGGCGGGCGAGCAAGTAGTCTACCTGCTCAACGTCTCCACCACGCCCCAGAGCTACGCGGTGCCGGTCGGCAAGCTGCGCAGCGGCAGCGCCCTGGTGGATCTGCAGAGCGGCGAGAATCTGGCCATTGGTGGCAGCAGCGTGACGGTGGACTTGCCACCCCTCACCGGCCGCTTCCTGCTGGTGCGCTGAGGGAGGCAGGCAACAGAAAGGGCTCCATGATGGAGCCCTTTTTCATGGTGGCGGCTTACTTCTCGATGCCGCTGCCCAGATCGTCCCGGCGGGAAGAGACCGAGGGCTCGGCCCCGTGGCGCCAGTGTTCCAGCCGGTTGTGCACCCCGCGGCGCAGGCTCTTGAAGCTGGCTTCCAGATAGTCCACCCCCACCAGGATGGAGAGGGTGACGACGGTGAGCAGCAGCGCCTGATGCAGCATGTCCATGCCGATGAGGGCGCCGAGGGCGGCCAGCATCCAGATGGCGGCGGCGGAGGTCACCCCCAGCACCTGACCATCCCGGGTCATCATGACCCCGGCCCCGAGAAAGCCGACCCCGGTGATGAGCTGACCCAGCACCCGCGCCTGATCGGCGCCCTGAGGACTGACGGCGGCACCGATGGCGAGAAAACAGTAGGTGCCGAGCACGATGAGGGAAGAGGTGCGGATCCCAACCGGCTTGCCGCGAAGCTGCCGCTCCAGCCCCACCAGGGTGCCACACACCAGACAGACCAGGATGTTCTCCCAGCCAAGGGGCGCGATGTCCCACCACTGCATTGTCATCATATCCACCTCTGCTCGCGATGCTTGTTATCCTGTCGCGCTCTGCCCCCTGTTCTCCAGCCGCTGGCGGAAGGCCCGGGCGAGGCGCTCGTAGAGGTCCTTTGCCTCCCTGTCTTCAATATCGCCACGTATCCAGGGGTTGTCGATGATTTCCAGCAACACGCAGCCCTGACCCTGCTGGCGCAGATCCACCCCGAACAGGCCGTTGCCGAGCTGGTGCACGGCGCGGCGGGCGGTTTGCAGCACCCGCTCCGGCACGTCGCTGAGGGGCAGCGCCTCGATGCGGCTCATGTCGAGGGGGTGTTTGCGGCGACGGATGCGGTTGCCGGGTTCGGGTCGGTAGCGGCGGCAGGCGAACAGCGGCGAGCCGTCGAGAAAGCCGATGCGCCAGTCGAACTCGGCAGGGATCCGGCTCTGGACCAGCAGCAGGGCGGAGCGGGCCAGCCCCTCGTCCAACAGGCGGGCGAGCTGGATGTCATCGCTGGCCATGGCGAGGTCGCGCCCCTGGGCGCCGTCGGGGATCTTCACCATCAGTGGCAGACCGAGGCGCTGCACCAGTTCGTCCACATGCTGGCGGCCGCGGCGGGTCACGACGGTGGTGGGGGGCATGGGCACGCCGCTGCGCACCATCAGCTCGTAGAGATAGAGCTTGTTGCTGCAGGCGAGGATGGCACGGGAGCTGTCGATGACCGGCATCTTGAGCTGCTCGGCACGGCGGGCAAACTCGAAGGTGTAGTGGCCGACCGCGGTCTCGGCACGCAGCCAGAGGGTGTCGAACTCCGGCAACCGCTCGATGGCCGAGGGGGGCAGGATCTCGGCCTGGATCCCCTGGGCAGCGGCCGCCTTGATGAAACGCTCCAGCGCCAGGGCATCGCTGCTGGCGCGGCCGTCGTTGGGGTCGACCAGGATGGCGAGCTGGTAGCGTGGCGCCGTCTGCTCCTCGTCCCCCGTGCCCACCAGCGCCTGGGCGTGCTGCACCATCAGCGCCTTCTCGCTCGGGCTCAGCGCCAGCGGTGACAGGCTCTCCTGCTGGCGCACCGACCAGCCGTGGCGACCGCGCTTGAGGGTCAGCTCCTGCAGCGGCAACTGGCTCAGGCCGTAGTAATAGCGGGCGAGCCCCGCCAGCTCGCTCTGTTCGCACTGGCCGAAGATGGCGCGCACCCGGATCCTGTCTTCGCTCTGCTGGGCCAGCCAGCCCTGCAATTTGCGCCACAGCTTGGCGGGAGGCTGCTGGGGTTGCAGCCTGCTGATGGCCTGCAATCCCGGCAGGCAGTGGTGGCCGCGGGCCTGGGCCAGCAGGGAGCAGTAATAACCGGCCCCCAGGTGTTCCAGGCTGCGGCAGAGGTTGATGATGCGCGGACGCCCCCCTGTGGTGGGCAGACCGTGTTGCAGGTAGGTGCGGGCGGTCAGCAGATAGTCGGCATGGCAGGGCCAGTCGCCCGGCTCCTCGACGATGACATAGGTACTCATATTTTCAGGCTCCACAGAAAGGACTGCCAGAAACGGCAGGATCCCCAGTGGGCTTCGATGCACCGACAAGCACGACAATGGCGCGAGGGGAAACAAGAGGTTACAGTGCCTAATATTCTGCCTTGGTAACTTGTGATACAAGTCGCATTTCTGGTGCTGAGGATAAATAACCGAACAAGGACTCCCCGTGTTGACCGTGCGCGCCGCCCGAGCCGATGATTTGGGCGCCATCGTGAAGCTGGAACGCTACTGTTTTCCCCCCGAGGTCGCCTTCGGCCGCAGCCGCTGGCACTATCTGCTCAATCAGGCCAAGGGGCGCACCCTGCTGCTGCAAGACGAGAAGGCGCAGGTGATGGGCTATTTGAGCGTGCTGGAGCACAAAGGCTGGGATCGTCTCATCATCCAGACCCTCGCCATCCGCTGGACCGTCCGCCGTCAGGGGTGGGCACGCCGCTTGCTGGAGCAGGTGATCCGGGAAGGGCGCGAGGCCGGCTGGGGGGCGATTCGCCTCGAGGTCGCCGACGCCAACCCAGAAGCCAGGACCCTCTATCAGGGGCTGGGGTTTCGCCCCAGGGTACGGCTGCCCGATTATTACGGGCCCGGCCAGCATGCCCACCGCCTGGTGCTGGCGCTGGGGGATGAGCGGCAGGCGCCATCATGAGTTGCGAGGATTGCCTGGCCACCGCCATCAGGGCCAAGCTCGGGCGCTGCCCGGTCTGCGCCGCCCAGACCTTTCTCATCGGGGCCGTCGGCTGGCTGGTCTGGTGGTGGTGCGGCGCCGATACCTCGGTCAACGCCCTGACCGGCCTGCTGTTTGCGCTGGGGGGCTCGGGTCTCTTCCTGCTGCATCTGGCGGTGTTCGCATGGCGAAAGCTGGGCAAACGCGACATATAACGTGCTGATTTTTCAAGAAGACAAATAACAATGGAGGTTCACATGATTGCAATGGTAACGGGCGCCTCGTCCGGCTTTGGTGAGGCCATCAGCCGCCTGCTGGTGAGCGCTGGCCACCGGGTGATCGGCACCGGGCGTCGCGCCGAACGGCTGGCCGCCCTGTCCGAGGAGCTGGGCGAGCAGTTCCTGCCTCTGGTGTTCGACGTCCAGGACAAGGCTGCCACCCGCGCCGCCATCGAGGGGCTGCCGACCGAATGGCAACTGGTGGATCTTTTGGTCAACAACGCAGGCCTGGCACTGGGGCTGGAGCCTGCCCACAAGGCGGATCTGGAAGACTGGGAGCAGATGATCGCCACCAACATCAGCGGCCTGACCCTGATCACCCGGTTGCTGCTGCCGGGCATGGTGGCGCGCAACTGCGGCCACGTCATCAATATCGGCTCCATCGCAGGGACCTATCCCTATCCGGGCGGCAACGTCTACGGCGCGACCAAGGCGTTCGTGAAGCAGTTCAGCCTCAACCTGCGTGCCGATCTGGCGGGCACGGCGGTGCGTGTCACCAACGTGGAGCCCGGCCTGTGTGGCGGCACCGAGTTCTCCAACGTGCGCTTCCACGGTGACGACGCCAAGGCGGCCACCGTCTATCAGGGGGTGCAGGCCATCCTGCCGGAAGACATCGCCAATACCGTACTCTGGATCAGCGAGCAGCCCGCCCACGTCAACATCAACAGCATCGAGATCATGCCGGTGGCCCAGACCTTCGGCCCGTTCCACATCAGCCGTCGCTGATGTCATGACGAGCCGACTTCTGTCCACAAGAGGCGCCTTCGGGCGCCTTTTTTTGATGGGTCTGGTCGCACTCGTCATGGAATGCAGAAGGAGGCGTGCTGTGACCCCGTGCTGAACCGTCGAAAGAGGGGGGTACTCAAGTTGGCCTGCATTTTGCTGTCTTAGGCCCATGGCGGGGAAACCATCCCCGGAGCCGGCGAGGCCGGCAGTGAGCGTGGAGCCTTCATGGATATCAAACCCTATGGTCATCAACTCGCCCAGAGCGCGTCCCAGAACCGTGCCTTGGCGACCCTCAGCGACAGCGACGACAAGCAGAGCGGCTGGTCTCAGCAGATCAGCCTCTCCAGTCAGGTGCTGACCGGCAAGGCGCAGCAGGCGTTGACCTACGAGCATCTGGCCAGAAACGGCAAGAACACAGTCCTGACCGGTGGCGTCAAGGATGCGCGGGTGCAGCAGATGGTGGACAAGGCCCTGGGCTTTGATCGCAAAAAATTTGACGATCTCGAGCGTCAGCTCAAGGGGATAGCGGATGACAAGACGCTCTCTGCCGAGGAGCGCGAAACGCAGAGCAAGGACCTGGCCGCGCAGCGCGATGCCATGCTCAAGGAGGCCATGGATCGCCTCACCGGCAAATCCGCCTCCCAGGCATGATGTGATTCAAACGGCAATCTTTGGGCGTTAAAGGCAAGGGGTTGCCCCCTTGCCACGGGGCTGGCAGGCCGTGGTCAGGGCTCAGGGACTCTGGGGGGTGATGCCGATGGCGATGGCGGTGGTCTGCACGGCCTTGATCTGGTCCCCCTTGGCGATGAGGGCGAACTGGGCCGGATCCTGCACCTTGAGGGTCAGGGTGTGGTCGACCCCCTTGACCCGGATGGTCTGGTGCGCCTTGTCCACGTCGATGACGTCGGCATAGATGGTTACCTGCATGCCGGCGCCGGCTGCGGGTTTCTCCCCGGCGGCCGCCTTGCCCCCTTCCACTTCCACCACCCGTTTTCTCACCCCGGCGGTGCCCTTGAGCAGGGTCAGGTCCAGCAGTTGCAGATATCTCAAGGCCACGACATCTCCCACCTTGAGCTGGGGAAGGTTGGTCACCTCCTCCCCGGCGATCAGATCCAGGGTCTGCCCTTCGGCATTTTTCAGGCTGACCTTGCGGGTGGCCAGGTCGATGGCGGTGACGGTTGCCCTGGCCGTCAGTTCTTCGGCCAGGCTGGCTTGTCCGGGGGCCACGGCCACATGGGTGGTGACCTCGGCGGCATAGAGCAGGGGAGGGGCACAGAGGGTGAGGGCACCCGCAATCCAGGCGTGCTTCAGTTTCATGATAGAGACCCTGTGAGTGGGAAAGGGACCCCGGGAGGGGCTTGAGGGGGCGACGAACTCGTCTTCCCGCTATCACCATAGCAAAGCCGGGCAGGAGCGCCCGGCATCGGCAGGCTGGCATCGTATTTTTGACGACAGGCTCCCGTTTTTGACCTGATGGCACGGCAGGCGCACAATTCCCCGGCATGCAATCAACCGAGGGCTCTGCCGTGTACAACTTCCAATATGCCAATCCCACCCGCATCTGCTTTGGTGAAGGCCAGATAGCCACTCTGCCGGAGCTGATCCCGGTCGGCAGCCGTCTGCTGGTGCTCTACGGCGGCGGCAGCATCAAGCAGAACGGGGTCTATGAGCAGTTGACCCAGGCGCTGGCGGGCCGGGAGTGGCTGGAGTTTCCCGGCATCGGCGCCAACCCCCAGTACGACCAGCTGATGGAGGCGGTGGATCTGGTCAAGCGCGAGCGTATCGACTTCCTGCTGGCGGTGGGTGGCGGTTCCGTGGTGGATGGCACCAAGTTCGTGGCCGCCGCTGCCTGCTTCGAGGGGGACGATCCCTGGGAGATCCTGCGGGACAAGGCCCCCATCAAGGGGGCGCTGCCGCTCGGCTGTGTGCTGACCCTGCCGGCCACCGGTTCGGAGAGCAACCCCGCCGCCGTGGTGAGCCGGGGGGAGGCCAAGCTCTCCTTCTACAATCCGCTGGTGCAACCGGTGTTTGCGGTGCTGGATCCCGCCACCACCTACAGCCTTCCGCCGCGCCAGGTGGGCAACGGGGTGGTGGATGCCTTCGTCCACATCCTCGAGCAGTACCTCACCTTCCCGGTGGGGGGCGAGGTGCAGGATCGGCTGGCGGAAGGGCTGCTGCAGGTGCTGGTGGACAACGGTCCGCGGGCGCTGGCGGAGCCCACCAACTACCAGGTACGTGCCAACCTGATGTGGGCTGCCAGCCTGGCCCTCAACGGCCTCATCGGTCGCGGCGTGCCCCAGGACTGGTCCACCCACGCCATCGGTCACCAGCTCACCGCCCTGCACGGGCTGGATCATGCCCAGAGTCTGGCGGTGGTGCTGCCCTCCCTGCTGCGGGAGCAAGCGGCCCAGAAGCAGGAGAAGCTGGCCCAGTTTGCCGAGCGGGTGTGGCACTCCAGCCGGGAGGACAAGGCGCTGCGCATTGAGGAGGCCATCATCCGCACCGAGCAGTTCTTCCAGCAGATGGGGGTGGGTACCCGTCTCGCCGATTATGGCTTGGATGCGCGCTGCATCCCGGGGATCTGTTCCAACCTCAAGCTGTTCGGCCTGACCGCCCTCGGGGAGCAGCAGGACATCGATCCCGACAAGGTAGCCAGGATCCTCTCCCACGCGCTGTAAGTCATCCTGGCAACCATAGTGGCGCGGATCCTTTCCCTCGCCCTCTGATCACCGGCTGACCAACGGAAAAGAGAACGCCCCGATCATCGGGGCGTTTTGCAGGGTGTCACCGGGGCACCGCCGTTTATTCGGCGCTGCGGTCCAGCTCGCGCTCCAGGGCTGCCGCCTTCTGGCGAGCCGGATAGGTGTTGAGTCGCTGCCAGTAGGCCTCAAGGTGCGGGAACTGGGCCAGCTGGCCGCTCTGGGCCAGCAGATCCACCAGGAAGGAGTTCAGGATGTCGGCGCCGGTGAGGCGATCGGCCACCAGGTAACGGCGGTTTGCCAGCACCTCATCGAGATAGCCCAGCACCTTGGCGCACTCGGCTTTGGCGTAGTCCGGCAGGAAGCGCATCGGGCTGCCATCCTTGCGCACGAACATGTCGAGCAGCAGCGGCAGAATGCCGGAGCTCTCGGCGAAGTGGAGCCACTGCAGGTATTCGGGATACTCCGGGCTGTCGGCGGCCGGTGCCAGCCGGTCCGGGGCGTGGCGGGCGATCAGGTACTCTGTGATGGCACCGGATTCCGCCAGCACCCGCCCGTCAAACTCGATGACCGGCGACTTGCCGAGGGGGTGGACGGCCTTGAGCTCGGGCGGCGCCAGAAAGGTGGCGGCATCGCGCTGGTAGGCCTTGATCTGGTAGGGCAGGCCCAGCTCTTCAAGCAGCCAGATGATGCGCTGGGAGCGGGATTTGTTCAGGTGGTGCAGGACTATCATGAAAACCTCGACGCAGTGACGGAAGGCGGTGATACGTAGCGCCCCGGTAGCAGGTTCACTGATGGATGAAAAAGAGCGGGCGTGGTGCCCGCTCCTTCGTCGATTGACTCAGGCCTCCAGCGCCTGATCCAGATCCGCCAGTATGTCCTCGATGGCTTCGATCCCCACCGACAGCCGGATCATCTCAGGTTTCACTCCAGCCTTGGCCTGCTCCTCTTCGCTCAACTGGCGATGGGTGGTGGAGGCGGGGTGGCAGGCCAGGGACTTGGCGTCGCCGATGTTGACCAGCCGCTTGAAGATCTTGAGGGCATCGTAGAAGCGCACGCCCGCCTCGTAGCCCTCCTTCAGGCCGAAGGAGAGGATGGCCGAGGGGCGACCGGCCATGTACTTCTCCGCCAGCGGGTAGTGGGGGTGACCCGGCAGACCGGCGTAGCTGACCCAGGCCACCTTGGGGTGGTGCTTGAGGTGGTGGGCCACTCGCAGAGCGTTGTCCACGTGGCGCTCCATGCGCAGGCTCAGGGTTTCCAGCCCTTGCAGCAGCAGGAAGGCGTTCATCGGCGCCAGCGCTGCGCCGGTATTGCGCAGCGGCACGGTGCGCACCCGGCCGATGAAGGCCGCCGGGCCGAAGGCCTCGGTGTAGACCACCCCGTGATAAGAAGGCTCGGGTTGGGTCAGCTGGGGGAAGCGCTCGGCGTGATCCGCCCAGGGGAACTTGCCCGAGTCGACGATGACGCCCCCCAGGGAGTTGCCGTGGCCGCCGACATATTTGGTCAGGCTGTGCACCACGATGTCGGCGCCGTGTTCGATGGGTTTGCACAAGACCGGAGTGGCGACCGTGTTGTCGACGATGAGCGGCACGCCGCGGGCGTGGGCGGCCTTGGCCAGGGCGGCGATGTCGACGATGTTGCCCGCCGGGTTGCCGATGCTCTCGCAATAGACCGCCTTGGTCTTGTCATCGATGAGGGCGGCGATGGCCTCGGCGCTGTCATCCTTGGCGAAGCGCACCTCGACCCCGAAACTTGGCAGCATGTGGGCGAACAGGGTGTAGGTGCCGCCATAGAGCTGGGGGGTGGAGACGATGTTGTCACCGGCGGCGGTCAGCGCCTGGATGGCGTAGGTGATGGCGGCGGAACCCGCCGAGACCACCAGGCCGGCGATCCCCCCTTCAAGGGCGGCCATCCGCTGTTCCAGCACATCGTTGGTGGGGTTCATGATGCGGGTGTAGATGTTGCCCGGCACCGCCAGATTGAACAAGTCCGCCCCGTGCTGGGCGCTCTCGAACTCGTAGGCTACCGTCTGGTAGATGGGCACGGCAACGGCCTTGGTGGTGGGGTCGTTGGCAAAGCCGTGGTGCAGGGCCAGGGTCGCATCTTTCATCACACACTCCTTGTTGGATGTCACCATTATGGATGGATAGACGTCCAATCTATCAGGCCCAGCGCCGATGTAAACCACCTATTCCGGCAAAGCAATGCCTGGGGATGGCGGTGACCGGATGGCGTCTGTGACGGCAACCTCAGAGACGGCGGCGATACTCCCTGTCGTCTATCTGGTGCATGTCCCACTGCATCAGGCGGTTGAGCTGCGCCATGGGATCTTCGACCAGCGTCAGAGGGCGGGGCAGGATCCTCAGGAAGTAGCGACGGAGGGTTTGCTGGATCCGGTTCGGTTTGAGGGGGTTGGCATGGCTCATGATGGTGCTCCTGTGCTGTGGTTCTCACGTTCGCCAGCAGTATTGAGCTAAAATGCGGAAGTAAAAACTGATGACTTTCAGTCAAGGGATTTCCTCTTTTATGCCTACTAGCCGCCTTTATCAGCAATTTCAACGGCTCGCCCAGCAGCTTGGCTGCGACGAGCGGGAGATCAGCCTCGCCGAGGTGGCGGATCTGCTCTGTTGCACCCCCCGCAATGCCCGCCTGCTGCTGCGCCGCATGGCAGGGCAGGGCTGGCTGTGCTGGACGGCGGAGGCAGGGCGGGGGCGGCGCTCCCGCCTCACCCTGCTCGACAACCAGGAGAGCCTGACCCGGCGCCGATTGCGGGATCTGCTGAGTCAGGGCCAGCTGGCGCAGGCGGTGCGGCTGGCCGAAGATCGCCTCGATCTGCTCACTCCGCTGCTGATCGAGCAGCTCGGCCAGGCCACCCGGGAGGGGCGCCAGATCCTGAGGGTGCCCTACTACCGGCCCCTGCCCGGTCTGTTGCCCACCGCGCCCTTGCGCCGCTCCGAAATTCACCTGAGCCGCCAGATCTTCAACGGCCTGACCCGGCGAAACGAGGAAAATGGGGAAATAGAGGGGGATCTCGCCCACTACTGGGAGTGTCTGGCCCCCTGTCACTGGCGCTTCTATCTGCGCCCCGTGGTGCGCTTTCACCATGGCCGCGAACTGGTGGTGGAGGATGTGATGGAGAGCCTGCAGGCCTTGCGGGATCGCCCGCTGTTCGCCCATCTGGCACGGCTGGAGAGCCGCTGGCCGCGCACCCTGGACATCCATCTCGACAGCCCGGATCCTCTGCTGCCGCACCTGCTGGCCGAGCCGGTGGCGGCCATCCTGCCGCGGGAGCTCAAGGGGGAGGCGAATTTCGCCCTGCAGCCGGTGGGCACCGGCCCCTATCGGGTGAGCGCCAACGACCCCCTGCACCTGTGCCTCGAAGCATTTGACGACTACTTCGGGCTGCGGGCCCTGCTCGACGAGATCGACATCTGGATGCTGCCGGAGCTGGCGGAGCGGCTGGAGAGCCACGTCAGGCTGGGCAGCGACACCCCGGAGCTTGGTTCCATGCGCGGGGAGTCCGAACTGGAATCCGGCTGCTACTTCCTGCTGCAGGACGACAGATCGGTCCCCCTGCAGGACCCGGCCCTGCGCCAGTGGCTGACCCGGCTGCTCAACCCCATCGCCCTGATGGCCCGGGTGGCACCCGAACTGCAGCGGGGCTGGACCAGCGCATTGGGCCTCCTGCCCCACTGGCGCGAGAGCCTGCCTCTTCCCGAGCCCGGCCCGGTCAGCCTGCCAGCGCGGCTGGTACTGGCCTGCTTCAACCAGCACCTGGAATTCAACGAGTGCGCCAGCGCCATGAGCAGCCTGCTGGCAGAGCAGGGGATCCAGCTCGAGGTGCGTACCCTGGACTACGGGCGCTGGGTGAGCGGGGAGGATGAAGATGTGGATCTCTGGTTCGGCACCCTCAACCTGGAGCATGAGCACGCCTTCGCCCCTTACGCCTGGCTTCAGGGCACCCCCTTGCTGCGCCGGGTGTGGGGCGGCCAGCAGGCCCTGTGGCAGGGATTGACGCAGTGGCGCGCCCATGGTGAAGAGCCCGGCCCCCGTGCCCTGCTGGCCGAGGTGCAGCGCCAGAGCTGGTTCGTGCCGCTGTTTCACCACTGGCTGGAGCTGGAGAGCCGGGTCGGCGTGCACGGCGTGCGCATGACGGCCCTTGGCTGGTTCGATTTTCGCAGCGCCTGGTTAAAGCCCGAGCAGGTGGCGCAGGAGCCGGAAACCGGTGGTGGCTCTCACCCCCAGGCAGGGACGCTTGAGTCGGACGGGTTGGCGCGCTAGCCTGTGCGCGGTCCTACGACAAGGAGTCGACACCCATGCTGGAAATGCAGATCCAACCCCGTTTTCAAGAGACGGACGCCCTCGGCCACATCAACAACACGGTGCCGGCGGTCTGGTTTGAATCGGCCCGTGATCCCCTGTTTCGCCTCTTCTCGCCCGAGCTGGATGTGCATGACTGGCATCTGATCATCGCGGGCTACACGGTGCAATTCAAACGGGAGCTGTTCTATGGCCAGATGGTGTCGATCAAGACCGGCGTGCGGCGTATCGGTACCAGCTCCTTCACGCTCTGGCAGGAAGCCTGGCAGGGCGGCGAGCTGGCGGTGACCGCCGAGACGACCCTGATCCATTTTGACTACCGGACCCGGCAGTCCATCCCTTTGAGCGAGGCTCACCGGGAGGGACTGAGGGTCTGGCTGGTAGAGAGTTAATCCGGCCTTCGGGCCCACCACAGGACACTTATGCGCACAACCGCGATCGCCCTGAGCCTCGGCTTGGGACTGGGACTCTGCTCCCTGCCTTCATTCGCCGCCTCCCTGGCCGAGCAGTTCACCCTGATGGAGAAGGGGGCCGACAGCGCCCTCGATACCCGCTTGTTCAGCCACGATGGCGTTGACATCAAGGCCTGGGTCGACGGCACGCCCGTCATCATCGCCGTGCCCATCCTGAACGAGCAGGGCAAACAGGAAGGGGAGAGCCGTTACTACTTCAAGGGCGGCAAGCTGTTCGGGGTGAAGGAGCCCGCCGCCCAGTTCGCCTTCGATGACAGTGGCAAGCTGACCCAGTGGCTGGACGACAAGGGGCAGCCTGCGGAGTTTGTCAGCAAGATGAGCATGCAGCAGCGGGAAGCCTGGCTGACCAGACGGGCGGCCGAGCTGGGCGGGTTGTTTGCGCCGAGCACCGCCGAGGAGAAGGCTGACAAGGGGGGCGTCAAGCTCAAGGGGGCCGAGCTCGCCCAGTGGCTCTGCAATGGCAAGCTGATGGCGCTTGCCGGAGGTGACAAGGTGACCTTCGAGCCGGCCAAACTCAAGAGGAGTGCAGAGGGCATCAAGGGAGAAGTTTCCCTGCGCCAGGAGAAGGGGTGGCAGGATCTCTGCCTCACCTGCGAGGTGCAGGGCAACCGGGTGACTCGCCTCACCTGGCAGCCGCTGCCGGGGGCCAACAAGCCGCAGTAAGGGCGGCAGCGTCAAAGAATGGGGGCCCACTTGCGGGCCCCTTTTTCATGCCGGTTACTGCTCGCCCAGGGTGAGCCGGGTGAGGGCCTCCACCCGTCGCCACTGACCGGGCTCGAACCAGCGTGCCAGGATCTCCGGCTGCTGGCTGGCACGGGCCTCGGCAGGCAGGGGCCTGATCTCGGCCAGATAGCCGGCCAACTGCTGCTCGAACCCCTGCTGGCTCTCTGCCAGCTGGTGCAACCGGTCTGCCGCCTCCGGTCCCAACTGTTCGCGCAGTGCGGCGTCACGCCCTACTGCGGGGAGTTGCTCCAGAGCCTGCAGATCGCCGAGCAGGCGGCTGTTGGCCTCCGCCTCCCGAAACCACTGGGGCTGCTCCGCCAGCCAGAGCTCCAACTCACTCGCCAGCAGCGGCTTGTCGGCATCGCTGGCCTCCGCCAGCGCCTTGCGGCGCAGGGTCCACTGCTCCATCAGCCTGTCCTCGGCAAACAGCTGCTCCTGCTCGGCCGGGGTGAAACGCTGCCTGCGCAACTGCTCGCGCTCGTCGAACAGCTTTTGCAAGCTGGCGAGGCCCGGATCCGCCGGCACCGTCAGGTTGCCCTCGGCCGCGAGAAAGGCTTCATGGCGGGCCTGCAGCGAGCCCTTGTCCGACGGCGGTGCGGCCTGCCTGACCAGAGGGGAAGCGGGCCCGGCATGTTGCGGCGAAGGGGCGGTTGCGTCAGCGGAGGTCCAATACTGCCAGCCCCCCAGCAGCAGGGCCGCCGCCATCGGAACGGCCATCAGCCATGCCCTGTTCATAGTCCCAGCCTCTGCAGGCGGTTGGCGTGCTGGCGATAGAGGTTGACCGGGTCGGTCTCGAACAGGTGGCGAATGCCGAACGACTGGTTCACCTCGTCCAGATGGTTCATGCGGTAGTGGGTGCCGATCACCTTGCCGAGGTGGCTGCTGCACACCCCGACCAGGCCGTCACTGGGCTCCTTGAAGAAGCTGCCGGTCAGCGCCAGCGCCGGATCCACCGGATCCAGGATGTTGGTCATGGTGCCGCGTCCGCTCCAGGAGAAGTAGTAGACCCCGTTGGCGGCCTGCATAGGCCCTTCACCGCAATGCTGGCTCGGCAGCCCTTCCGGGTAGCGCTGGTTGAAGCGCTGGGCGCCGGTGCTGGTGAGGGCGTCGAGGGCGGCGAGGGGATCCTGCGGCAGCTGGCTTCCCCCGGAGAGCAGCGAGATGACCCCGGACAGGGCCGAGGCGGCGGCCACCGCCAGACCTTCGGCCGCCGAGCCCGGCGTCACCTTGGCCCGCACCAGGTCGGCGATCTCCGAGCCATGGTTGACCCCGCCCACGCTGGTGGCGGAGGCGACCAGCTCGGGGGCGACCGAAGCGACATAGCGAATGGTGGGGCCACCGTGAGAGTGGCCGATGAGGTTCACCTTCTCCGCCCCCGTGATGGCGAGCACCTGCTGCACCTGCTTGAGCAGCTGTTCACCGCGCAGCTCCGAGCTCTGGGTGGCGGAGACTTGGGCCACGTAAACCTTGGCGCCATCCCGGGTCAGGGCCTGGGGGATGCCGTAGAAGTAATCGACCCCGAGCAGCTTGTCGAAACCGAACAGACCGTGCACCAGCACTATGGGGTAGCGGGTCTGGGTATAACCGGCCCCCTGACCCAGCATGGGCAGGGCGCACAACAGCATCAATAGCCATCTTTTCATCTTCACCGTCCTTGTGAAAAAACCGGCTGCATTCTGGTCGTCACCGGGGCAGCCACCGGCCTCATGCCAGTACCGGCAGCATGGTGGCTGAACTCAGATGTATCTGTGGATGGGATCACTAAACCGGGGATTGCAGAAAAACCCTACCCATATGGGCAAAAAAGGCGGCACCAACTATTCCTTGTGTCTGCCCATCAAATAAGTTAAATAACAATTATTATCATTTGAGTGATCGAGTCATGACGGGAACCTGGGTGAAGGGATGGGTCGGTACCACCGGAGCGGACAGCAGCATGGCGCACTGGAAGGCGCAGACCCTGAGTGGCAACCGCCATTTCGATGCGGGGGAGTACGCCAGGGCGCTCGACTGCTATCAGCAGGCGCTGTGGCTTGCCCGCCAGCAGTTTGCCGACTGGCACGATGCCGACGAAGCGGTGGCGGCCCTGGTGGTGGCCCATCACAACCTGGCGGATCTGCTGGTGGCCATGACCCTGCCGGATCGGGCCGCCGACCTGCTGTGTCACATCCATGATTGCCTGCTGGCCACCAGCCAGTCCCCCACCAGTTCCGCTGCCCTGCGGGAGGCGGCTGTTAGCCACGCCCGCAGCACCCGTACCGAGCTGCTCGCCTTTCTGGGCAAACACGGTCATCACGACGGCATCCAGCGCAGCCTGGGTCAATGTCTGTGTCAGACCGGCTCTGCCCATCAACTGCATTGAGCCCAACAGGAGAGACAATGAACATGAGCCATACCCTGCCAGCCCTTCCTTACGCCTATGACGCGCTGGAACCCCATATCGATGCAAAGACCATGGAGATCCATCACAGCCGTCACCATCAGACCTATGTCACCAACCTCAATGCCGCCCTGGCCGATCTGCCGGAGCTGGCTGCCCTGCCGCTGGAGGCATTGCTTGCCCGTATCGACAGCCTGCCGGCCCAGGTTCAGGGGGCGGTGCGCAATCACGGCGGTGGTCACGCCAACCACAGCCTGTTCTGGCAGGTGATGAGCCCAGCAGGGGGTGGTGAGCCGGGCGGCGAGCTGGCCGCGGCGATCCTGCGGGATCTGGGCGGGCTGGAGGCCTTCAAGCAGGCCTTTACCCAGGCGGCATTGAGCCGTTTTGGCAGCGGCTGGGCCTGGCTGGTGGTCGATGGGCGCGGCAAGTTGCAGGTGGTGAGCAGCGCGAACCAGGACAGCCCCCTGATGGAGGGGCTCACCCCGATACTCGGGCTGGATGTGTGGGAGCATGCCTACTACCTCAAGTACCAGAACAAGCGTCCCGACTACATAGCCGCGTTTTACAACGTGATCGACTGGGGCGAGGTGGCACGGCGTTACGTGGCGGCGCTGGCCTGACGCCCCATTTCACCTGATGAAAGAGACCCGCCTGTTGGCGGGTCTCTGCTATTGAGGGGTCGGCGCGCTGCTGGCAGCCGGATTATCCACGGGTGTTGCTTCGCTCGGCACGGCTGCGCTGGTGGCTGGTGCACCGCTGGTTGCAGCCGCTGCACTGGTGGCTGTTGCAGCGCTCACGGCCGTTGCCTGCTTGGCCTTCGGCTGATGAGGGGGCGGTGCAATGGGCAGGCAGGGCTGGCTTGCCCCTATGGTGCTCAACGCCTGGCAGGGGACCGGGCCGCCGATGACGATGGGCTCGCCGAGGAACTTGGGACCCTTGTCCAGCACGTAGAGGTCGAGCAGCCCCATCAGGCGGGCGAACACCTCGCGCACCCGGGTCTTGATGCCCTGATAGGCGCTGGGATCCACGGCGTTGAAGCCGACCGCCTCGATGCCGAAATGGCGGGCGATGAAGATGGCGCGCTCGTTGTGAAAGGCCTGGGAGACCACGGTGAAGTGGGCCTGACCGAACACCTCCTTGGCACGCACGATGGAGTCCAGAGTCCGAAAGCCGGCGTAATCGCTGTAGATGGCGTTGGCCGGGATGCCGGCCTGGATCAGGGCCCGCCGCATCTGGCGCGGTTCGTTGTACTGCACGGTGGCGTTGTCGCCGGAGACCAGGATGTAGTCCACCTTGCCGTTGTTGTAGAGCTCGGCGGCGGCCTTGATCCGGTATTTGAAGTAGTGGTTCGGGCTGCCGCCAATCAGGTATTTGGAGGTGCCGAGCACCAGGGCGACCCGGTTGTAGGGCACCGCGTTGACGTCGTCGTAGGTGTAGTGACGGGCGTCCGAGACGGTCCACTCGCTGTAGCCAAGCAGGGCGGCGATGGAGGCCAGCAACAGGCAGAGGCAGGCGAGCAGGATCTTGGCAAACTTCTTCATGCGCGGTGCGGTTCGGGTCTGAAGTAAGAGAAGACAGGGGGTCATTCTATTACAAGTTGTTGTGGCGCGTCAGGTTTGATGGCGGCGCAGGGGCTCACTCGGGCAGAGGTTGTCGCAGCGCGCGCCAGGATCCCGGGCTTATCAAACGGCGCCATAAACAAGGGGCGGCCATGGCCGCCCCTTGTCATAGCCGTCTCGTCCTCAGTGGGATGAGTCGTTGGCCTTGCACTCGTCGGAGTCCTTGTTGGCTTCCCACCAGGGCAGCAGCTCGCGGCCGAGCCACTGCTGGTAGGCCTCGCTGTCATTGGCAATCAGCTGGTCCAGCTCGGCTTCGAAGGCACTCATGGCCTGCTCTCGATCCGGGCCTCGCAGGGCCCGGGCCATGGCCAGCCAGCTGGCGCCGCGACCGGTCTCGTTCAGGAAGCGGTGCACGGTGTAGGACCAGGAGTAGACCATCTCGCCGCCCTTGTCGTAATCCAGGTGCAGGATGTCGGCCAGGGCCGGACGATCGCTGGCCGGGCGGCCGGCGACGTTGTCCAGACCACGGGCGAAGCACTGACCGTGGGCGATGAACTCCGCCAGCCCTTCCGACCACCAGGTGGTGCGGTTGAGCGGGTAGTGGCCGAAGCTGCCGTACTGGTTGAAGCGGCCGTCCAGGTAGTGCACGTACTCGTGGCGCAGGTTCCACACCTGGAACGCTGGGCGCTTCCACTCCGCCTCGTAGGCGAAGAAGCGGGCCTGGTTGCCGGGGCGAGCCGGATCCCCTTCGAGGTAGATGCCGCCGTTGTCGGTGGAGACGCCACCGAACAGGGCACTGCCGTAGCGTTTCCAGTCGGCGGAGGAGTTGAAGACCACCAGTTCCAGCGCCTCGTTGTGATCGTCCGCCACCGGCTGCCAGCCGGTCTCCATCTGCTGGTGGAACTGCTGCTCTTCGGCACCCAGTTCACGGCAGATCCCTTCGGCCTGGCTCATGGTCAGGTCCTGGGCCCGCAGGCGCAGGGTCGGCGAGCAGGTGTGCTCGAACGGCAGCACGTCCTCCACCCGGACAGGGGTGCAGAGCCCGGCGAAGTCACCGCTGATGCAGGCTTCGCTGGTGCGGTCCGTGTAGGTCAGGTAATAGGTGGAGAGGGTCAGTGACATGTCTTCCAGCAGATCCTGACTCTGCTGGCCGCCGGGGATCAGGTCGTGGTGGCGAACCAGTGCGATGACGGAGTCATCCAGCAGCTTGCGGTAGTCGTCGAGCTCGTCCGGGCGGGTATAGCGAGCGACCCGGTAGAGGCGGGTGTAGGCATCCAGCACGTTGTTGAGCAGGAACAGATCGGCGCCATCCCTTCCTTGCCACAACGCGAGCTCGCTCATGCCGAGGGCGTGCAGCTGCTTGCGCAGCTCGCCATCCTGCTGGCGAAAGTCGTTGGCGAAGGGGTCGCTGTAGTCGCTGGCGAAGTCGAGGAAGTTGAGCAGATCGAACAGACCGGTCGCCCAGGCGTGCTGGCCGTTGATCTCGCTGGCATGGCGGGTGCTGTAGGCCAGCATCTGGTTGAACTCGCCGAGCAGGGTGCCAAAGCGGCTTTGCACTGCCGGGCTCTTGAACTGGCCGTGCAGGGCGATGCTCCAGGCACCCATGACGGCGCCTACTTCGTCGCTGGCCTGCTCCGGGAAGAGCAGCGGAT
The DNA here is from genome assembly GCF_040908265.1 of Aeromonas sp. R5-1. Taxonomy (NCBI): domain Bacteria; kingdom Pseudomonadati; phylum Pseudomonadota; class Gammaproteobacteria; order Aeromonadales; family Aeromonadaceae; genus Aeromonas; species Aeromonas sp. R5-1. The sequence continues at coordinate 51,392 of NZ_JBFODJ010000130.1, forward strand.
GGGCGCCTAGCGCGGTCAATGCCTCGGCCAGCGCCTCGGCGGCGGCCGGGCCGTCTTCCTTGTGCTTGCCGTAGTTGTGGTAGTTGTGGGCACGCACGTATTCCAGCAGCAGCTTCATGGCCGGATGGGCCGGCTGATTGGCCGCCAGCAGGCTCTGGATACCGCGGGACACGGCCAGCAGCTTGGTGTCATCGTGACCATAGTTCTCCTGCCAGACCGGCGCTGGTTGGCCACTGGCATCCTGCACTATCCTGGCCGCGTCGGCGTCCAGCAGTTCGGTGCCCGGCAGATCCGGCTCGGAGCAGGCGCGGCCGTCGGCACGGCGACAGTCGAGCTGCTCTTCCTTGCTGGCCAGCACGATGGGGCGGTTGAGCACCCGGCTCTCCTGCCACTCGGTTGTTTCCGGCAGGGTCTGCCATTCGCTGCCCCCCACCGGGTATTGATAGCCGGTGTCCTTCAAGACCACCTGCACTTCGCTGCCGGCGGGCAGGGTCTGACGGCACACCCGGTAGCTGATGGTCTTGTCCCCTTCCTGACGGGTCTGGGGTTCATCGCACTCCTGCTGGGCCTTGATCTCGTCCAGCAGCCAGGTGTACTGGCGCCAGACGTGCAACTCGCTCACCTGCTTGGCGGCCTGGCTGCCCGCGATGGGCTGCAGGCGGAAGAAGATCTGCTCGAGGCGACCATCCCGTTCGTTGGGGGTCTCTTCCAGCACCTTCAATTGCTGCCAGTTTTGCGGCTGGTACTGCCATGCCTGCTCGGCGCAGCGACCTTCGGCGTTGAGCTCGCAGCGATCCAGCTCCTGCTCGCTGTGACCCAGGATGACCCGCTCAGCCAGCGGCAGACGATCCTGACGCGGCGCGGTCGGGGTGCCCGCCAGCGGCTCCCAGCGGCCCTGCTTCATGCCGTAGCCATAGTCATAGCTGCTGGCCGGGACGGCCTTGCTGGCCGGTACCACCTCTTCACAGCTGAGGTAGCGGATCTGCCAGCCCTGCTCGATCTTGAGTTGCGGCTCGCCGCACTGCTGCTCTGCCAGTGCGGCCAGGTTGGCATCACTCCAGTCGAAGCGGCGATACACCCTCAACTGCTGATAAGAGGCGTCGCCGCTGCGGGCGCTCAGTTCAAAGGTCACTTCGGTGAGACGATCCCCCAGCTGACGGCTGGATTCGCCGTTGAGTTGATACTGTTGCCAGTCGGAGGGGGAGTAGTTGGCCAGCGCCGAGGTAGCGAGCAGGCCTGGGGCTGCCAGGAGCAGTAGTCGGGGAGAGAGGTGCTTCATCATGATCCCTTTGGTGGATGGAGAGGCGTGGGGACCAGAGAGGTTATTGGGCTCCAAAGGAATATCAATTGGCCAGATGGCGCAGCGAAATGATGCATTCGGGAGCAAACAACATAAAAACAGCCCCAAAGGGGGCTGTGTTGATAGCAAGGACTCCGCCCCATATGGGGGAGGCGTCACTCCTCTTGTCGCAAGCTGCGGGCGAGCAGGGTGCGGGAGGGTTTCAGATTGCCGCCGAGATCCGGCCAGGGATGCCACTGGTCCGGCACCATGAAGCCGGGTAACGACACCCTGATCCAGGCGGCCAGCTCGGCAGATGGTGCCGGTTCGCCGTGCCAGTCGATGAAGGCGGCGGGCCTATGCCCCCACTCGTCGCTCGGCACCGGCACCACCAGGGCCTGGGCCACGGCGGGGTGATCCACCAGCCGCTGCTCTATGGTCTCGGGCTGGATGTTCTCCCCCCCCGAGATGAAGAGGTTGTCGAGCCGCCCCTCCACCACCAGATCGCCCCCCGGAGTGAGGCGGCCCTTATCCCGGGTGTGGAACCAGCCCTCTTCATCGAGGGGGCGCACCAGCTCGCCTTCCCTGAAATAGCCGGCAAACAGGGTCTCACCGCGCACGCAGATCTCCCCCTGGCGGATGCAGACCTCCCGCCCCGGCAGCGGGCGGCCCACCACGCCGGCGGCGCAGGGTTGCCCGGTGCAGACCTGGCTGCCCATCTCGGAGAGGCCATAGCTCACCTTGGGCTCCAGCCCCAGAGCGGTCAGCCGGTTGACCAGGGGCGCCGGGATGGCGGCGCCCCCGAGCAGCAGCTCTCGCACCCGGGTGCGGGATGGGTCGAACCCCTGTGCCAGCAGGCGCCAGAGCTGGGTCGGCACCAGCGAGAGGTGGGTGATGGGCTGATCCTCGAGCCGCGCCTTGAGGGGCCGGGTGCGATCGTCCAGCACCAGGGCGGCTCCCGCCAGGAAGACCCGAAACAGGATAGCGTAACCGCCGACGTGAAACAGTGGCAGGGAGAGCAGCCAGCCACAGGCTTCGTCCAGGGGGATCAGGGTGGCGGAACCCCGGGCCGAGGCGAGGTGGTTGGCGAGGCGGTGGACCACCGCCTTGGGGGTACCGCTGGATCCCGAGGTGAGGATCATGTTGTTCGGCTGGTCGGGTACCAGCGGGGACTCCCCATCTGCGGCCAGCTCGCCCGTGAAGTCGAGGCTGAGGGCTTGCCAGTCGCCCGCCGGGATCTCGCCTGCCGACCAGAATGCCCGGGCCTCGAGCTGGCTCGCCAGTTCGCTGTGTCTGGTTGCCGGAAAGGCGGGATTGAGGGGGCAGAAGACGATGCCGCTGCGCACGCAGGCCCAGGCCAGCAACACATCCTCTAGGGCGCCGCGCACCACGGCGGCGAGATGATCTCCTCGTTCCAGCCCGGCCCGGGCGAGCTGATTGCACAGGTTGTTGAGGCGCAGGTCGAGGCGCTGGTAGCTAAGAGGCTCCCCGCTGTGGATGGCAATGCGATGAGGGGCCAGTGTCGCCCAGCGTCGTACCGGGCAGGTTTCCTGCCGTGGGATCTGACGGGTCACCATGGGTCAGTCACGGTGAAACAGGGGGTCCATCCTGCCCGGATCGGGTTGCCCTTGCTTGTCCAGCAGATCCCTGGCCAGCCAGCGGCGGGTATCGAGGCCAGGGGCCTGATCCGGCGCCCACTCCCCTGCGAGGCGGGCGAGCTGGCCGAGGCCGAGACCGGACTCGAAACAGGAAGAGACGATCACCTTGAGCTTCAGTTCGCGAGCGCGGGCTACCAGGGCCTCGCTGTTGGCGAGGGCGCCGAGCAGGGTCGGCTTGAGCACCAGGGCGCGCAGTTGCGGGATGGGCTCCCAGGGTTTGCCCTGAGCCAGCAGTTCGTCCAGCGCCACCGGCATGCCGGTGTGGCTGGCGACGAAGGCGATGTCCTCGAAGTCGGCGCACAGATCTTCGAGGTATTCGATGCGATTAGGATCCAGGTGGCCGCAGAAGGCCCAGGCCTCCTCGCGGGTCCAGCCCTGGTTGGCGTCCAGGACCAGCTTGAGGTTGGGGCGCCGATCGAGCAGCAGCCGGATCAGCGCCAGCTCGTCGCGCATGGGGTAGCGGGCTACCTTCAGCTTGGCCTTGAGGGGGGTCTCGTGCAGCCACTGTTTCCAGTTCTTGAGCAGCTCCTGGGGGGAGCCCTGGATCAGCGGATAGGGCTCGGGCAGGGGGGCACCCTGCTCGGGCCAGCTACGACGGGCGCAGTCGAGCCCGAACTGCACCGAGGGCAGCTGTGGCGTCGGGGTCTGTCCCCGCGCCAGCTGCGCCAGACAGTCGAGGGCCTCGGCCTGGGCATCGGCCAGGGTCTCTTTGGAAAATCCTGGCAGGGGGGCTATCTCCCCCCAGCCATCGTCGATGCGTACCAGCAGGCCCTCGCGCGCTACCTGCAACTGACCGTGAAAGGCCAGGGGCTGGGTAAAGGGCAGTTGGTAGCGGTAGAGGGCGAGTGTCATCAGGGATTCCGCTTGTATTTGGAGAAGTCGGGACGGCGTTTCTCGTTGAATGCATTGCGCCCTTCCTGACCCTCTTCGGTCATGTAGAACAGCATGGTGGCATTGCCTGCCAGCTCCTGCAAACCGGCCTGGCCGTCGCAGTCGGCGTTGAGGGCCGCCTTCAGGCAGCGCAGGGCCATGGGGCTGTGTTGCAGCATCTCGCGGCACCAGCGCACGGTTTCACGCTCCAGCTCGGCCAGGGGCACGACGGTGTTGACCAGCCCCATGTCGAGGGCCTGTTTGGCGTCGTAGAGGCGGCAGAGGAACCAGATCTCCCGAGCCTTCTTCTGGCCGACGATGCGGGCCATGTAGGAGGCGCCCCAGCCGCCGTCGAAGGAGCCCACCTTGGGGCCGGTCTGGCCGAACTGGGCGTTGTCGGCGGCGATGGTCAGGTCGCACATCATGTGCAGCACGTGGCCGCCACCGACGGCATAGCCAGCCACCATGGCTACCACGGGTTTGGGGCAGGTACGGATATCACGCTGGAAGTCGAGCACGTTGAGGTGATGGGTGCCTTCATCATCCTTGTAGCCACCGTAGTCGCCGCGGATCTTCTGGTCGCCGCCGGCGCAGAAGGCCTTCTCGCCGAAGCCGGTGAGGATGATGGAGCCGACCTTGTCGTCGTAGCGGGCATCGGCCAGGGCTTGCAGCATCTCTTTCACGGTGCGGGGGCGGAAGGCGTTGCGCACCTGGGGACGGTTGATGGTGATCTTGGCAATGCCCTCTGGGGACTTGTGATAGAGGATGTCCTCGTAACCGGCGGAGCAGTCGTGCCACTCGACAGGGGCATAGAGCTCGGCTTCCGTCATTGCTTCAATCATGGATCTTCTCTTCTGGTTGGTGAGCCCACTCCCGCAGGAGCCGGGCAAAGGTATCGGGCTGGCTTGTGTGCAGATTGTGTCCGCCATCCAGAGCCAAGTGTTTGATATTGCAGCCTTGCTTTACCAACTGGCAAGCGAGGGCATGGAATTTGTGATCCCGGTTGCCTGAGATCCACTGCACCGGCAGCCGGGTATCCCGAAGCCAGGGGGCGAGATCCGGCTGCCGCCCCAGGGACGTGGCCCTCAGCATGGCGGCCACGGCCTTGCCGTCGTTGCCAAGGCGGCGTGCGGCCTGGCGGATGCGGGCATCGTCGTCCAGATCGGCGAAGACGCCCTGGCGGTACCAGTCGGCAAGCACCCGGGTCAGGGGCTCGCACTCGAAACGCCGGGCCCAGGCTTCATCGTGAGCGATGCGGGCCGGACGCTCACCGGCAGGCAGCCCGGGGTGGCAGTTCTCCAGCAGCAGGGCCTGCAACCCCGCCGGGGTGTGGCTGGCGTGATGAAGCGCGAGCCGACCCCCCAGCGAATACCCCACCAGCCGGTAGTGGGCGATATCCCGCGCGGCCAGCTCGTCGCAGAGCCAGCGATGGGCCTCGTCAAAGTCGCTCACCCGCAGTGCCCGGTTGCGGCCGTGGCCCGGCAGATCCAGGGCATGGCACGGGACGCCGTGCAGGGTCTGGATGACAGGTCGCCAGTCGTCGGCATCCCCCAGCAGGCCGTGCAGCAGCACCAGCGGCACGGCGGTATCAGAGACCACGGATAGCGGCTCCCAGTGCCTTGAGATCCTCGGCGACTTCACTGCTCGGTACCTTGATTTCAATCAGGGTTACCCCGTTTTTCAGGGCTGCGGCATAGTCCCGCTCAAATGCGTCGAGGGTGGTGGGGGCCCGGTAGTGCAGGCCGAACATGGCGGCGGCGTGCTCGAAGTGCAGGCCGTGGGGCAGGCAGTAGTAGGTCTCCAGCAGGGCGTCCTGGGTGGGCACAGGCAGCATGCGAAAGATGCTGCCGCCGTCGTTGTTGAGCAGGATCACCACCAGGGGGCGGCTCCCCTTGCCGAGCAGCGCCAGGCTGTTGAGATCGTGCAGGGCACTGAGATCCCCGAGCAGCAGGGTGGTGGGCTCGCGACTGTCAGGCGGGACCGACTGTGCGAAGCCGTATGCGGTGGCGATAAGGCCATCGATGCCGGAGGCGCCGCGGTTGGTCATCACCCGGCTGGGGCCCTTGCCCACCTCGCCCAGCATGTCCATCAGCCGGGCCGGCATGCTGTTGCCGACGAACAACTGACCCTGGATGAGCTGATTCAGGCGGTGGCACACTCCGAGCTCCGAGAAGCGATCACAGGCGGTGCGGATCTGCTGGCTGATGACCTGCTGGCACGCGGCCAACTGGTGCCAGGGCTGCTGGGAATGAGGGATTGGATGGGCGGCCGCAAAGGCGGCGGGGTCGCACACCAGGCGACGGCGCAGCCGATAGTCGGGGTCGAGGCGTGCCGGCTGCGGGTCCACCAGCCAGTAATCCTGCCAGGGGTGTTGTTTGATGAACTGGCCGAGGCGCTTGGAGATGAGGCGAGCGCCGAATTGCAGCAGTACCTCGGCGCGGGCCAGCTCGGCCACGAAGTCGCTGTGTTGCAGGGCGAGATCCGTGTGGACGAGATTGCGATCATCAAAGCGGATCTGGCTTTGCAGATCCGCCAGCAGGGGCCAGCCGAGGCGGTCTGCCAGCTCGGCCACCGCCTTGCCTTGCACCGGATCCTGGATGCGCCCGGCGACGATGACACCGCGCTTGCCCTTCAGCTCATCCCAGTCCGGTTGGGCGGGGCAGCCCGGCTCGCCCGCCAGCCAGGGGCTCCAGGGCTTGGCCGAGTGCAACCAGTCGCCGAGGGGCGCCAGGTAATCGGAAAAGTCCAGATAGTGGTCGCCGGGGTAGAGGGGCTCGGGGTACATGCAGTTGAAGTGCACCGGCCCCGGGGTGTGCGCCTGTCGGGCCAGGGCCTGATCCACCGAGCTCAGCACGAAGGCCGCCGGAATGGCGGGAGTGGGGCTCGGCAGATTTTGCTGGTAGACGGGGTAGCGACCGAAGATCCCCGGCTGATCGATGGCCTGGTTGGCCCCGTTGTCGATGAGCTCGGGTGGCCTGTCGGCAGAGAGAATGATGAGCGGGACCCCGGTGAGCTGGGCTTCTGCCACCGCGGGCCAGAGGTTGGCCACCGCGGTGCCCGAGGTCATGATGACCGCCACCGGGCGGCCGCTGCCCTTGGCCAGCCCCAGCGCCATGAAGCCCAGACCCCGCTCGTCGAAGTGCAAATGGCGGCGAAAGCCCGGGTGGGCTGCGGCGGCCATGGTGAGCGGCGCCGAGCGGGAGCCGGAGGCCAGAGCGATGTCGCGCACGCCGAGGCGAAAGAGCTCTTCCAGCAAGAGGGAGGACCAGACATGGTTGAAGGTGGCGTGATGGCTGGCAAAGGCGTGATGCGCGGACACGTGGCTGGCGGACATGAAGCTCTCGCAGTGAGGAGTCGGTGAGAAACGCTATCCCAGCAGGGAGAGCACGTTGGCGATCTTGTTGTCGAGTTCGGCCCACTCGGCGGCGGGCTCCGATCCCGCCACTATGCCGGCACCGGCGAACAGGCTGATGCGCGGGCCCCTGATCCGGGCGCTGCGAATGGCGACGGAGAACTCCGAGGTCTCCCGGCTCAGCATGCCGCAGGCACCGGCATACCAGCCGCGATCATGGGGCTCGCATTCACGGATGAAAGCGAGCGCCGCCTCGCGGGGGGCGCCCCCCACGGCGGGAGTGGGGTGCAGGGCAGCCAGCAGTTGCCAGTCGCAGACGCCGGGTTTGAGCTCTGCCTCGATGTCGCACTTGAGGTGTTGCAGCAGCCGCAATTTCAGAATGCGCGGCTCGGTCAGGGTGGCATCGGTCGTGAGGGGGGCCAGGCGGCTGAGAATGTCGGCGTGAACCAGCCGGTTCTCCAGCCGGTTCTTGCTGTCGGCCAGCAGCTCGGCGGCCAGGGCCGCGTCGGTCGCCTCATCCCCGGAACGGCGAATGGTGCCTGCCAGCGCCTCGGTAAAGAGGTGGCCCTTCTCCCGGCGGTAGAGGCGCTCGGGGGAGCAGGAGATGAAGCTCTGCTCGGGGGAGAATTGGAAGCCGAAGTGGAAGCATTCCTGGGCGTGGCGGGCCCACTGTGTCAGCAGGGACCAAGGGCAGAGGGGCGCATCGTGCGCCTCGCTCTGGAGCAGACTCTCCCGCGACAGCACCACCTTGGGGGTGCGGGCCTGGAAGTCGGGGGCCGTGACCTGCTCCACCAGGGTCTGCCACTGGGCAGGGCCCGGCAGGTCCTGGCGCTGCCATGGCCGCTTTTGCAGGGCGGGCAGGGGGGCCTCGGGTTGCAGGGCATCGAGCGCCGCCTCGGCGGCGCAGAGTTCGGCTTCGAATGCGTGACCCTCTTCCCGGGCGGGCAGCCAGAGATTGAGGCAGAGGCTGGTGCACTCCCCCCGGCGTACCAGTTCGATACGGGGCAGCACGAAGCGGCAGGGGCCAAAACCCTGCCAGCCGGGCAGATCCGGGTCGAACGCCAGGCCACCGTAGTAGCGAGGGCTGTCTTCACTGGCCGTGCCGGCAAGGTCGCAGACCCGCTGGATATCCTCCGGCCGCGTCAGCTCGTGGATGGCGCCAAGCGCCACGTACTCCGGGCTCTGTTGCCCTCTGGCGTGCCAATAGATGCGGGGGTAGAGCGTCTGGGCCGCCAACCAGCCGGGAAAGACGTCGACGTGAGCGGCCACGCGCAGTCGCACGAAACCGCTGACAGTGCTGTGACGCAGGGCGTCCAGTTGTTGCTTGAGGTGGGTCTGAGCCAACATGGATGTCTAGTCTGAGCCGGATAATCGCGATCGCTCCGGGGGAGGATGGCGCAGGTTGATGCCAAAGGGCGACGATTTCCTATATATTATCTGCCCATTCGTCCATGTAAATTGCCTGGGGGAGCCGACGCCCCCGCGCAGCCAAGTATACCTAAATCCGGTTCGATAACCCTTAACACGATCAATATCTGATTGTTTGGCCATCACAATATGACAAATACCTTCTCTGTTTGGTTGCTGGCGGCGCGTTTGCGAACACTGCCCCTGGCGTGCTCCTCCATCTTGCTGGGCTCGGGGCTGGCAGCCAGCCGGGGAGCGTTCGACGGCACCATCATGGGGCTCTCCCTGCTGACCGCCATCCTGCTGCAAATTCTCTCCAATCTGGCCAACGACTATGGCGATGCGGTCTCCGGTGCCGACAACGGGGAGCGGATCGGTCCCCAGCGCGCCGTGGTTTCCGGCCTCATCACCCGGCACCAGATGTGTGTGGCCATGGGGCTGACCGCCCTGGCGGCCGTGGTGAGCGGCCTCTCCCTGCTGGTCTGCGCCTTCGGGGAGGCGTGGCAGCAGATCCTGACGTTCATCCTGCTGGGGGGGGCGGCCATCGTCGCGGCCATCACCTACACGGTGGGCAAGAGCCCCTACGGCTATCGCGGCTTCGGGGACATCTCGGTATTCCTGTTCTTCGGCCTGCTGGGGGTGCTCGGTTCCTACTACCTCTTCACCCATAGCCTGGAGTGGGACCTGTTGCTACCTGCCACCGCCTGCGGCCTGCTGGCGACTGCCGTGCTCAACATCAACAACGTGCGGGACATCGAGACCGATGCCGCCAGCGGCAAGATCACCCTGGCGGTACGCCTTGGCCGCAACCGGGCCATCGCCTATCACTGGGTCTTGCTGGGGGCGGCGCTGCTGGCGACCATCGCCTTCCTGCTGACCCAGCCTGCGAGCCTCTGGCCCTGGATCTTCCTGCCCGCCATGAAGCCCCTCACCGATGCCGCCCGCACCCTGCGAGAGAGTTTCGATGGCGAGGTGCTGACCGGCGCCCTCAAGAAGACCGCCATCAGCGCATTTCTGTTCAGCCTGCTGCTCTCCGCCGGGCTGGCGCTCACCTGAGGCCGACGCGTTTGGCAATGAAAAGGGCTCCCGAACGGGAGCCCTTTTTGTTGATGTGTCGACGCGTTGTTGTTTCATCAGACCGATGTGATGAGCGCCAGGGGAGGAGCATGCCGCCAGGCGAAGGATGATGCCAGGTGATGCAGACGACGAGGGCCCCCGACAGGGAGCCCTCGTGTGCATGAGGCGGGCTTGCCCCTGACGGGTCAGCTTGCCTGGGCCACGGCCGGGCGGCGAGAGAAGAAGAGACTGTCCAGCAGCCAGATGGCAACCATGGAGGCCCCCACCAGCGGGAAGCAGATCCCGAGCACGACCAGCACCGCGATGGCACCGCCCATGGGAGGCAACTTGGCGGGCAGGGGCGGGGCGGCGAGGCGACCACTGGGACGGCGGCTCCACCAGATCCAGAGCCCGCTCACCGAGCTTGCCAGAATCATCAGGCAGATGAGCAGCATGACGAGCTGGTGCGGCCAGCCGTAGAGCTTGCCCATGTGCAGCATGACGCCGGTTTCCACCGTCTTGGCGACCGGGCCGTAATCCTGCCAGCGCACGTCGACCAGCACCTTGCCGCTGTATTGGTCGATGTGCAGGGTGGCGTCGTTGCGGGGATCATCGGCAAAGATGGCGATGGTATAGACGCCGGTTTCACCGACCGGGGGGGTGATGCTGTAACCCGGGCTGACCCCACGCTCGCTGGCGATGTCGACCACCTGTTGCAGCGGAATGCGATGGCTGGCCATGACCATGCCCTCGTGTCCGCCGCCATGGGTCATGGCGCTGTGATCATGGCTCTCTGCCGTGGGTTGGGAGCTCGGCATGGGCAGGGTCTCGGCCCCCCAGGAGACGGTCTGTTCGTGAGCCTGGTTGAGGCTGCGGGTGAGGGGGGCCGACTTGGGCACCTCGTTCCACATGGCCGCAGGGAAGCGGTTCCAGACATCGGCGAACTGGCCGCCCCAGAAACCGGTCCAGGTCATGCCCGTCAGCAGCAGCAGCAGCAGGAAACCTGCGCCCCAGAAGCCGACCACGGCGTGCAGATCACGCCACCAGAGACGGCCGCGCTGGTGCATTCTCGGCCAGAGGATGCCTCCCACACCCGGCCCCTTGCGGGGCCACCAGAGATAGAGTCCGCTGACGAGGAGCACGATTCCCCAGCCTGCGGCCAGCTCGATCAGGCGATCACCTGTTGTGCCAAGCATCAGCTCCGCATGGAGAGCGCGCGCCACCGCCTGCAGGTTCCACTTGTTGTCCATGGTGCCGAGCAGGGCGCCGTTCGCGGGATCCATGAAGAGGGTCAGCTCCTGCCCTTCACGCATCACGACTATCTGGGCGCTCGCGTCTGCTGCCACCGAGGGCAGGTATTTGCGCAGGCTGGCGTCCGGCATGGCGATGGTTGCCTTGGCCAGCAGCTGGTCGGCACTCAGGGTCTGGGTGGCGGGCGTCACCTTCATCAGCTCGGGGTAGAGCAGGTTGTCCAGCTGCGGTTTGAACAGATAGACGATGCCGGTGAGGGAGAGCAGGATCAGGAAGGGGGCGACGAAGAGACCGGCATAGAAATGCCAGCGCCAGATCCGTTGGTAATAACTTGCGTCTTGTTGCTTCATCGTTGATCCCTGGGTGAACGCCAAAAGGTTTCAGTAGGTGGAATGTTTTGAGTGGCGCGGATGATAGCAGCAACGTTTTGTTAACTGCAACAGAACATGTCGAAGAAATGTACATTCCGCCACTGGGGTAAAAACGGGGGGTGAATGGCGCTTTCCGTTCACAATGGGGGGAGCTTCATGGACTTTTCGGGGATAAATTCTTACTTTGTGGCAACACAGGGCATATCAGCCGCAGCGAAGGACTCAAGGCAGGAGGTGAACGTGCAAGCACACGGCCATTTTGAGATGCAGCGACAAGGGCAACTGCTGATCTGTCGGCCGAGCGGCCCTTTCAACCTGGCAGGCGCCATGGCCTATGAGGGCAAGTTCAGCCAGCAGATAAGCCGTTTGCAGGGAGCCCCCTGGGGCATCGTCGAGGTCGCGACCGAGTTCGAGGCCGCCGGCCCCGAGGTGCTGGCCCGTTTTCGTCGCCAGTTCAACTGGTGCGCCACCCATGGCTGCGCCTTTCTGGCGGTGGTCATGATCGGGGATTTCAAACGTTATCTGGCGGATCACGTTTTCAGCGAGCTTCCCTTTCAGGAGGTGCGCTATTTCGAGGAGGAAGCGCAGGCCATCCACTGGCTGACACAGCGCCTCGAGGGGCTGCAAGGCAAGGAGATCCACGTCAGCACGGGTTGAACACCCCGGTTACTCCAGCCTGATGAACCACTTGTCCCGCTCGTCGAGGCAGTCGGGCTCCCCCATCTCGAATTCACGGCAGATCAGCGGCCGCACCTCGTAGATGCGACACATCATGGTGTTGCGGTCGAGGGCGGCGCACCAGCCATCTTCCAGTCTGTGCATCACGGGCACTTCTCCTTCCCGTTCCTCGATATAGCGGTCCGGCACGCCGGTGTCGGTGAAGAGCATCACCTCGAGGCGGCAGCAGCAGGCTTCGCAGTTCTGGCAGCTCACATCGCTCTGGATTGCTTGGGTCATGTCACCTGTCTTGCCGCATGGCGGCGAATGATATGAAACAGGCGCCTGTCAGGCGCCTGTGGTCTGGCTGGGGCGTGTGAAATACCTTAGCCCAGTTTGCGGGCACGGTAGCTGCGCCCCTTGATCTTGCCTTCCTGCAACCGCTTGAGGGCGGCGCTCGCCACCTGGCGCTTCACCGCCACGTAGGAGTACTGCTCGGAAATCTGGATCTTGCCCACATCGGCCCCGGCAATGCCGCCTTCGCCGGTCAGGGCGCCGAGGATGTCACCGGCACGCACCTTGCTCTTGCGGCCTGCATCGATGGAGAGGGTCACCATCTGCGGCGCGATCGGCTTGATGTCGCGGCCGATCCCGGCCAGGTCGCCCTGGGGAATGGGGGCCTGCTGGTACTCCTCGATGAAGTTGACGCGCTGGGCCTCGTTCGGCTGGTAGAGGCTCAGGGCCAGGCCCTGCTGGCCAGCGCGGCCGGTACGGCCGATGCGGTGCACGTGCACCTCGGGGTCGTAGGTGAGCTCGTAGTTGATGACGGCCCCCAGCTCCTTGATGTCGAGGCCGCGGGCCGCCACGTCGGTGGCGACCAGTATGGTGGCGCTGCCGTTGGCGAAGCGCACCAGCACCTGATCCCGCTCACGCTGTTCCAGGTCACCGTTCAGCGCCAGCGCCGAGAAGCCCTTGGCGGCCAGGTGATCGGCCACGTCGTTGCAGGCGCGCTTGGTGTTGCAGAACACCACGCAGGAGCCCGGTTGGTAGTGGCTGAGCAGCCAGGTGAGGGCATCGAGGCGCTGGCCGGCCGGCACTTCATACAGCTTCTGTTCGATGGCGCTCTCTTCATGCAGGGACTCCACGCTCACCTCCACCGGATTGCGCTGCACGCCGCGGCTCATCTGGGCGATCCCTTCCGGATAGGTGGCGGAGAAGAGCAGGGTTTGCCGGTCCCGCGGGGCGTGGCTGATGACCCGGTTGATGTCTTCACCAAAGCCCATGTCCAGCATGCGATCCGCTTCGTCCAGCACCAGCGTCTTGAGATCGTCGAGCTCAAGGGTGCCCTGCTCCAGGTGCTTGAGGATCCGGCCCGGGGTGCCGACGGCGATGTGGGCGCCAAAGCCCAGGGTGGCGGATTGCGGTGCGGTCGGGGTGCCGCCGCACAGGGTCACCAGCTTGACGTTGGGCAGGGTACGGGCGAGACGGCGGATCTCGGTGGCCACCTGATCCGCCAGCTCGCGGGTCGGACAGAGCACCAGCGCCTGCACGGCCAGCCGGTTGACGTCCAGCTTGGCCAGCAGACCCAGGCCGAAGGCCGCGGTCTTGCCGCTGCCGGTTTTCGCCTTGGCGATCAAATCTTTGCCGTCGAGCACCAGGGGCAGGCTCTGGGCCTGGATCGGGGTCATCTGCAGATAGCCCAGGCTGGCGAGGTTGTCCTGCAGGGCGGAGGAGAGGTTCAGGCTGCTAAATTCGCTGTTGTTCACAAAAGGACTCTATGTCGGAAAACCAGAAATGGGGGTGCGCGGTGCGCAAGGGGGCGCATCATACCAGAATGTGCCGCCGGATGCGGTGAATATTTGAACGGTTGGCGTCATGGGTTGCCGATGGAGGCTTCTGTCTGCGTTGGCGGGCTTGCGGTATGTAAAAAGAGCACAATGGAGCAGGGGGTGGTCATGGCCAGATCATGATGAATGGCGAGAAAACGTTTTTAATTAAACATGCCCTGGTGATGATGAGTCATCGGAGGATGCCATATGGGATATGGTCGTTATTCAATCTATATACGAATGAGGAATGAAATTAACAAATGAGCATAACTTATTGTTTTTGATTTATTTTTAACCTCATCCATTAACGATTAATAATCGTGTGTCATGGCAATTAATTTAAAAACGTTTGTATTATTTCGCATGCATATTTTTACCGCGGATTGTGATGATTCTCTGATTTTTAAATATGCAGTTCTTTATGATGGCGCCGGTCAAAAATAACAATTCAATGGGTGCTACTGGTATGGAATACGTTCATTTCGTGCTCGGACTCGTGATGGTCCTGGCATTGGCGTTGCTGGCAAACCGCCGCAACTGGAAACAGATCAAGCTGCGTTACATCGGCCAGCTGCTGGTGGTCGAGCTGGCGCTCGCCTGGTTCATGCTCAACTCCGAAGTGGGTCTGGCGGTGGTGGGTGGCTTTGCCGCCGGCTTCACCAAGCTGATGGAGTTTGCCAAGCAGGGGACCGACTTCGTGTTCGGCGGTCTGGTCAACGAAGGGGCTTTCTCTTTCTTCCTGATGGTGCTGATGCCCATCGTCTTCATCTCCGTGTTGATCGGCATTTTGCAGTACATCCGTCTGCTGCCCATCGTCATTCGTGGCATCGGCACCGTGCTGGCCAAGATCAACGGCATGGGCAAGCTGGAGTCCTTCAACGCCATCAGCTCCATGATCGTCGGTCAGTCCGAGAACTTCATCGCCCTCAAGAACATACTGCCGCACTTGAACGAGAAGCAGATGTACACCCTGGCGGCGACGGCCATGTCCACCGTCTCCATGTCCATCGTCGGTGCCTATATGCAGCTGATCGAGCCGCGCTACGTGGTGGCCGCGCTGGTGCTCAACATGTTCAGCACCTTCGTGGTGCTCTCCCTCATCAACCCCTACGAGCCCGACAACACCGTGACCGATGCCAAGGCGCTGGCCGAGGGTGACGAGCACCACACGCCGAAGAAGGAGAACTTCTTCGAGATGCTGGGGGAATACATCATGGCCGGTTTCACCGTGGCGGTGATCGTCGGTGCCATGCTGGTGGGCTTCATCGCCCTGATCGCCCTCATCAACTACCTGTTCGAGGCGGCGTTCGGCGTCAACTTCCAGCACGTCATGGGCTACATCTTCTATCCCGTTGCCTGGATCCTGGGCATCCCGGGCAGTGAAGCGCTGCAGGCCGGCTCCATCATGGCGACCAAGCTGGTGACCAACGAGTTCGTGGCCATGATGGATCTGGGCAAGATTGCCGCCGAGCTCTCCCCGCGCACCGTCGGTATCCTCTCCATCTTCATGGTGTCGTTCGCCAACTTCAGCTCCATCGGCATCATTGCCGGTGCGGTGAAGGCGCTCAACGAAGAGAAGGGCAACATGGTCTCCCGCTTCGGTCTGAAGCTGGTCTATGGCTCCACTCTGGTGAGCCTGCTCTCCGCCGTTATCGCCGGTGTGATGATCTAGGTCCTCCCCCCGCGCTGCTCATGACGACCCCCTGCCTTGGCAGGGGGTCTTTTTTTGGGCAGATGAGCGGGTGAACAGAGGAGGGGACTGGTCGGCAGCCCGGCCATCAAGCGCGGGGGTCTTCCACCTTGATGTTGGCGGGGACCCGCTTTTTGCCCAGCACCATGGCGCGGACCAAATCGCTGCGGGTGAGGCGATCGGTCAGGAGTACCACGGCCGCATGGATGCCAACGGCGGCCATCAGGGTGTTGGCGATGATGCCGTGCAGCTCCTCCAGCCACTCCTCGCCCCAGAAGGCATCCCAGGTGGTGAGCCAGCCGGTGACGACGGTCCCGACCAGGGACAGCAGCAGCAACCAGATCATCAGGGAGCCGACCGGATTGTGGCCGAGGTAGTAGGGGTGGCGCCCCTGGGCGAGCTGACGCAGGTAGTAGCGGACCCGGGCAGGGGTTGGCCACCACTGGCCGAAGCGGGCGTAATAGGGGCCGACCAGTCCCCACAGCAGGCGGATGATGAGCAGGATGCCCACCGCGTAGCCAGCATATCTGTGGGGTTTGCTACCCTCTTCCAGCACGAAGAAGTTGAGCAGGCAGAGAGTGACGGTCGCCCAGTGAAACACCCGGATGAGGGGATCCCAGACTTTCACTTCAGAGGCAGGTGTCATGGCAAGGCTCCATGGTGGGGGCCGGGGGAAGACCGGCCCAGGGCGGCGTTACTCGTCGATCTCTTCTTTCACCTTTTTCAGGTCGGTCGGGTCGAAGTAGATCTCGACCTTGCGCTTCTCCTTGTCCCAGCCGTAGATCTCGTAGCAGCCGGTCTTGGTGGCCTTGAACTTCTTGATGTCGTATCCCATCGCCTTGATCTGCTGCTGGGCGTCGGCTTCGCTCATCCACTTGCTCTTGTCGGCCTGGGTGCATTGGGGGTCGGCCAGGGCTGCGCCGCTCAACAGGGGGATCAGTAACAACAGGGGGGTCAGTTTCATTGCTTGCTCCTTGCGGGTGGTTGGGTCAACAGTCGCAAGGCTAATCAAGGCGCATTAAGGAAGAATTAAGGGAAAAGGGAAATGAATGGCTCTCCCCGGCGGTGGGCCGGGGAGAGGGTGATCAGCTTAGCTTGCCCCTGACCAGCCACTTGTCCAGCGCATTGGCGAAGCGCTGCTTGTCGGCGGCGTTGAAGGGCGCAGGGCCACCGGTCTGGACGCCGGCAGAGCGCAGCTCCTCCATGAAGTTGCGCATCCCGAGCCGTGCCTGGATGGTCTCCCGGGTGTAGATCTCGCCCCGGGGATTGAGCGCCTCGCCCCCGGCGTCGATGACCCAGGAGGCGAGGGGAATGTCGCCGGTGATCACCAGGTCGCCGGGCTTGACCTGCTGGGCGATGACATGATCTGCCACATCGAAGCCCTTCTCCACCTGCTGGGTCTTGATGAAGGGGGAGGGGGGGACTCTGAGCCCCTGGTTGGCCACTAGCGTGGTCACCACCTGGGCGCGGTGGGCGGCGCGGTAGAGGATCTCCTTGACCGGGATGGGGCAGGCATCGGCATCAACCCAGATGGGCATGGCATGGCTTCCTGTGTCTGGAACGGGTGGCGCATCTTAGCATGGCTGGCGCGGGGCGGCTGCCCCGGGGCTGAGTCGTCCCCGCCTTTGGTGTAAGCTGGGGCCTGCACATGAAACGAGAAGGAGACGAGATGGATCGGGTGCCCGGTGACGTGATTTATGGCCTGACCCTGGACGGCAAGGGGGGCATGACCCCGCTGGCTGAAGGTAGCGAGATCCCCGGTGCCCAGCCCGGCTGGCTGCATCTGGACTATGGCAACCCGGAGTCGGCGCGCTGGCTGCTGCAGACGCCGCTGCTGGGGGAGGCGGCCCGGGAGGCCCTGCTCGGCCAGAGCAATCGTCCCAAGCTGGTGCGGATGGGGGAGACGGTGCTGCTGATCCTGCGCGGCATCAACCACAACAAGGATCACAGGCCTGAAGAGATGGTTGCCCTGCGGATCTTCATCACGCCGGATCTCATCATCAGTAGCCGACGTCGTCCGCTGCTCTCCGAGAAAGATGTGTTCGAGCAACTGTCGCTGGGGGGCGGTGCCGACACACCCGCCGACTGGCTGGTGGAGATCTGCGACGCCCTGACCGACCGGGCCGGGGAGTTCGTCGAGGAGCTGCACGACCAGATCCTGGATCTGGAGGAGATGGTGCTGATGCGCGACCTGCCCGCCAACGGTCGGCTTGCGCGCATCCGCAAGCAGCTCATCATGATCCGTCGCTACCTCTCCCCCCAGCGGGATCTGGTGGCGCGCCTGGCCAACGAGAAGATCAGCTGGCTGGACGAAGATGACAGGCGACGCCTGCTCGACATCGCCGACCGCTTGCGGCGCTGGCTCGACGATCTGGATGCCGGGGTGGCGCGCACCGCCGTGCTGGCGGACGAGATCAACAACCTGATGGCGGAGGCGACCAATCGCCGCGCCTACCAGATGTCGGTGATGGCGCTGCTGTTCCTGCCCGCCAGCTTCCTGACCGGCCTGTTCGGCATCAACCTGGGGGGGATCCCCGGGGCCGAGAGTCCGACCGCCTTCTGGGTGTTTTGTGGCTTCCTGCTGGTGCTGGCGACCGGACTGGCGGTCTGGCTCAAGCACAGGCGCTGGTGGTAAGGAGTGAACATGACGACATGGGAATCTTTTGGCGTGACCCTGCTGCTGTTGCTGGGGCACACCCTGGTGCGCGGCCTCATTCACAAGAGCCTGATGGCCCTTGGCCAGAGCCGGCAGGTGAGCGAGAACCGGGTACTCTACGTGGAGCACGTATTCCACTTCCTGCTGGGCTGCGCCACCCTGCTGATCCTGGCCGGGGTCTGGGGGCTCGACTTCTCCCGGCTGGTGGTGCTCGCCTCCTCCTTCTTCGCGGTACTGGGGGTCGCCATGGTGGCTCAGTGGTCGATCCTCTCCAACATCACCGCCAGCATTACCATCTTCTTCGCCTTCCCCTACAAGATTGGCGATCGCATCCGCATCCTCGACAAGGATGACTCCGTCACCGGCATCATCACCGAGATCGGTCTCTTCTACGTGCGGGTGCGGGATGACAACGGCGATCTGGTCACCTATCCGGCGAACCTTATTCTGCAAAAGCCGGTGAGGCGGCTGGAGGGAAAGGAGGCTGAGTCCACGCAGCCGGAATGAGAAAAGGCTCCCTCGGGAGCCTTTTTCGATGGGTGTTCAGCGTTCAAAGAAGCGGTAGAGGTGCTCGACCTGGACGGGGCAGTCGGCCACCAGGTGGATGTGGTCCCGTGCCTCCTCGGTGGACGAGAAGCTCATGGGGCACCCCAGGGTGTCCGTCATCACGTAGAGGTGGCCGTCCTGCCCCCTGAACTCCACGATCCAGCCGGGGGAGACGATGTCGTGCATGATCTCGGCCTCCTTGAACCTGTGCTGCTGGTGAAGCGCGCGCAATTCACTGACTGTCATGACATCCTCCTATGACTCATGGCGCCACCCTCAAGTCTAGTTCTCCTTCCCGGTGGCGCCGTCATCGGATCAGGGCGCCGTCGCCCCCTCCCGGGGTGGTTGCAGGGCGATCAGCAGCTCCCCGGGCAGCGGCGTGACAGGGCCGGTGACCACCCAGGGTCTGGCCCTGGCATCCAGCACGAACAGAGGAATGGCGCCGGGATTGGCCTCCTGATACTGGTCCCAGTCGAAGGTGTCGCTCAGGCGGGTCGCCTTGATCTGCCCGCCCCGGCTCAGCAGGCCGCTCAGCCTGGCGAAGTTGATGTCGGCACCGAACAGGTTCTGGCGGGCACGGAAGGTGGCGCTCTCCCGGTTGGCCTTGCCGTGCTGTTCGCTGGAACGCAGGGAGTGGACCTTCTCCTCCCCGTAGAGGTGGGCGAAGTGCAGCACCCCGAGGGCCTTGTTGTGGCGGCTGGGAGAGAGCGCCAGCACGGTGCTGATGCTGGTGAGGGGCAGGTGCCGCTCGGCGTGCTCCGACTGGGGGTTGCCGAAGTAGCAGGGCAGGCCGCTCATGCGGGCCAGCTTGCAGTGCTCCCAGGCAGGATCGGAGAGCTGCACCGGGATCCCCTGATCCGCCAGCGCCTTGCCGATGGCCCGGGCCACCGAGTTGGCGCCGATGAGCAGCCAGACATTGGGGGCGCTCTGGCGCATGTCGAGCAATCTGGCCAATGGCGTGGCCGTCAGGCTCTGCAGCACCACGGTGAAGATGATGACCGCAAACACCAGGGGCACCAGCTTGTCGGCATCCTGGATGCCGGCCTCGTGCATGCTGATGGCGAAGGAGGCGCTGACCGCCGCCGCCACTATGCCCCGGGGGGCTATCCAGGCGAGCAGGGCGCGGGCGCGCCAGGGCAGGTCCGACCCCCGGGTCGAGACCAGGATGCAGAGCGGGCGGGCCACGAACTGCACCACGCACAGCAGGGCCAGCACCATGGGGCCGAGCTGCCAGAGCTGGGCCAGATCGAGGCGGGCCGCCAGCAGGATGAAGAGGGAGGAGATGAGAATGACGGCGAGATCCTCCTTGAAGGCCAGCACCTCCTCCAGATCCAGCCCCTCCTGGTTGGCGAGCCAAATGCCGAACACGGTCACCGCCAGCAGGCCGGATTCGTGACTGAGCCAGTCAGACAGGGTGAAGGTCACCAGCACCAGCGCCAGTACCCCGAACTTGTGCAGGCTGACCGGCAGCCAGTCCTTGCGGATGAGCAGGGTGGTGAGCCAGCCGGCACCGACCCCGATGAGCGACCCCACTCCCACCGTCTTGGCCAGGGCCAGCAGGGTATGACCGACCAGATCTCCCTGGCTGCCGAGGCGCACCGCCTCGAACACCAGTACCGCGAACAGGGCGCCGATGGGGTCGATGACGATCCCCTCCCAGCGGAGGATCTTGTCCACCTCCCGGACCGGGCGGATCACGTTGAGCATGGGGGCGATCACCGTGGGGCCGGTCACTACCAGCACGGCGCCGAGCACCATGGCGACCCGCCAGTCCAGCCCAAGCAGGAAGTAGCTGGCGGCGCCGATGACGGCAAAGCTGGTCACCATGCCGGTGGAGCAGAGGTTGCGTACCACCTTGCCGATCCCCTTGAGTTCGGTCAGGTGCAGGGTCAGCGCCCCTTCAAACAGGATGATGGCGACCGAGAGGGAGACCAGGGGAAACAGCAGATCCCCCAGCAACTGATCGGGATCGAGCAGACCGGTCACCGGGCCGAGCAAGAGGCCGCTCAGCAGCAGGAACAAAATGGCGGGAACGCGCACGGACCAGGCAAGCCATTGGGCGAGCAGGGAGATGAGGGCTATTCCGGCGAGGGAGAGAGCAATCATGCCAACCTCGTACAGGTGATGGGGTTGGACCTAGTGTAGCGGGGAAGGGGGGCAAGATGACACCCGCCAGGCGTGCAGGGGAGAGCCGCTCAGATCAGATGGGGCTCTCTTTGTGGAGTTCGGTGACGCAATCGGTCACCGCCAGCACCAGGGCGGAGCGCACCATCTGATCGAGCCGGTTGAGCTGCATCTGGTAGAGGGGCCAGTCCTCCTCGTTGGCCGGGGGATCCTGCGGCATCATGCTGCCCTGCTGGATGGCATTCAGGCGCTCGAGCAGATCGCGGACCGGCTTGTCGCTGAAGCGGTAATCCTTGGGGTCGCGTACCAGAAAGTCGCGGATCTTCAGGTATGCCTCGAGATCCTGATAGCGCTCGAGGGAGATGAGGCCGAGGGCGAAGATGAGCTTGAGGCGCACCTCCAGCTGGCCGAGGGGGCCGCTCTGGTTGAGCAGGGGTTCGATGGCGTATTTGACGGCATACTCCTCCTGACGAAAGGCTCGCCGCATCAGGGAGTCGACCGCCTCTTCCAGGATGGTCACGACCTCGAGAAAGAAGCCGCGGGGGCCATCCTGCTCGTTCAGTCGCTCCAGTACTTCATCTTCCTGGTGTGTGGTCATAAGTGCTTCGGGTCCGGCTGACAGGGGGAGAGCAGGCCCTCCCCCGGTTTGTATCGTATGGGGTCCGTCACGGGCGGTGTGACGCCACCCCATCAGGTCACTTCAAGTTGTTGTAACGGGCGACGATGGTGCGTACCACATCGCTGTGCTCATCCAGGCCGGTGACGCGGGCCAGGGTCCGTGCCGGACCAAGTTCCGCCAGCATGGCCTGCAGCTCCACCGCCTGGGGATCGTCCTCATTGCGGTAATGCAGTGCGGCGGCGATGCCCTCCTGCAGGTGATCGCTGGGCAGGCCGTACTCCAGGGTGCCGAGCAGCGGCTTCACCAGCCTGTCCCCCGCCGCCAGCTTGCGCAGCGGCTGGCGACCGACCCGGTCAATCTCGTCCACCAGATAGGGGTTGGCGAAGCGGGAGAGGATCTTCTCGATGTAGGCGGCGTGCAGGCGCGGGTCGAAGCCGTAGCGTTTCACCAGCACGGCCCCGCTCTCCTCCATGGCGCGGCGCACCTTGCTGCGGATCAGCGGATCCTCGATCGCCTCGCGCACGGTGTGATAGCCCCTGAGCTTGCCGAGGTAGGCGGTGACGATGTGGCCGGTGTTGAGGGTGAACAGCTTGCGCTCGACGAAGGCCATCAGGTTGTCGGTGGGCTCCATGCCCGCTACCTGGGGCATCTCCCCCTTGAACTGGGTCCGATCGACGATCCACTCGCTGAAGCTCTCCACCGTCACCTCCAGGGGATCGTCGTTCGCCGCGGCGGGCGGAACGATGCGATCCACCGCCGAGTCGACGAAGCCGACGCACTGCTCGAGGGTGGCATGATACGCGACCGGCAGGTACTTGAGTACCTCCTCCTTGAGGTGGCTGGTGCCGCGCACCATGTTCTCGCAGGCGATGACGTTGAGGGGAGTCAGGTTGCCGGCATCGAAGCGGGCCTGCAGCCCCTTGGCCAGGGTGCTGGCAATCTTGTCCAGGATGTTGGGGCCGACCGCCGTGGTGACCAGATCGGCGGTGATGATACGGGCGATCACCTCGTGTCCGGCCGAGCTGACGGCGGCAACGTTGCGCACCACGTCCAGCTTCTGATCCGTGCCCACCACGTGCACCTTGTACTCCTGGCGGTGGTTGAGCTGGTCGATCAGGGTCTCGTTGACGTCGGCGAAGGTGACCTGATGGCTGGCGTCAGCCAGCAGTTTGCCGATGAAGCCCCGACCGATGTTGCCGGCACCAAAATGCAATGTTTTCATGATATTAACCTCTACAACCAAAGACGATGACGGATGATTACGCGGCCTGCTCGGCCCCCAGCAGATCCAGGAACTCCTGGGGATCCTGGGTGCTGGCCAGACGGTCGACGAGACCGGGCTCATCCAGTGCATTGGTCAGGCGGGTTATGACCTGTATGTGTTCATCGTTGCGGGCGGCAATGCCGATTACCAGGCGCGCCACTTCATCGGCGCCCTCGCCGAAGGCGACCCCGGCAGGGTATTGGCAGATGACGATGCCGGTACGCTTCACGTGCTCCTTGGCGGCGATGGTGCCGTGGGGCACGGCGATGGATTCGCCGAGGTAGGTGGAGACCAGCTGTTCGCGCTCCAGCATGGCGTCGACGTAGTCCGGTGCCACATAGCCTCGCTCGGCCAGCAGCTTGCCGGCGGTCACGATGGCCGCTTCCTTGCTCTCGGCCTTGAGGCCCAGGTGCACGTCTTGCAGGCTCAGGGTGAAGACTTCCGGCTCCTGCGGCTCGTAGCTGTCGTCGTTGGCCGCCACCAGCAGTTGCGGGTTGGCGACGTCATCGTTGGCCGCGTTGGCCAGGCTGAGGTTCTGTACCAGCTCCTGATAGAGGGCGTTGTCGAGGAAGTTGGTCAGCGAAATATGCTGTGCATGCGGCGCATGGCGACGGGCACGGTCGGTGAGATCCTTGTGGGTGATGACCAGATCCACCTGATCATCCAGGTTGTTGATGGCACGGTTGGTGACGCTGATGTCGAGACCGGCGGCCTGCACCCGCTTGCGCAGCATGCCGGCGCCCATGGCGCTGGAGCCCATGCCCGCATCGCAGGCGACGACGATGTTGCGCACTGCGGTCAGCTCGGTTTCCGGCTTCTTGGCGGCGGTGGTCTCGGGCTTGGTACCCTTCATGGCCTTCATCTTGCGGGTGGCTTCACCCAGGGCATCGGCCTCGTCGGCTTCCGGCTGCTGGGCACGGACGAACACGGCGGCGACCAGGAAGGAGACGGTGGCGGAGGCGACGATGGAGAGCAGCACCCCGATGAGGGAGGCTTTCGGCGTCATCAGCAGCACGGCGAAGATGGAGCCCGGGGAGGCGGGGGAGACCAGACCGGCGTTGAACAGGGTCAGGGTGAAGACCCCGGTCATGCCGCCTGCGATCACCGCCAGGATGAGGCGCGGGTTCATCAGCACGTACGGGAAGTAGATTTCGTGGATGCCGCCGAAGAAGTGGATGATGGACGCACCGGCTGCGGACTGCTTGGCGGCGCCACGGCCGAACACCATGTAGGCCAGCAACACGCCCATGCCCGGACCCGGGTTCGCTTCGATCAGGAAGAAGATGGAGCGGCCCTGTTCGGTGGCTTGCTGGATCCCGAGCGGCGAGAAGATGCCGTGGTTGATGGCGTTGTTCAGGAACAGGATCTTGGCCGGCTCGACGAAGATGGAGGTGAGGGGCAGCATGTGGTTGTCCACCAGGAAGCCGACACCGCTCGCCAGCACGCCGGAGAGCACCTTGACGAAGGGACCGATGACGAAGAAGGCGAGAATGGCGAGCAACATGCCGATGATGCCGGCGGAGAAGTTGTTCACCAGCATCTCGAAGCCGCTCTTGACGCGACCTTCCATCGCCTTGTCGAAGCGCTTGATGGCCCAGCCACCCAGCGGGCCGACCATCATGGCGCCCATGAACATGGGGATGTCGGTCCCCACGATGACGCCCATGGTGGTGATGGCACCGACCACGGCACCCCGGTCACCCCCGATCAGCTTGCCGCCGGTATAGCCGATGAGCAGCGGCAGCAGGTAGGTGATCATGGGACCAACCAGCTTGGCCAAGGTTTCATTGGGCAGCCAGCCAGTGGGGATGAAGAGGGCGGTGATGAAGCCCCAGGCGATGAAGGCGCCTATGTTGGGCATGACCATATTGGACAGGAAGCGTCCAAAATTCTGTATCTTGACTTTGGTATCCGGTGATAACATGTCGGGACCCCGTTTTAAGCCTGTGTGATTAAAAGTGGTAGTCGGGATGACGAGTTTTGCCGAACTCCCATCCCAGTCGTCTAAGCAACTTCAATCTACCAGCTTGTGATCAAATTAGGCTGAAAACGGGGTGTCTTGTGACCTGGATCTCAAATACCCCGACCTCCCCCCTCCCGGCATAGTGATGACGATCACAGTCAGTCGCTGTATTTCGGCAACATTTCGATCTTCTCGCCTCTGGGTGTCAATTTTTTGTGATTGATGTCTCGTTTTGTGGTTTGCGCAAACACGGTGTCAACGTGACTGTCGTCACAAAACCAAATTTTGCACTCAAATGAGTCATGATTTGTCGCCTCGTATTCGCAAGTAATGACGATGGATATGCCGTAGTTCATCGTTAATCACCAATGAATCATTTATTTTGTAACCCACTTTCAGTTTTTCCCCCGAGAGGATCGGTTCCGACAAGGCCTCTTGTGACGCCCGGGTGGCGGATCCTGATCCGCTCCCGTCTCGATCCTCCCTGCCGGTCGCGACGCAGGCAGGGGCCTGCGAGCGGGTCTCCCATCCCGTCTGCCCGCGGAGCGCAGCCATAAAAAAAGCCCGCAGGATGCGGGCTTTTGCAGAGCAGACAAGCAGGGGGATCACTGCGCCTTGGGGGCCTCGTCGGCAGGCGCGGCATCGGCCTCGCTGGCAGGGGCCACCGGCGCCGGACCCGGCACCAGATCCACCGCCGGCTTGGCGATGAGGGAGCGGGTCTCTTCCACCGCCTCGGTCAGCTTCACCTCGATGATCTGGCCGAGCTCGTAGACCACCTCGGTCTTGTCCAGATAGACGCGACCGTTGTCCCAGTTGCACTCCAGCCGATCCTTGTTGTCCAGGATATGGCGGGCGGGCATGAAGACCACGGCGCCGTTCTCCTGCAGGCGCAGCTTGAGGCCGGCGCGCATCACGTCGATGATCTCGGCGTTGAACACCTTGTCGGTGCCCGCATCGGCCTTGAGGTAGCGCACATAGAGCCAGTCGCCGATGTCGCGCTCCACCATGCGGTGCAGGCGGCGGCAGGCGGTCAGGTGCTCGGTCAGCTCCAGGCTGGGGCGCTCACCCGGGGTCTTGCCGGCGATGACCGCCTTGAGCAGGCGATGGTTGACCATGTCGCCGTATTTGCGGATGGGGGAGGTCCAAGTGGCATAGGCATCCAGCCCCAGGCCGTAGTGGGCACCCGGTTCGGCGGACATCAGGGCATAGCTCTGGAAGCGGCGGATCTTGCCGTCCAGCCAGCGGGTGTCCAGGTTGTCGATCCAGCGGCGCAGGGCGCAGAAGCCGGAGAGGCTGGCGATCTCTTCCTTCTCGAACGGGGCCTCGGCGGTCTTGAGCAGCTCGATGGCGCCGTCCAGGGACTCCTCGTCAAAGCCGGTGTGGACGTTGAAGATGCCGTAGCCGACCTCTTTGCCCAGCACGCGGCCGGCACAGATGTTGGCGGCGATCATCGACTCTTCCACCATGCGGTTGGCGATGCGGCGCGGCTCGACGTGAATGGCCAGCACTTCGCCGTCTTCACCCAGCTCGAAGTCGTAGTCGGGACGATCCGGGAATACCAGGGCGTGCTCGGTACGCCACTTGATGCGCGCTTCGGTCATCGCCTTCATCAGCGGCAGCTGGGCCAGCACACCGGCGTCGATGGCCAGCTCTTTGCCATGCTCAGCCCAGTCGGAGACGTCGTCATAGCTGAGACGGGCATGGGAGACGATGCGGGCGGCGAAGAACTCGGTCTCCTCCAGCAGCAGGCCGTCCTCGGCGATGAGCAGACGGGCGCACAGGGTGTTGCGCTCCTCGCCCTCTTTCAGGGAGCAGAGCTCGTCGGAGAGGGTGCGCGGGATCATGGGTACGTTGCGCCCCGGCATGTAGACGGTGAAGGCGCGCTGGGCGGCTTCCTTGTCCAGCTCGCTCCCCTCGGCCACATAGGCGGTCGGGTCGGCGATGGCCACCAGCAGCTCCCAGCCGTTCTCCAGCTTGGTGATGGCCAGGGCATCGTCCATGTCCTTGGTCTTGGCACCGTCGATGGTGAAGAAGGGAACCTGGGTCAGATCCCGGCGGGGCAGCTCTTCCTCTTCGATCACCTTCCACTCCGGCAGGTCCGCCGGCTCAATCTGGGCCAGGTTGTGGCGTGCCAGCACCACCCACCAGGGCACGTTGTGATCTTCCTGGGTGGCGATGAGCTGGGTGATCTCGGCGGAGAAGTTGCCGTCCACCAGGGCATGGCGCTTGAGGGTCGCGACCACCCAGTCCCCTTCCTTGAAGGATTTCTCGTCCAGACCCTTCTTGGCGCGGGCCTTGATGGCGTCCTTGATGAGGGGGTGGTCGGGCACCACGTTGAGGCGGTCGCGGAACATCTTGACGCGGCCGACGAAGCGGGTGACGGCCTGCTCCAGCAGGGCATCCGGCTCGGCCACCTCTTTCTCTTTTTCAGTGCGGATCAGGGCGCTCACCCGGTCACCGTGCATCACCTTCTTCATGTAGGGAGGCGGCACGAAATAGCTGGTCTTCTCATCGACCTCCAGGAAGCCGAAGCCCCGATCGGAGGCGCGGATCACACCCTCTTTCTTGGGGATGTTTTCGCGGATTTGTTGCTTGAGCTGGGCCAGCAGCGGATTGTCTTGGAACATAAATGGGGAACCTGAGTGGAGACCTGATGGTTAATCGCCCAGCACTATACGTTTTTACCCCCCCAAAGCCAAGGTGAATGGCCCCCTCAACGGGGTTGCAGTGCCCGTCGCCCCTGCTGGATCAGGCGCTGGGATATCTGCTTGTGCAGCCCCCGCTCCAGCACCCAGCGGTGCCAGTAGAGCTGCTCGACCAGGTGGTGATCCGGGTTGAGATCGAGCAGGCGCCCCTCTTCCAGTTGCTGGCGGATCTGCAATTCCGGGATGAGGCAGCAGGCCAGCCCCTGCTCCGCCATGGCGACGAAGGCCTCGGAGGATCGCACCGTGTGGCAGGGGTAGCCACCGGGGGGGAGGGCGAAATGACGGGCCATGTAGCTGATGTGCATGTCGTCGCGCTGATCGAAGGCCACCGCCGGCGCCTTGGCCAGGGCCGCCGCCGTGAGGCCGTTCGGGAAGTGGCGGGCGACGAAGGCGGGGCTGGCGGTGAGCAGATAGCGCATCTCGCCGAGTTCGTCGACGCAGCAGCCCGCCAGCGGCTGGGGTTGCAGGCTGACGGCGCCGAACGCCTGCCCCTCGCGCACCCGGTCCAGGGTGCGGCTCTCGTCATCCACCAGCAGGTTCAGCTCGATGGGGTATTGCTCCAGCAGTGGCGCCAGGGCGGGCAGGAACCAGGTGGCCAGGCTGTCGGCATTGACGGCGATGCTGACCCGGATGGGGGCCCTGGGCTCGTCGGGGGAGAGCTCGCCGGCCAGCTCCAGCTCCAGCTGGCGCACCTGGCGATAGTGGGCCAGCAGCTTCTGGCCGAGCCCCGTGGCCTGCAGCGGCTGGCTGCGGATGATGAGCGGCTCCGCAAACTGCTGCTCCAGCTGCTTGATGCGCTGGGAGATGGCGGACTGGGTGATGTGCAGGCGCTGGGCGGCACGCTCGAAGTTTTGCTCCCGGATCACCGCGTCCAGGGCCAGCAGCAGCTTGTAGTCCAGCGTCTTCATCAGCATTCCTTATGAAAAAAGGGAGTTCAGCAAGAATGCTACTCAAGGGCGCGCCAGAGGACAACCTGACCGCCCCCATGGAGGGGGCCCGTGCCCGGGGCCGCCCCTGTGAGATGTGACAGTAGCCCTGACATGAGATTCATAAGATACTCACCCGGTCCGTTTTTGCATGGGGTGGAAACGGACCATAGCGAGCGTCTTGAATCCCGGGCCGGTCCCGGGACTTTTTTTGCTCAGATGACTGCGAGCAGAGCATCCCCCGCCGGCCGGTAATGGCCCTGCAGGGGGCGATGGACGGCGCGGTCGAAACGCTCGTCCAGGTGGAAGCGGATACCGACCCCGCGCACGGCCCCCAGATCCACCGCCTGGCGATGGCCGAGGCGTTCGATGGGCAGGCCGAGGCGACGGAAGATGCGCTCCACCGGCAGGCTGACCACGGCCACCAGCTCGCGGATCCCCTGCTCCCTGGCGAAGGCCAGCACCTCGCGGAAGATGACGCAGGTGAGTTCGCTGATGCCGTTTTCCAGGCGAGGGGCCCGGTCGGCGTCGATGGCGAGGCGGGTCAGCTCCCACACGTCGTTGCCGCGCGGCGGGGCTTCGCCAGCGAGGGCGGTGGGGAAGATGCTGGGCAGCATGTAATCCTGGGCGCAGCTGAGCAGGCGGATGCATCCGCACAGCCCCTGCTTGTCTTCAATCAGCACCCAGTGGGTGTCGGGCTTGTCGAAGTTGTCCCGCTCCAGGCCACGGCGGGATTCCACGTCCCAACCGAGTCGATCGGAGAAGACGCGGTTGCGAAATCGGTAGAGCTCGTTTTCGACCTCCCATCTGGGGTGTTCTTTCAATTTTCCTTTGAAAACAAGCATTCATGTCTCTCCATTTCATGGTTAGGCGCTATAATCCAAGGCCTTGGCCAGGGGAGGCTTGCCTATGACACGCGACCAACTGCTTGAGTACCTGGAACATTTCACGCTGGTGACCGATGGCAACCGGTTGTCCGAGCTCATCGGCCGCTTCACCCTGGGAATGGGCTACGACTACTACCGCTTTGCCCTCATCCTGCCCATGTCGATGCAAAGGCCCAAGGTGGTGCTGTTCAACCAGTGCCCCGACTCCTGGGTACAGGCCTACACCCTGAACAACATGCTGGCCTGCGATCCCATCATCCAGCTCGCCCGCAGGCAGACCCTGCCCATCTACTGGAACCGGCTGGACGAGAAGGCGCGCTTCCTGCAAGAGGGGAGCATGGATGTGATGGGGCTGGCGGCGGAATTCGGGTTGCGCAACGGCATCTCGTTCCCGCTGCACGGGGCGGCGGGGGAGAACGGCATACTCTCTTTCATCACCCGGGAGCGGGCGTCGAGCGATCTGATGCTGGAGTCCTCGCCCATCCTCTCCTGGATGTCCAACTACATCTTCGAGGCGGCGATCCGGATCGTGCGCCAGAGCATGAGGGAGGACGATCCCCAGGAACCCCTGACGGAGCGGGAGACCGAGTGCCTGTTCTGGGCCAGCGAAGGGAAGACATCGGGGGAGATCGCCTGCATCCTCGGCATCACGGAGCGCACCGTGAACTACCACCTCAATCAGGTCACCCGCAAGACGGGATCGATGAACCGCTACCAGGCCATCGCCAAGGGGGTGAGCAGCGGCATCCTGCTGCCGAACCTGGAGCAGGTGGTGGTCACCAACTTCCCCTCCCTGCTGCAGTGAATACAGGCCCGGCGGCACCGGCTCGTCGCCTGGCATCCCCTCTGTCGCCATCACCGCTGTCCTGCGCCGTCCCATCCTGCCGCCGATTCTCGGGGCGGGGCTGTGACCCCACAATTGTCAGATCCTGCAATTGACAACCTTCTTTGTGTGGTTTCGGCCCGGTTTTCATCAGTTTTATGAATGCATCAGAAAATGAATGAATTTCTCTGATTACCCGCGCCCCCTTATAGTGCGTTTCTCTCTTTCACAGGAACGCATCTCCATGTTCGCCACCACCCTGCAAGGCTTTACCCTCGGCCTTGCCATGATCATCCCCATCGGGGCCCAGAATGCCTTCGTGCTGAGCCGGGGCATTCACCGCAACCACCACCTGCTGACGGCGACCCTCTGCTGCCTGTGCGATCTCGTGCTGATCGGCATCGGGGTGTTCGGCGGGGCCAACCTGCTGGCAGCCAGCCCGATCGGCCTGGCCCTGCTGACCTGGGGCGGCGTGCTCTTCCTCGGTTGGTTCGGGGTGCGCTCCCTGCGCAGCGCCTGGCGCGGCCAGGAGGCGGCCCTGGCGGACTCGCCCCGGTTGATGGGGGTCAAGAGCGTGCTGGCCATGACCCTCGGAGTCACTCTGCTCAATCCCCACGTCTACTTGGATACCCTGATGTTGCTTGGCTCCTTCGGCAGCCAGTTTGCCGAGGAGCTCAGACCCGCCTTCGCGGCGGGGGCCATGCTGGCTTCTCTGGTCTGGTTCTACGGACTGGCGTTCGGGGCGGCGGCACTCTCCCCCTGGCTTGCCCGGGGCCGGGTGCAGCAAGCCATTGATCTTGTTGTAGGTCTCATCATGCTGGTGCTGGCGGCCAAGCTGGCGTTGGGTGCCATACCGGCCTCATGAGGCTATTTTTGTGCCGGGCTTCATAAAAATGAGTCCCGGTGCCATCTGCTGACATATTCGTCTGTTAAATTCCCGGCGCTGGTAAAGCGTTACTCATAATAAAAGGGAAAAAACAGTGAATAACACCATGAAGCTGGGGGCTATTGCCGCCATCGTGCTGCTGTCTGCCTGCAGCAACGAGAATGACAGCAAGGCGCAGCCGGGGACCGTCTCCCTGCGCCTGATCCAGACCTCCGACATCCACTCCAACGTGCTGGGGTACGACTACTACCAGAACAAGGAGGATCGCAAGTTCGGCCTCTCCCGCACCGCCCTGCTGATCCGCGCCGCCCGCGCCGAGAACCCCAACAACCTGCTGCTCGACAACGGTGACCTCATTCAGGGCACGCCGCTGGCGGACTACATCTTCGAGCAGTCCGGTGCCGGCTACCTCGAGAAGCAGGCGCACCCGGTGTTCAAGGCGATGAACGAGCTGGGCTACGATGCGGGCAACCTGGGCAACCACGAGTTCAACTACGGCCTGGACTACCTTGGCAAGGTGCTGGCGGGAGCCGACTTCCCCTATGTGAACGCCAACGTGTTCGAGGCGGGGGCCTTCAAGCGCGATGCCAAGGGACAGATTGACTGGAGCGGCAACAAGTTCACCCCCTATCTGCTGCTGGAGCGCGAGGTGACCGATGACAAGGGCCAGCGCCAGCGCGTCAAGGTGGGCATCCTGGGTCTGACCCCGCCCCAGGTGCTGCAGTGGGACAAGCGTCATCTGGAGGGCAAGGTGGTGGTGGCCGACATGGTCGAGACCGCCAATCACTATGTGCCCGAGCTGCGCGCCAAGGGCGCCGATATCGTGGTGGTGGTGGCCCACACCGGCATCAATGCCAGCAGCTACGAGGCCATGATGGAGAACTCCGCCTGGCATCTGGCCAAGGTGAAGGGGGTGGACGCCCTGATGCTGGGCCACGCCCACAAGAACTTCCCCGGGGACTTCCCGGATCTGCCGGAGGTGGACAACCAGGCCGGTACCCTGAGCGGCATCCCCACCGTGATGCCCGGTTACTGGGGCAACCACCTCGGCATCATCGACCTCAAGCTGGAGCAGGTGGACGGCAAGTGGCAGGTGAAGCAGAGCCAGGCCAGCCTGCGCAAGATAGACGCCAGCGAGGGCAGTGCGGTGGATCAGCGGGTGGTGGACCTGGTGCAGGCGGATCACGACGCCACCAACCAGTGGCTGGACGAGCCGCTCGGCAAGATCACCTCCCCCATCCACAGCTTCTTCGCCCTGGTACAGGACGACCCCTCGGTGCAGCTGGTGAGCGATGCCCAGCGCCGCCACGCGGAGCAGTTGCAACAAGACGGCCTGCTCAAGGAGTCCTACCCCATCCTCTCGGTGGCGGCCCCCTTCCGTGGTGGTCGCAACGGCATCAACGACTTCACCTACGTGGCTCAGGGTGACATCTCCCTGCGCAACGTCTCCGACCTTTACATCTATCCGAACACCCTGCAGGTGGTCGAGGTGAGCGGGGCCACCGTCAAGGAGTGGCTGGAGATGAGCGCCGGCCAGTTCAACCAGATCGACACCGGCAAGACAGAGGTGCAGTGGCTGGTGAACGAGAGCTTCCCCACCTACAACTTCGATGTGATTGACGGGGTCAACTACGAGGTGGACATCACCCAGCCGGCCCGCTACAGCAAGGACGGGGTCAAGGTGAGCGACGGCCAGCGCATCAGCGGCCTCACCTTCAACGGCCAGCCCGTGGACCCGGCCCAGAAGTTCTACGTGGTGACCAACAACTACCGCGCCAGCGGCGGTGGCCACTTCCCGGGCATCGACGGCAGCAACATCGTCCATGAAGATCCCTTCGAGACGCGGGAGATCATCGCCCAGTACCTGAAGGCCCAGTCTGCGGACAACCCGGCCGGCTTCAGCCCGGCGGCCAACAACAACTGGCACATGAAGGCCCTGCCCGCCAACGTGGACGTGCGCCTCTACTCCTCGCCGACCGACGAGGCCAAGGCCCTGGCGGGGGCGGATCTGTCGTACCAGTCCACCCTGCCGATGGATGACGCCAAGCACCCCGGCTACGCCATCTACCGCCTGATCCGCCAGTAAGGCAGACGCTGGCAGCCAACAAAAAAGCCCTCGCAGTGCGAGGGCTTTTTCATGGGGCGCGGTGCCATCCTGTCCTGTCGTCTGGACTTGCCCGGTCGACGGGGCGGGAGGGCATCAGTAGTAGCCGGGATCGTCCGGATTGGGGCGGGTCTTGAAGCGGCGGTGCAGCCACATGTACTGCTCTGGCGCCTTGCGCACGGCGGCTTCAATCTCGCGGTTGGCGCGGCTGGCATCCGCCATGTCGTCACCGCTCGGGTAGTCCGCGAGCGGGGCCCCGATATGCAGGGTGTAGCCCTCCCGGGTGCGGATGTTGTAGCAGGGCAGGGTGACTGTGTTCTTCACCCGGGCCAGGGTGGCGGTCCCCGTGATGGTAGCGGCCTGCTCCACCGCGAAGTAGGGCACGAAGACGCTGGCATGGCTGCCGTAGTCGTGATCCGGTGCATACCAGAGGGCGTCGCCGTTGCGCAGCGCCTTGATCATCCCCTTCACGTCCATCCGGTCCACCAGGTATTTGTTGGAGGCGCAGCGACCGTGGTACTGGGCGTACTCCAGCACCGGATTGGTGTTGGGGCGATAGACACCGACCCCGGGGCGCACCAGGCCGAAGCAGCGGGCATTGAGCTCCAGCGTCAGGAAGTGGCAGGAGAGCAGCAGCATCCCCTGGCCCTTCTCCATGGCGTTGATGACGTGCTCTTCCCCTTCCACCTTCATCAGGCGGCGCATCCGCCAGTCTGGCCAGAACCAGGCCATGCCCACCTCGAAGATGGCGCAGCCCACGCTCTCGAAGTTCTGCACCAGGAGGGCTTCGCGCTCATCCCGGCTGAGCTCGGGCATCGCCAGCTCCAGGTTGCGGCGGGCAATCTTGACGCGGGATTTCAGCAGCTTGCGGGCCAGGGTGCCGAGCTGGCGGCCCAGCCACATCTGGCTGCGCCAGGGCAGCAACACCAGCAGCCAGAGCAGGGAGAGGCCCAGCCAGCTCCCCCAGTAACGGGGATGGAACAGACGGGGTTCGAGGCGGGGAGCGTGTTCTTGGGCCATGAAGAGTCTCTTGTTCGCAAAGGCAAAGGGGGGAGTCCGACCGAACCGGGGGGCCTGTGTGGGGTGGCCCGGCGCGGATGCGGTCACTCGCATGTCGAGGATTCTATCCGAAAAGCGGGGGCGGGCGCGAATCGCCGTCATCTGGTCAGAGGGGGCGTCAGGGGGCAGGGCCGTGCTTTTTTCACGCCCCGGAAAAGAGTGTGATAAAATCGGCCGCTGAATTTTTCAGGTTTTGAGAGCCGATACAGATGAAAATCACCCTGCCCGAGTTTGAAAAAGCCCGCATCCTGGTCGTTGGCGATGTCATGTTGGATCGCTACTGGCATGGCCCTACCGGCCGGATCTCCCCTGAGGCGCCGGTCCCCGTGGTCAAGGTCGAGCACATCGAGGAGCGTCCGGGCGGCGCCGCCAACGTAGCGCTCAACTCCGCCGCCCTCGGCGCCCAGGCCGTGCTGCTGGGCCTGACCGGTCAGGATGAAGCCGCCGATGCCCTCGCCAGCCAGATGGCCGGGGTCAAGGTGGCCTGTGATTTCGTGCGCCTGACCGACTATCCGACCATCACCAAGCTGCGGGTGCTGTCCCGCAACCAGCAGCTGCTGCGTCTGGACTTTGAAGAGGCCTTCCACGACGTGGATGCCAGCCTGCTGATGGGCAAGGTGGAGCAGGCGCTGCCCCAGGCGGACGTGATGATCCTCTCCGACTACGGCAAGGGCGCCCTCAACGATGTGCCCGGCATGATCCGGCGTGCCCGCGCCGCCGGCATTCCCGTGCTGGTCGACCCCAAGGGGACCGATTTCGAGAAGTACCGTGGTGCCACCCTGCTGACCCCCAACATGTCCGAGTTCGAGGCCGTGGTGGGCAAGGTGAAGGGGGAAGAAGATCTGGTCGCCAGGGGGCTGGAGCTGGTCAAGCGCTTCGAGCTGGACGCCCTGCTGGTCACCCGTTCCGAGAACGGCATGACCCTGATCCGCGAAGGGCAGCCCGAGCTGCACCTGCCGGCCCAGGCCCACGAGGTCTATGACGTCACCGGTGCCGGTGACACCGTCATCTCCACCCTGGCGACTTCCCTTGCCGCAGGCAAGAGTCTGGATGAGGCCTGCGCCCTGGCCAACACCGCCGCCGGCATCGTGGTCGGCAAGCTGGGGACCTCCACCGTGAGCCCGGTGGAACTGGCCAACGCCCTCTACACCGAGCAGGAGACCGGTTTTGGCGTCATGTCCGAGGCCCAGCTCAAGGTGGCCGTCCAGGCCGCCCGTCTGCGCGGCGAGAAGGTGGTGATGACCAACGGCTGCTTCGACATTCTGCACGCGGGTCATGTCTCCTATCTGGCCAATGCGGGCAAGCTGGGGGACCGCCTGATCGTGGCGGTGAACACCGACGAGTCCGTGCGTCGCCTCAAGGGGCCGGGTCGCCCGGTCAACCCGACCGAGCGCCGTATGACTGTGCTGGCGGCCCTGGGTGCCGTGGACTGGGTGGTCCCCTTCAGCGAAGACACTCCCCAGCGTCTGATCGCCGAGATCCTGCCAGACCTCCTGGTCAAGGGGGGCGACTACAAGCCCGAAGAGATCGCCGGTTACGCCGAGGTGACCGCCAATGGCGGCGAGGTGCGGGTGCTGAACTTCGAGGACGGCTGCTCCACCACCGACATCATCAAGACAATCCGCGAGCGCGGATAAGCGTAAAACCCGGCCAAGGCCGGGTTTTTTGATGGGGCTGCCGGGTCGGTGACATGGACGCTGCCTGGCAGGCCCCGGCCAACGCACTTCCAGCGGCGAACAGAGATGAAAAAGGCGACCCCGGGGTCGCCTTTTCTCATGGTGTGCGCCTGGCTCAGGACTTCTTGGTGACCTGGGCGGCGGGCATCAGACCCTGGTTCACCTCTTCCAGATCCTTCTGCTCCAGGATGCCGGCGGCCTGCTTGAGGGAGAGGATGCTGAGGATGTAGTTGTAGCGGGCTTCGGAGAGCTTCTGCTTGGCCTGATACAGCTTGCGGGTGGAGTCCAGCACGTCGACTATGGTGCGGGTGCCCACCTCGTAACCGGCCTCGGTCGCCTTCAGGGCGCTGTCGGCGGAGATGACGGACTGGCTGTAGGCGCGGACCGAGCCGATGCTGGCGTTCACGTTGTTGTAGGAGGAGCGGACCGTGCTCTGCACCGAGCGGAAGCTGCGTTCGAGCTGTTCGCTGGCAGCCACGTAGTTGAACTGTGCTTGCTTGACCTGGGAGGTGGTGGCCCCGCCGGTGTAGATGGGCAGCTTGAAGTTCAGGCCGATGTTGCCCTGATTGCTGTTGCTCTCGGGGTTGCGGATCTCGTCCTTGTAATCGTTGTAACCGGCGTTCAGGCCGGCGCCCAGATCCAGGGTCGGTTCATGACCGGTCTTGGCCAGATCGATCTGCTCCTTGGCGATGTCCTTGCCGATGCGGGCGCTGTGCAGCTCCAGGTTCTTGTCCAGGGCCAGTTCCAGCCACTTGTCGGAGTTGAACGCGGTCTTCTGCGGGCTGAAGCGATCGGTGTTGAGCACGTCCAGTTGACGGTGGTCGATACCGGTCAGCTCGCGCAGGCTCTCGTAGCTGTTGTCCAGGGTGTTCTCGGCATTGATCTCGTCCGCCAGCGCCTGATCGCGCTCGGCCTCGGCCTCGTGCACGTCGGTGATGGCGGTCAGGCCCACTTCGAAGCGCTGCTGGGTCTGTTCAAGCTGACGCTCGACCGCGGTCTTGTTGGCACGCACGAATTCCAGGGTATCCATGGCCTTGAGCACGTCGAAGTAGGCCTGGGCGGTACGCAGCATCAGGTTCTGGTACTCGAGGTTGTAGGCCACGTCGGACTGGGTGGCGCTCTTCTCGGTCAGATCCAGGTTGACCCAGTTGCTGCGACGGTAGATGGATTGATCCAGGGTCACGGAGCCGGTAGCGCCCGTGTTGGTCATGGTGTCGTTCTTGTTTTGCAGGTAGTTCAGGCCGGCGCCCAGGTTGATCTGGGGCAGCAGGGCTGCACGGGATTCGTTGATCTTCTCGAAGGCCTGGTCCCGCTTGGCCTTGGATTCCAGCAGCTGGGTGTCCTTGATCTGGGCCTGTTGGTAAATATCGAGCAGGTTTTCGGCATGAGCGGCGCCGCTCACACCCAGCATCACCATGACTGACAAGAGTGTTCTTTTCATATGATAGTTTTAACCTTTTGTATCAACCCAAAGCTGTCCGCTGGATGAAGGGGGGATTGTCACCGACCAAGCTTGATTTCAGCTTAACCACTCTACTATAAGCAGATTTCATTGCGAACTGTCTCTTTTCCAGCTGCGGAAACGTCAAGGTCCGGGGCGAGTTTTCTCGGCAACGCGCCTAGCCAAATGCCCTGTGGCTGCTAAAATCCTTCCCTCATCGTCGGCGAGAGCGAGTGAATGAATGTTCATTCATGCCCCCGAATATTATGGTCAAACCAAGCCAAGTCAAGCTGGCAGGAGTCTCGAATGTCACAGCAAGCCTTGCCTCAAACCTGCCACTACTCCAGCGATGATGTGAAAATCATTGAAAAATCAGCTGGATATAATGGCTTCTTCAAGGTGAATGTCTACCGCCTGCAACACAGGCTGTTTGCCGGTGGCTGGAACGCCCCCATCGTCCGGGAACTGTTCGAACGTGGCCATGCCGCCGCCCTGCTGCCTTATGATCCGGTGCGGGACGAGATCGTGCTGGTGGAGCAGTTTCGCATCGGCGCCATGGAGACCAGCGCCACCCCCTGGCTGCTGGAGCTGGTGGCCGGCATCATCGATGAAGGGGAGACCGCCGAGGCTGTGGTGCGGCGCGAGGCGGTGGAAGAGGCAGGGATCGAGGTGGGACGCTGCGAACATGCCATCAGCTATCTGGTGAGCCCGGGTGGCAGCACCGAGCGCATCGAGGTGTTCGTGGGCGAGGTGGATGCCAGTCAGGCCAAGGGGATCCACGGTCTGGCGGAAGAGGGGGAAGACATCCGGGTCCACGTGGTGAGCCGCGAGCAGGCCTATGCCTGGCTCAAAGAGGGGCGCATCGACAATGCCGCCTCCGTCATCGCCCTGCAGTGGCTGGCTCTGAACCA
This sequence comes from Aeromonas sp. R5-1, assembly GCF_040908265.1. Classification (NCBI taxonomy): domain Bacteria; kingdom Pseudomonadati; phylum Pseudomonadota; class Gammaproteobacteria; order Aeromonadales; family Aeromonadaceae; genus Aeromonas; species Aeromonas sp. R5-1. The sequence goes on from NZ_JBFODJ010000130.1 coordinate 89,402, forward strand.
CGGCGAGCTGCGGGCACGCTGGCTGGCGGGGCGCTGAGGTGACGCTCGTTCAGACCCGGGTCAGGTGCCCTGTGTCCGACTGGAACACTGTGCAGTGGGTCCACCCTTCATGGATCCTGATTGAGGGAGCCGCGACATGTCATTAGTCCAGAGCCCGATGAAGCGCTATGTGCCTGATTTGATGTCCTTGCAGCGTACCTGCGAGGTCAATTACATGGCGCTGATGAAACTGTTGCCGCCCGGTGGCAGCGTGGGTGCTGAGCGCCGCTATCAGGTCGGCAACGGCCTGCAGTTCCAGCTCACGGTGACAGAGGAGAGCCGCTTCACCAGCCAGGTGATCCTGGCCCAGCACAACCCCGAATTGCCGAGCTACTTGCAAGCCCGGATAGAGATTCGTTTGTATCATGATGTGCGAATGGCGGAAGTGTGTGCGGCGCAACAGATTTCAATGTTGCAACCACGTTATGATTATCCCAATCAAAAAATGCATCACAGGGATGAAAAGGAGCAGGTAAATCTATTCTTGGCCGATTGGTTGAGATTTTGTCTCAAACACGGCACCAGCCTGATTAACATCCTCTAGTCGAACCCATAAAAAAGAAGCGTGATTTTGGAAACAGAGCTACCTCAGGCGCCGGACGGCAGTGTGCGCCTGTTACAGATTACCGATACCCATCTCTTCGCCAGTGCCGAGGGGCGGCTGTTGGCCGTGCCCACGGCGCAGAGTCTGGCCGCCGTGCTGGAGCGAGTGCAGGCCAACGAGCACCCGTTCGATCTCATCCTCGCCACCGGGGATCTCTCCCAGGATCACAGCCCGGAGTCGTACCAGCGCTTCGCCTCCATGATGGCGCCCCTGGCTCGCCCCATCTACTGGTTGCCCGGCAACCACGACGACGGCCCCCTGATGACCGAATACCTCCATGCGGCCGGCATCAGCGAGGCCAAGCAACTGGTGGGGGATCACTGGCAGGTGATCCTGCTGGATACCCAGGTGCGCGGCAAACCTCACGGGGTGCTGGGGGATCACCAGCTGGCGGCCCTGGATCAGGCCCTGCGCCAGCATCCCGAGCGCCATGCCCTGATCGCCCTGCACCATCAGGCGGTGCCGGTGGGCTGCGCCTGGCTGGATCAGCACAACCTCAAGAATGCCGACGACCTGTTCGCCGTGCTGGCCCGCCACCCGCAGCAGAAGACCATCCTGTTCGGCCACGTCCATCAGGAGTTTGACGAGGTGCACCACGGAGTGCGGCTCATCGCCAGCCCCTCTACCTGCATCCAGTTCAAGCCGCTCTCCGACGGTTTCGCACTGGACGAATCCGGCCCGGGCTGGCGCTATCTCACCCTGCACCCGGATGGCCGGGTGGCGAGTCAGGTGTGGCGCCTGCCGCTGGGGCAGTTCGTGCCCGACCCCAATGCCACCGGTTACTGAGGCGTTGCCATGAAGCCCGTCCTGCTCTATCTGCACGGTTTCAATTCATCCCCCGGCTCGGCCAAGGCGCAGCAGATGGCGGCCTGGGTGGCAGAGAACAGGCCCGATATCGAGGTGGTGATCCCGGCCCAGCCCAACACCCCGGCGGCGGCCTGGGTGGCCATCGAGCAGACCATTGCCGATCTGCAGAGCCGTTATGGCAACGAATTCAAGCTTGGCACCGTGGGCAGCTCCCTCGGTGGCTTCATGGCCACGCGAGTGAGCGAGATGTACGGTTGCCGCGCCGCCCTCATCAACCCGGCGGTGCGCCCCCACGAGCTGCTCTGCGACTACCTCGGCCCCCAGACCAACCCCTACAGCGGCGAACGCTATGAACTGTTGCCTGGGCACATGGACGAGCTGAGAGCGCTGGCGGTGCCGGTGACTGCTCCCGAGCGGCTCTGGGTGCTGCAACAGCAGGAGGACGAGGTGCTCGACTATCGCAAGGCGCTGGACGAATACCGCTTTGCCCGTCTCTCCCTGGAGTGCGGCGGCGATCACGCCTTCACAGGCTTCGAGCGCTACCCCGCCCAGATCGTCCGTTTCCTCGGGCTCTAGCCATGCAACCGCCGTTGGCCGCCTTCCTCGAACAGGTGCTGGCCACGGCCCAGGCGGGGCTCACCTACTCCCGGGATCCCTTCGACATCGCCCGCTTCGAGGCGCTGCGAGCGGCCACGGTGACGCTCATCGCCAGCCAGAGCGAGCTGGCTCCCGATGCCATCGGCGACTGGATTGCCCTCGACAGCGGCTATCCCACCCCCAAGCTCGATGTGCGGGCCTTCATTCAGAACGACGCGGGCCATATCCTGCTGGTGCAGGAGCGCAGTGACGGTTGCTGGACCCTGCCGGGGGGCTGGTGCGACATCGGCGATTCGCCTGCGGACGCCGTGGTGCGGGAAGTGAGCGAGGAGACCGGCCTCGCCTGTCGGGCGGTGCAACTGCTGGCCCTGTTCGACAAGCTCAAGCATCCCCATCCCCCGCAGTTGCCCCACGCCCACAAGGCCTTCTTCCTGTGCGAGGTGACGGGCGGCGCTCTGCTTACCGACACCGATGAAACCAAAGGGGCGGGGTACTTCCCCATCGACGCCTTGCCCGAACTCTCCCGCCACCGGGTGGTGGCGTCCCAGTTGCGCACCCTCCATGACCATCTGTCGCAGGGGCGGGGGGATACCCTGTTCGATTAACCGGTTCGCAGCCTGACACTGCGGCAAGGAGGCAGCATGATCACACGCATCGGCAATACCCCCATCCAGAAGAAACACAAGGCGAGCTGCCACTGCGGCGCCGTGGTGCTGGAGCTGACCCTGCCGGATGGCGTGGTGGATCCGCGCCGCTGCGACTGCTCCTTCTGTCGGCGGCGAGGGGCCATCGTCGCCTCGGTGCCGCTCTCCGGCATCCGCATCCTGCAAGGGGAGGCGGCGCTTCGCTGCTACCAGTTCAACACCCGCACCGCGAAACACTACTTTTGCAGCGTCTGCGGCATCTACACCCATCACCAGCGCCGATCCAATCCGGCGGAATATGGCTACAACCTCGCCTGTCTGGAGGGTGTCAACCCGTTCGATCTGGGAGAGGTGCCGACCCGCGACGGGGTGCATCACCCGGCAGATACCGTAGCCGATTGAACGCGAGGTGAGTGCCCGACGGGTGGCGGGGAGGACGGGCGAGGCGTTGCCGCGTCACTCCCGTGACGACATCTCAGGGGGTCATCTGCTTGTGTAGCCTCCGCCATGGCTGTGTTAACCTTGCCCTGTCCGTCTCCCGGCGGACCCCGGCCTCTCTCTTCATTCCATCTCTGCCAACAGGGGGCACACCCGTGACGACTGCTTCAGCGCTGCCGGATCTGATCCTCGGGGCCTCGCTCTACTTTCCGCCCCTGTTCAAGGCCGTGCTGCTCGGCCTGCTGGGCTGGCTGCCGCTGCACCATCTGCTGCGGGACTGGCTCTACGGCGGCGAGGTCTGGCACCCCCTGCTGATGGATCTCTCCCTCTTCATCCTCGCCGTCAGCGGCGCCCTATGGATATTGCTACATGGCTAAATCACCCCTTGCGACCCTCAAATACTTCTCCACCCTGCTGGTCTTTGCCCTGGCGCTGGTGTCGCTCTGGTGGCTGTGGAACGACTACATGCAGGGCCCCTGGACCCGGGATGGCAAGGTGCGGGCCGAGCTGGTCAGCATCACGCCCCAGGTGTCTGGCAAGATCGTCAGGATAGGGGTCAAGGACAACCAGCTGGTGAAGGCGGGGGACCTGCTCTTTACTCTGGATCCCGAGCCCTATCGCATCGCGCTGGACAACGCCAGCGCGGCCCTGGCCAAGGCCAGGTCGGATCTCGACAAGGCGGAGCACGAGGCGAACCGTCGCCAGAGCCTCTCCCGCACCGTCATCTCCGCCGAGGCGGTGGATGAGTCCAGGCTCAATGCCCAGGCGATGAAGGCGGCCTATGAGGTGGCCCAAGCCAATCTGGAGCAGGCCAGATGGTCCCTTGCCCGGACCGAGGTCCACGCCGCGAGCGACGGCTACATCACCAATCTGCAGGCCAGGGTCGGCAACTACGCCACTGCCGGGGTGCCCCTGGTGGCCCTGATAGACACCCACTCCTTCTATGTGCAGGGCTATTTCGAAGAGACCAAGCTCAGACACATCGCCCCCGGCAAACCGGCCGAGGTGGTGCTCTACAGCGGGGATCGGGTACTCAGGGGGGAGGTGGAAAGCATAGGGCGCGCCATTCACGATCAGAGCCTGGAAGGCAGCGAGGGGCTGCTGCTCGACGTCAAGCCGAATGTGCCCTGGGTGCGCCTGGCCCAGCGGGTGCCGGTGCGGATCAGGCTGCTGGCGATTCCCCCGGATCTGGTCTTGATCGCGGGCACGACCTGTACCATCACCATAGGGGACTAGAGTGATCCCCTCGCTCTGGCGCCAGACCCCCTGGGGCAAGGCCAACGGCGGCCAGTGGCGCTACGCCCTGCGCAATGCCCTGGCCATGTGCCTGTCGCTCTGGCTGGCGTTCGTGCTGCAACTCGACTCTCCCTACTGGGCCATGACCTCCGCCGCCGTGGTGAGCTTTCCCACCGTGGGGGGCGTCATCAGCAAGAGCCTGGGGCGAGTGGTGGGCAGCCTCATCGGCGCCATGGCGGCGGTGATGATCACCGGCCTTGGCATCGGTGATCCCTGGCTCTTCAGCCTGCTTATCGCCCTCTGGCTGGGGGGTTGCACCTACATCTCCAACCACCATCAGAACAACGTCTCCTACGGTTTCGCCCTGGCGGGCTATACCGCCGCCATCATCGCCTTCTCCTGCGTCAACCTGACCGACCCGCAACATATCTTCGACATCGCCCAGGCCAGGGTGAGCGAGGTGATCGTCGGCATCCTCTGCGGCGGACTGATGATGATGATCCTGCCGAGTTTCTCCGATGGCGAGACCCTGCTGGACTCCCTTGGCAAGAGCCAGACCCGGCTGCTGGAACATGCCCAGCGGCTCTGGCTCGGGGAGACGGGCGCCGATGTGCGCACCGCCCACGAGGGGGTGATCGGTCAGATCCTCACCCTGAACGTGCTGCGCATCCAGGCAGTCTGGAGCCACCACCGCCTGCGTCGCCACAACCAGTTGCTGAACTATCTGCTCCATCGCCAGCTGAGGATGGTCAGCCTCATCTCGGGGCTGCGCCGCATGCTGCAACACTGGCCAGAGGACGCAGTCGACCCGGCCCCCATGCTGGCCGCCGTGCTGCGGGAGCTGGGACAGGGGGGCTGCGACAAGCTGCGCATCGCCCGCCTGATGGCGCCCTTCGTGGCCTGTTCGGGGGACGATTATCGCTGTCAGGCCTTCTGGCTGCGGCTGCGCCACTTCTGCTGGAGCTACCTGGAGTGTCAGCGCTGGCTGGAAAGGCTGGCCCGCCACGATGGTCAGGAGTGGCCGGCGCCGCCGCGCCACAGCTCTCTGACCAGCCACACCGACGGCCTGGAGGCGGCCTACAACGGGGGGCGTACCTTCCTCTGCGTGATGCTGGGCTGCACCTTCTGGATCCACGGCCAGTGGGATGCGGGCGCTGCGGCCCTGACCCTGCTCGCCATCTGCTGCGTGCTCTATTCCGCCACCCCGGCCCCGGCGAAGGGGGCCCAGACCATGCTCAAAGCCATCGTGCTGCTCAGCTTTATCTGCTTCGGGGTCAAGTTCGGGCTGATGATCCGCATCGACGACTTCTGGATCTTCTGCGCCCTGCTGTTCCCCGCCCTCATCACCCTGCAACTGCTGAAATTGCAGCGCCCCCAGGGGGCGGCGCTCTGGGGCCAGCTCATCGTGCTGCTCGGCTCCTTCCTCGCCATCACCAATCCGCCGAGCTACGACTACCTCGCCTTCGTCAACAGCAGCCTCGCGCAGGCATTGGGGGTGATGAGTGCCGGACTGGCGTTCCAGCTCCTGAGGCCCAGCTCGGATCGGCGCAAGAGCCGCCGCCTGATGCACCGTCTGCGGCGGGATTTCGTGGACCAGCTGGCCCCGGCCCCGCAGCAGAGCGAGGGGGAGTTTGAATCCCGGGTCTATCACGCGGTGAGCCAGCTCAGCCAGAGTCAGGATCAGGGGGCCCGGCTCTGGGTGCTGCGCTGGGGCGTGGTGCTGCTCAATTGCAGCCATATCGTCTGGCAGCTCAGGCTCTGGCGCAGCCGGGATCCGGCCCTCTATCTGGTGCGGGACGGCTGTCTGCGCTGCCTGAAAGGCATTCTGACCGAAGGGGGCGTGCAGCACGAGACCCTGGGGCGCACCCTGGCGGAGCTGGACCGCATCTGCCAGGGGCTGGGGGAACATGCAGACCCGGCGGCCCGGGCTCTGGCGGGGCTGGTGTGGCGACTCCACTGCTCCCTCTCCCAGCTTGTGCAGGCCCTGCCCGGGGAACCCGCCTGATCCCGGGCGGGGAGGCCGGAGCCCCTCTGGATCACCCTTTGCGAGCGCCCCATTTGTCCCGGGCCCTCCCAGCGAGTAAGATTCCCCCCAAACGTCAATTCGCAAGGCCCTCCATGTCCACTCAATACAATGCGGATGCCATTGAGGTCCTCAATGGCCTTGAACCGGTGCGTCGCCGCCCCGGCATGTACACCGACACCACCCGGCCCAATCACCTCGGCCAGGAGGTCATCGACAACAGCGTCGACGAGGCGCTGGCGGGTCACGCCCGCAATCTGGAGGTGATCCTGCACGAGGATCAGTCCCTCGAGGTGATCGACGACGGTCGCGGCATGCCGGTGGACATCCACCCGGAGGAAGGGGTTTCCGGTGTGGAGCTGATCCTCTGCAAGCTGCACGCGGGGGGCAAGTTCTCCAACAAGAACTATCAGTTCTCCGGCGGCTTGCACGGGGTAGGGATCTCCGTGGTGAACGCCCTCTCCGATCGGGTCGAGGTGACGGTGCGCCGGGACGGCCAGGTCTATGACATCGCCTTCGAGCGGGGCGAGAAAGTGCAGGAGCTGACCATCACCGGCACCTGCGGACGCCGCAACACCGGCACCCGGGTGCGCTTCTGGCCAGAGGCGCGCTACTTCGATTCGCCGCGCTTCTCGGTCTCCAAGCTCGAGCACCTGCTCAAAGCCAAGGCCGTGCTCTGCCCGGGCCTCACCATCAAGTTCCTCGACAAGAACACCGGCATCAAGCTTGAGTGGTGCTACGAAGACGGCCTCAAGGATTACCTCATCGATGCGGTCAAGCAGTTCACCTGCCTGCCGGAGCAGCCCTTCGTCGGCTCTTTCAGCTCCGAGCAGTCGGCGGTGGACTGGGCCCTGTGCTGGTTGCCGGAAGGGGGCGAATGCCTCGCCGAATCCTATGTGAACCTTATTCCCACCGCGCTCGGTGGCACCCATGTCAACGGCCTGCGCCAGGGGCTGCTCGACGCCATGCGCGAGTTCTGCGAGTTCCGCAACCTCTTGCCTCGCGGGGTCAAGCTGACCCCGGAAGACATCTGGGATCGCTGCGCCTACATCCTCTCCATCAAGATGCAGGACCCGCAGTTTGCAGGGCAGACCAAGGAGCGACTTTCATCCCGCCAGAGCTCGGCCTTCGTGTCGGGCGTGGTGAAGGATGCCTTCAGCCTTTACTTGAACAGCAACACCGAGCTGGCCGAACAGCTGGCGGAGCTCTGTATCTCCAGCGCCCAGCGCCGGATGCGCGCCGCCAAGACGGTAGTGCGCAAGAAGATAACGCAAGGCCCGGCCCTGCCCGGCAAACTGACCGACTGCGGCTGCGCGGATCCCATGCAGGGGGAGCTCTTCCTGGTGGAGGGTGACTCCGCGGGCGGCAGTGCCAAGCAGGCGCGCGACCGCGAATTCCAGGCCATCATGCCGCTTCGCGGCAAGATCCTGAACACCTGGGAGGTGGAGGCCGGTCAGGTGCTCGCCTCGCAAGAAGTACACGACATCTCGGTGGCGATCGGGCTCGACCCCGATTCCGACGACCTCAGTGGCCTGCGCTACGGCAAGGTGTGCATCCTGGCGGATGCGGACTCGGACGGTCTGCACATCGCCACCCTGCTCTGCGCCCTCTTTGTGAAGCACTTCCGCGCCCTGGTGGAAAAGGGCCATGTCTATGTGGCCATGCCGCCCCTCTATCGTATCGACATCGGCAAGGAGGTCTTCTACGCCCTCGACGAGGACGAGAAGAACGGCGTGCTGCAACGGGTCGAGGCCGAGAAGAAGAAGGGCAAGGTGATGGTGACGCGATTCAAGGGGCTGGGTGAGATGAACCCCAAGCAGTTGCGGGAAACCACCATGGATCCCAACACCCGCCGCCTGGTGCAGCTCACCATGGGCGCGGAAGGGGGGGCAGAAGGGGAAGATGGGGACGAGACCCTGCAACTGATGGACATGCTGCTGGCCAAGAAGCGCGCCGGTGATCGCCGCGAATGGCTGGAAGAGAAGGGCAACCTCGCCATCATCTAAAGCGAGTCGCAAGTACCCCACCCTGGCCCTCCCCTTCGCAAGGGAAGGGGGCCAAGCCTCTCCTCCCCCTCATGGAGGGGGAGGTTGGGAGGGGGTCTTGTGATTCACCGTCGGCCCCCTGCCGACCCGCATTTCCGGCGTGCCCTCTGAGGGCGTGCCATAGCAAGAGAACAACCTTATGAGTGATGCTATCGAGCTCAGTCTGTTGGATGAAGTAGAGCGCCAACCAGCTCCCGAACCGAAAGAGATAATCACATGAGTGATGCCATCGAGCTCAGTCTGGACGGGGTAGAGCGCCAGCCAATGCGCACCTTTACCGAACAGGCTTACTTGAACTACTCCATGTACGTCATCATGGATCGGGCCCTGCCGCACATCGGCGACGGCCTCAAGCCCGTGCAGCGGCGCATCATCTACGCCATGAGCGAGCTGGGTCTGTCGGCGCTGTCCAAGCACAAGAAATCCGCCCGTACCGTGGGTGACGTGCTGGGTAAATATCACCCCCACGGCGACAGCGCCTGTTACGAAGCCATGGTGCTGATGGCCCAGCCCTTCTCCTACCGCTACCCGCTGGTGGACGGTCAGGGCAACTGGGGTGCGCCGGACGATCCCAAATCCTTTGCCGCCATGCGTTATACCGAGGCGCGGCTGTCGCGCTTCTCCGAGCTGCTGCTCTCCGAGCTCGGCCAGGGCACGGTGGAGTGGACGCCGAACTTTGACGGCACCATGAAAGAGCCTGTGGTGCTGCCCGCCCGCCTGCCCCACATCCTGCTCAACGGGGTGACCGGCATCGCGGTGGGGATGGCGACCGATATCCCACCCCACAACGCGCGGGAAGTGGCCCACGCCTGTGTGGAACTGCTGGATAACCCCAATGCCGGCCTGGATGCCCTGATGGCCCATGTGCAGGGGCCGGATTACCCGACCAGTGCCGAGATCATCACGCCCCGCGACGACATCCGCAAAATCTACGAGACCGGCAAGGGCTCCATCAAGCAGCGAGCGGTGTGGAGCGAAGAGGATGGCGATATCGTCATCACCGCGCTGCCCCATCAGGCCTCAGGCGCCAAGATCATGGAGCAGATCGCCGCCCAGATGGTGGCCAAGAAGCTGCCCATGGTGACCGATCTGCGGGATGAATCGGACCACGAGAACCCGACCCGTCTGGTGATCGTGCCGCGCTCCAACCGGGTGGACGTGGAGGGGCTGATGGCCCACCTGTTCGCCACCACGGATCTGGAGAAGAACTACCGGGTCAACCTCAACATCCTGGGTCTGGACAACCGGCCCCAGGTGAAAGACCTCAAGACCATCCTCACCGAGTGGTTGAGTTTTCGCCGTGAGACAGTGCGCCGCCGCCTGCAATATCGCCTCGACAAGGTGCTGGCTCGCCTGCACATCCTCGAAGGCTTGCTGATCGCCTATCTCAACATCGACGAGGTGATCGAGATCATCCGTACCGAGGAGGAGCCGGGCCGGGTGATGATGGAGCGCTTCAACATCAGCGAGACCCAGGCCGAGGCGATCCTCGAGCTCAAACTGCGCCACCTGGCCAAGCTCGAAGAGTTCAAGCTGCGCGCCGAGCAGAATGAACTGGCGGAAGAGCGCGACAAGCTGGAACTGATCCTGGGTTCCGAGCGCCGTCTCAGCACATTGCTCAAGAAAGAGATCCTGGCGGACGCCGAGAAGTACGGCGACGATCGCCGCACCCCGCTGGTGGAGCGCGCCACCGCCGTGGCCCTGACCGAGAAGGAGCTCACCCCGAGTGAGCCGGTCACCGTGATCCTCTCCGACAAGGGCTGGGTGCGCGCCGCCAAGGGCCACGACGTGGACGTGGAAGGCCTCTCCTACAAGGCGGGGGATAACTACCTCGCCCATGCCCATGGCCGCAGCAACCAGCAGGCGGTGTTCCTCTCCACCCTGGGACGTACCTACTCCCTGGAGGCGCACACTCTGCCCTCCGCCCGCAGTCAGGGCGAGCCGCTCACCGGCCGCTTCGCGCTGGGGGCAGGGGAAGAGGTGCGCCATCTGGTGATGGGCAACGAAGGCGAGCCGTACCTCATCTGTTCTGACGCCGGTTACGGCTTCGTCTGCAAGTACGATGACCTGATCGGTAAGAACAAGAACGGTAAGGCGCTGCTGACCGTGCCGGAAGGGGGCATCGTCATGGCGCCCCAGAAGATAGGCGCGCCGGACACCGATCTCTGCATGGCCATCTCCAACGAGGGTCGCATGCTGCTGTTCCCGCTCAATACCCTGCCGGTACTCGGCAAGGGCAAGGGCAACAAGCTCATCAGCATCCCGTCGGCGCGCGTGAAGGCGCGGGAGGAGTTTGTGGTGATGGCTGCCGTCATCCCCCAGGGCCAGTCGGTCACTCTGTTTGCCGGCAAGCGCAAGCTGACCCTCAAGCCGTCTGACCTTGACTACTACCGCGGCGAGCGCGGCCGACGTGGCGCCAAGCTGCCCCGCGGGTTGCAGCGGGTGGATCGCATCGAGATTGAAACTGTCGCCGGCGAGACGGTGGCGGGGGACAATCAGGAAGCGTAATGGATAAGAAGGGCGCGAAAGCGCCCTTCTATTTATCACAATGTGAACGTGGTTGTTAATTATTAATTACGCATCACTGAACGTTTATTGATTTTTTACGTAGGTTTATATGTCTCAAGAGGCGCTTGAACAACTTAAGTGGATTTACTCTGGTCTTGCTGGGATTTGCTTGGCTGTCATATTAACCACATTGACTCTAGATGGCGGAGTTATTGAGGGAAGCACTCCGTTAATATTATCAATTTCATTGTTTACGATTTTATTTGTGATGTACACAAGTTTTACCATAGTACATGTGGCTATATCTGAGGACGGTGGCAATCGTGCTGATGTCCATAAAGAACTATCAAAAAAATGGGTTCGTTCGTTAACGTACCTGTCATTTGGTATCTTGTACTTTGCTTTCTTTTTCCTGTTATGCCACATAGGTATCTGGTTTGGAATAGTGTATGCACTATCATCTCTTTTTTTATTTCCCTTAACAACATACTTTTTGGGTTTGATTGGTATCAAGATAGGTGTTTAAATTTAGTTAGAGCATGACTTAGGGCTGATTATTATTGGTTTTGTTTTATGGCTGACACGAGAATATGGTGGGTCCCAATTAACTTGTGAAATATAAATAACTTGGCCGATAATATTTTCCTTCCAGCCAGCTCAATGCCATGCAGGGCCGTAGGTGTGATTAGCGAAGCGTAATCAGACGTTCGTAAAAACCGGTTGCCGCTGTTCTGTTGGCCACCCCTCTTCTCTCTCTTTTGCCTATAGCTACGGAACAAATGGCGTGGACGATTACGCTTCGCTAATCGACCCTACTTGCCCTGCTTGATTCAACGCTCTGCTGCTTGTCGATGGCTTCAGTTGGGATGGTATGTTCCCCCTCATCCCCGACCCTTCTCCCCTTATCTATGGCAAAGAGTGGGAGAAGGGAGCCCAGATCGCAGCAATTTTGGAATGTGTGACAGCTACACCGGTTGGCTGGCGGGATACGATCCCCTCTCCTCTTGGGAGAGGGTGAGGGGAGGCGCCGCTGGGTACAACAAGCCAGGGGAATGGCAACGCCGCCAATCAGTTGTCGAAGTTCCACTCGATGGGCAGCTCAAGATCGAAGACGAGCTGATCCCCGTTGAGGGTAAAATCCACGCTGGTCTGGTGCTGGTCGTATTCGTCGATAAGGCGGCAGCTCTCGGAAAAGTTGGATTCGTAGCCGAGGCGAGCAGTGCCGCCGGTGCGAGCCTCGTCGAGTTCCACCCCCAGCACCCGCAGGGGATCCTTCTGGCTGAGCTTGACCCGGCTGTCGCCCACATCCACCAGCCGCTCCAGCAGGGGGAAGAAGTCCTGCTTGTTGGCCTCGATGGCCCGGGCGATGGCTTGCTCCAGCTCGGTGGCGCTGGCAAGGGCGGGATCCAGCGTGTAGCGGGTCTGGATGCTTTCCTGAGTCATATTGTGCTCCTTGGGGCAATGAACCTGCGTCGGCCATCAGCACGATAGGCGGTGAGCAAGGCATGCCTAGCCATTAAATAAGGTGGTGATTCATTCTGGTGGATAAAACCATCACAAAAAACCGATGAAGGCAGCATATTGCTTCTCATCAGGCGGGGATGCGGCCATTGCGCACCAGGGCCCGGCGGATATTTTTGCACATCTTGCCGAAGCGGTTGAGCTCGTCGAAGCTGGGCGGGATGCCGCGATCGATCTGATATTGCCAGTAGCAGAGGTCCGTATCCACCAGCTCCATCAGCTTCTTGGGGCAGCCGATGCAGGTGTTGTCCGGCCCGCATTTGAAGGTATCCGGTTGATAGAGCGGAAATTCCGCCTTCACGGCGTCGATGATCTGCTGCATGGCGGTCATGCGGTCCGGCTTTCTGCTCACGCCTGGCTCCTGCTGCCTGTAGGAAGGATGCATTATATCCCTGCCAAAAACGGGGCCAATTAGGCTAACGAGGTAGTCCGACCAGGATGTCCGCCGGCCAGACACCGCAACACCCGGCGGGCCGGGCGTTGTGATGCGACAGGATGGCGGCGAACACGCGCCCTAGAAGTCGTGGTAGAGGGGCCAGCCGAGCAATGTGCTCGAGTACGGCGGGACCCAGAAGTTAGTCATTAGCATTGATAATGGTCATAGGCTTCGCGCGTGTTGATTTTGTGTGGCGATAAACGAGATCACAAACGAAGTGTTTTTATATCTATTTCAATTGGTTGAATCTGAAGGTCCTGTATATGACGCACTCATTTCGGCGCGTCTCCCAAGAGGTGATCTTCGACACTGCTCATGGACAGGGCTTCAATAAGAACCTTCTCCAGGATGACAAAAAAACATTTTATGTGAGCCTGTTTCAATACCTGCGGCCGGGTCACCAGATAGACCTCCATATCTGGAAGCTGGAGTTCCGGGAACAATCCGATCAGACCCTTCGCCAGAATACGGGGCAGCACCGCCACGCCCATACCTCGCCTCACCGATTCGAGTTGAACAGCGAACGAGTTCACGCTGATCGGCGTGTGGTCCAGACCTGCGGCCTTTGCCGCACGCATTTGAGGCAACATGTCCAGCGGAGGAAGCAGGCCAATATTGACCGCAGTGGCTGGAGTCAGCCCCGGAAACTGCTTCAGATAAGCTGCATCGGCGAAGACACCATAAGCGAGCCTGTCTATGAAGCGATAAATAAGCGAAGGTTCGCCCAGATGAGTCGTGCGTACAGCAATGTCTGCGGCGCCGCGGACGATCTTGTGAAAATCGGCTGTGACCAGCAACTCCACCGAGCATCGCGGATGCAGAGTGGTGAAGCGACTCGCGGCCTCCAGCACGCAAGACGAGAACCCCTCTCCTGCACTGACCACGATATTGCCAGATAGCACGGTGTGCGGTTCGGACATGCCCGTCACGGTTTGACGTCTCAAGCCTGCTTCTGCAGCCAGGGCAACGTCCACGAGGGATTGGCCTCGCGGGGTCAATCTGCATCCTTCAACTCCCCGCTCGACGAGTGGCTCGCCCAGTGCGCCTTCAAGCTGAGTCAGCCGTCGCGCCACAGTAGAGGCTGCGATCCCCAGCAATTGGCCAGCCTGAAGAAAGCTGCCACGTCGCGAGACTGCCAACAACAGGCGAAGATCGTCCCAGTTTGCTTGCAAAGCCATGCTCCATATCTTGCCTGATCTGCAAATTTGCAAAGCCATTATGCAGTAGTCGCTGTTTTTAGATAGCGGCGTCAACGGTATATCTACACTCCCTCGAAAAGCATGGAATGGACTGTATGACAACTGGTTCCAATGGCTATGCGGCATGCGCCGCCAGCGCCTTTAATCGCCGAGACCTGGAGGCGATGTTTGCACTGGTTTCCGAAGACGTTATCTACTTCGATGGCATAGGGATACAAACAGGTCGTGAGGCCATGCAGAAGCGAGAGCTGGCGCTACTCGAAGCATTCCCTGATGCCCAAGTGATCTTGAGCCCATTTGTTGTCACTGACGATCGTTTGGCACTGATCGTCTTCCTGACCGGCACCTTCACTGCACCATTAGTGCTGTCGGACCGGGTGATTCCACCTCATGGGCGCCACATTACCTTGTATTACGCCGCACACCTGACCTTCAGAGACGGCTTGGTCATACGTGAAGAAGTTTTCTTCGACAGTGTGGTATTGATGCCGTTAGCCGACCAGATTGAGGGGTGATGCATGCATAACACATTTGTCACTGGCGCGACCGGCTTGCTGGGCAACAACCTGGTGCGTGAATTGGTCGCTCGTGGTCACGCAGTCAAAGCCCTGGTTCGTTCAAGAGCCAAAGGTGAACAACAGTTCAAGGATTTGCCGGGTGTGGAACTGGTGGTGGGTGACATGGCTGATGTCGATGCGTTCGCTGCGTCGCTACAAGGCTGTGATACGGTGTTCCACACTGCAGCGTACTTTCGCGACTGCTACAAGGGCGGCAGTCACTGGGAGGAGCTCGACAAGATTAATGTGTCAGGTACACGGAACCTGCTTGGCCAGGCCTACAGCGCTGGCATAAGACGGTTTATCCATACGTCTTCCATTGCCGTGCTCGACGGCGCACCCGGCACGTCAATTGATGAAAGCTGTCTGCGGGCCGACGCTGACGCGGATGACTATTACCGCAGCAAGATCCTCGCCGACCGTGTCGTCCTGTCGTTCCTGGAAGCCCATCCCGAGATGCATGCCTGCATGGTCCTGCCTGGCTGGATGTGGGGTCCTGCCGACATTGGCCCGACCTCCTCGGGACAGTTGGTCAACGATGTCGTACGCGGCAAATTGCCCGGACTTATCCCCGGTAGCTTCTCCGTTGTCGATGCTCGCGATGTGGTATTGGCGTTGATCGCTGCAGCCAAGTATGGGCGCCGGGGTGAGCGCTATCTCGCTGCGGGCCGGCATATGACAATGCGTGAGCTGATACCTGTTCTTGGGCGCATCGCTGGCGTCAAGACACCCGTTCGACAACTGCCGCTGCCCTTTTTATACGCCTTGGCGGCGGTGCAGGAGGTCTACGCGCGTATTACTGGCAAGCCCATTCTGCTGAGCATGGCTACGTTGCGCCTGTTGATACGAGAAAAGGACCGCACCTGTTTCAATCACGGCAAAAGTGAGCGAGAACTTGATCTGCGTTTCCGGGCGTTGGAGCAAACCATCACCGACACAGTGGTGTGGTACCGTGATCACGGTTGGTTTGGAACATATCAGGACAAGGGCGTAAACGGACAGTGAGACAGTGAGCAGAAAATAATCCTGATGCGTCACGGCCAGCCAAAGCTGGCCGGAACCGACAAAATGTCAGCGCTCGAGATGAAAGATTGGATCGAGCAGTACGACAGTTCCGACATTACCAAGTACCCCGTCCCGGATGCCAGCAGGCAACTCGCCGCCACCGCCAAGGTAATAGTCTCGAGCAACTTGCCTCGCGCGCTGACCTCAGTCCAGGCTCTCGGCCTGAAGCCCGCCCTCATCGACGGGCTATTTTGTGAAGCGCAACTGCCTTATGGCCACTGGATACTGCCACGGCTATCGCCGTTTGCCTGGGCGTTTATCCTGCGAATTTTATGGTTGTGGGGTTACTCACACAGAGTCGAATCTGTCGGCACTGCGAAGATGCGCGCCAGCACGACAGCTCAACGACTTCAATCCCTTGCCAGCGAAGGACCGGTGCTGCTGCTCGGTCATGGCTTTATGAATCGAATGATCGCCAGACAACTGGAGGCAGATGGATGGACTCGCCAAACAGGTAACGGCAGCCAATATTGGAGTGCGACTGTGTATCAAAATGACAGCATTTAAGAGGTGAGCGCTTCTGTTATACAGAGATCGGCGACCCCCCTTCGAAATTGACTGGGCCGATACGGGTATGGTTGCAATGACCTGCGAGCGTTCCGAGAGGAGCGCTCGACGCCTTACAATTGGGTTGGTTGTACGTTGGTGCTTATATAGGGGCGTGTTCTATTGGCAGTGCTTGTTCGGCGGCGGCTACTGCCAGGCAGATAGCACAACGCCCGGCAAGCCGGGCGTTGTGGGGAGGAGCGGCGGGGGCCGTCCTGCAAGGGGGTATGGCCCCTT
This sequence comes from Aeromonas sp. R5-1, assembly GCF_040908265.1. Taxonomy (NCBI): domain Bacteria; kingdom Pseudomonadati; phylum Pseudomonadota; class Gammaproteobacteria; order Aeromonadales; family Aeromonadaceae; genus Aeromonas; species Aeromonas sp. R5-1. The sequence continues at coordinate 105,904 of NZ_JBFODJ010000130.1, forward strand.
AGAAGTCGTGGTAGAGGGGCCAGCCGAGCAATGGATGCTTGAGACCGGCGCGCATCTCCATGTTGTCGAGCTTCTCCGGCGAGGCGTCCTCTTTTTGCAACTGCTGGTACTGACGCACAAACCCCAGGGTATGCAGCAGGTTGGGCACAAAGCCCGGGCTCAGCTCCTGACGCAGGGCGGTGGCCATGTCGGCGGGCAACGCGCTCAGCATCAGGGTGAGCTGGGCGGCGAGGTAGTCGGTGTCGTACCAGCCCTCGTCGAGCTCAATCTCCCGCGCCAGTTTGCGCTTGAGATCCTGCTTCACCCTGAGGGGGGCGGCGCCACTGCCCTTGCCGCAGAGGATGCGGTAGAGCAGCGCCTCGGCCAGCTTGTCCTCCATGGTGGGGTGGTCGCTCTCGCAGGCGAAGAAGTGCTGGTCGATGAGCGCCATCAGGCGGCTCTTGTTGTGCTCGGTCAGCGCCTTCTCGTACTCCTGCCACCCTTGCCACTCCTCCACATCGGGGGGGCTGGAGATCTTGTCCAGCAGGCGCGCATCCACGTCACCGTAGAGGCTGTTGCCAGCCTGCTTGGGGCTGACGGTGATGAGCATCGACCAGCCCTTCTGGAACGGCTTGATGGGGCCTTCCGGCGCCTGCAGCAGGGCCAGGGCCTTGGCCGGGTCCCGTTGGGAGAGCTCCTGCAGACCGAGGCTCACCACGCCGATGACGTCGTGGGCGGCCTGCTCCAGCAGGTGCATCTTGTACTTGTTGTAGTACTTGTCGGCGAATTTGAGGCTCATCAGCACCGCCTTGCCCTTGATGGCGGCGAGCTGCTGCTGACTCAAGAGTTCGTTGTCGCGGCCAAAGCGCAGCACCTGGGTCAGAAAGGGGCCCTGGTTGGCATCGCGAATGACTAACTGCATGAATGGGCTCCTTAATCCAGAAAGCTGAACATGTCGTCGACGTCACCGTACTCGTCTTCCTCGACCTTGTTCTTCTCTTTGGCCTGCATCACCAGCTCGGCGGCAAACTTGTTGATGATGCCGTCCCAGGTGGAGTGCTCGTTGCGCAGCAGCGACTTGATGGATTTTTCCACCTCGGGGGCCAGCTCGCGAATGAGCATCAAGAGGCTGCGCGGGTCGTCCAGCGCATAGTCGTGGCTGTCTTCGGCCTGCTGGCGCTCGCTGTAGCGCAGGGACTCTTCGAGATCTTCCTCTTCGGCGTGCAGCACGTCGCGATAGCCTTCGTCCTCTTCATAGCGATCGCCGCGATAGAACTCGATAAAGGGGATGGCGAGGTAGAAGAGACCGGCCGGATCTTCGGCCACGCACTCGAGGATCTCCCGCTGCTTGGCCTCGCTATCCTGGGTGCGGATCAGGTAGTTGAGGAAGTCGAAGGTGTGCTGTTGCAGCTCGTCGGCGTTGTTCTTGATCGCCTCTTCCCAGTAGAGGGGCTGCTGGCAGACGATGTCGCGGATCCGCTCCGGGGTCATCAGCTCGGAGATGATGGAAGGGAAGGAGATGTCGTGCTGGCCGTTGATCTGGGTCAGGGTAACGATATCAATGTTTTCAATCACTTCTGCCAACTGGTCGTCAGACATGGTCTTGGCGATCAGCTCGAACTTCTCGCTGGCCTGCTTCGGCTCGATGACGGCCAGCTCTTTGATCTCGATGGCGGTAATTTCTATCAGACTGTTGCTCATGCCTTGCCCCAATTAGAAACGGACTTCGTCGTACATATCCTGATCGCCATCGTCATCACCATAGCGGTCACTGCCGCCGTGGTAGTCGGCGTCGGCATCTTCCCCGTCTTCCTCTTCTTCGTCCCGCAGCTCATAGTCGTCATCAGCGCGGTGGCTGCCGCGCGGCAGCGGGTTGTCGAGCAGGAACAGCACGGCGCAGGCTTCCATCAGCTGATCTTCGCTCTGTGCCCGCACCGCCTTGACCAGGGGCAGGATGGCGTTGTTGAAGCCGACGCTCACCTTGAACTCGTCCCAGGAGGGCTGCTCGCCGCTGGCGAGCCACTTGTTCCACTGCGACTTGGCCTTGGCCGGGAACTGCACCCGGCCATAGAGGGCGAGCGGCAGGTATTCGGGCATGAACTCCAGCATGCTCATGTCGGCCAGCAGCAGGGCCTTCATCTGGTCGGTGAACTGCTCGAGCCCCTTGGGGTCATCCTGATCCCGGTAGGATTCGATGTTCTCGCTGGCATCGCTTTGCAGGGCCTTGAGCCGTGCCTGGTCCCATTTTTTTTGCATAGTCGCTCTTCTTGCCTGGTGGCTCAGGGGTAGAACTGGTCCCACATCTCCTGCATGGCAGCAGCGGGATCGGTCACGATGACGTTGTTGAAATCCTTGATAAAGGCGGCCCGCTGTTTCGGATCGGACAGCACTTCATAGGCCTGCTTTACCTGGTGCAGCCGGGCGGCTGCCTGCTCTTTCTCTTCTTCGCTCGCCCCGTGCAGCTTGTCGGGGTGGTACTGGTTCGACAGCCGTCGATAGGCTTTTTTGATGTCGTTTTCACTGGCATTGGACTTGACGCCCAACACCCGGAAGTAGTTGTTCATGACGGATCCTGCCTCACTGGCATGGTGGAATTCATCCTGTGTCGACCTGGTGGCGCAACGTCGGCAAACCAGGCTCGGCAAAAACCGGAGATTTTAACGGAAAGCCGGCGCCTCTGCCATGAAAGTGCGGTCTTTCTGTACGAAAAGAGCGGGCGGTGCGAGATGGCGGTGGGGCTACACTGGCAGAGGGGGGCGGCAGGCCCCGGCGTTGCCCGGCCCCCTCTTGTCCGAACCATCCGGATTCTGCCGTCACAAGGAGTCATCGCCATGGTCAAGTCCGCGTTTTTCGTGCTCGCGCTGGCAGGCAGTGCCGCCTCTGCCAGCGACATATTGCCCGTCTCGCCGCTGATGGGGGATGTCACCAGGGCCCAGTTCATGGAGCGCGCCGCCCAGCGCTTTGCCCTGCAAGACAAAAACGGTGACGGCGTGCTGTCGGTTGCCGAGAAAGAGGCCAACCTGGCAAAGCTGGCTGGCGTGATGCAACAGGCTGGCAAGCCGGTCCCGGAGCGGATGAGCCAGCTCAAGCCGTCGCGGGAGACCACCAGGGCCCAGTTCATGGCGCGGCAGGAGGCGCTCTTCACTCGCCTGGACAAGAACGGTGACGGAGTGATCGGGGAGTCTGAGCGTCTCGACATCAAGGCCAATCTGGAGAAGCGGGCGATGGAGGCCGCCCAATAGGACGGGTTGTCAGCCCTCTGATGAAAAAGAGCCCGGTAGCGATACCGGGCTCTTTGCATCTCTGGCATGAAGGGGGCTACCAGCTTGCCCAGAGCAGCCGCAACCTGAGCCCCCAGGCGCTGCTCCAGCCGGTGGTGCTGCTCACCAGAGCCCCATCCTTGATGACGAGGAAGGTCGGCGTCACCCCCACCTGCCAGCGGGCGGCCAGATCCCCGGACTCGTCGTTGTGGGTGGGGAAGGTCAGCCCCTTCTTCGCCATCCCGGCGCGCAATTGCTCATCGCTGCCGGAGCGCAGGGCCACCGTCAGCACATTTTCACCCTCCTGCCAGAGCTGCTCCACCGTGGGAGTGGTGAAGCGGCACACCCCGCACCAGCTGGCCCAGTAGTAGACCAGCAGGGGCTTGCCGCGGCTCTGCGCGGCCAGAGTGGTGGTGGTGCCGTCCTGCAGGGTGAAGGGGGTCTCCATGGCCCCCGCCGGCAGGGTGGGGCTGCGCCACAGATCCACCAGGGTGGTGATGACGAGCGCCATCAGCAGCAGCCAGAGCGCCTCCTTGCCCCAGCGGCGCCAGCGGGGGGCCTTTATGCCTGTATCCTCGGCCATGGCTTAGCTCCGCTTGGCCAGCTCGGCTTTGACCAGCTGCTCCAGCTCGTCATAGGGAATGGCACCCGGCACCAGCTGGTTGCCGATAAGGGTCGCCGGGGTGCCTTGCACGCCCAGCAGGGTGCCGATGCGCAGGCTGTTGCGCAGCTCTTCGGTGGCCTTGCCTGCGGGCTTGAGGGTCAGGTTGTCGGTGGCGGCCAGCGCCTTGTTGATGTCCGTCTCGGTCAGCATCCCCTGCTTGCTCATGAGCTTGTCGTGCAGGGGGAGGAAGCGGGCAGGATCCTGTTGCCACAGGGTCAGGCTGTACTGGGCTGCCTTGGCGGAGGTCTGTCCCTTGAACGGCAGCAGCTTGATCACCAGCCCCAGATCGTCCGGATAGGCCGCGAGCAGCTTGGCGACCGCCGGGTCGAACTGCTTGCAGTAGGGGCAGTTGTAGTCGGTGAACAGCACCAGGGTCAGCTTGGGATGCTTGGCGCCGAGGCGCGGGCTGGTGGGGCTGTTGAACAGCACGTCCTGGTTGCCCTTGATGAAGTCACCCATCTGGGCTTGCTGGGTCGCGGCGTTCTGTTTCTCCCAGGATTCGGCTGCCTCGTCGAGGATCCCGGGGTTGGCGATCAGGGTCTCGCGAATGAGCTCCTTGATGCGGGCCTCCTGCTCCGGGGTGAAGGGGGCGGCGTGCAGCGTGGGGGTGCCCAGGGTGGCGGCGACCAGGGCGGTGCAGAGGGTCAGGGTTCGCAGTCTCATGGCATTCTCCTTAGAAATGGGTGGCATCGGCCTGAACGAGGCCGGCCTTGTGCAAGCTGTCGAGCAAGTCGGCCTTGTCCAGCAGGGGAGAGAGGACCTCTCCTTCCGGCAGGCCGGGCCCGTAGATCTGGTTGAAGGGAACGGCGGCGGCGCCACGCTGGCGCAGGAAGACGGAGATGGCATCGCTCGGCCGGCTCCAGTCGCCGCGAAGGGCTACCACGTCCGGGGCCGACAGGGCGCGCTGCACCTCGTCACGCAGCAGCACGTTGTATTTGTTGGCCTTGCAGGTGACGCACCAGTCGGCGGTGACATCCACGAAGACCCGCTTGTTCTGGGCCAGGGCGTCGGCGATGGCCTGTTCGGAGAGCGGCTGCCAGGCGATGCGATCGACGCTGCCACCCCCTTTCACCGTGAGGGCGCCCCCCAGCAGCAGGGCGCCGCCGATGAGTGCCGAGAGGGAGAGGGCCAGCGTGAAGCCGCGCAGGCCATAGCGCCAGAGGATGCCCATCAGCAGCGCCAGCACCATGGCGGCCATCAGCCAGCCGGTGGCCGTGGTGCCCAGATGGTTGCCGAGCAGGCTCGCCAGCCAGAGGCTGGAGCCCAGCATCATCAGCCCGAGCAGGATGCGCAGTCGCTCCATCCAGCGCCCCGGTTTGGGCAGCCAGAGGGCAAGGCGCGGCAGGGCCGCCACCAGCAGCCAGGGCAGGCTCATGCCAAGGCCGAGGGCCGTGAAGATGAGCCAGAGCTGGCCGAGGGGCGCCGCCAGTGCAAAGGCCACCGCGGTGCCGAGGAAGGGGGCCGAGCAGGGGGTCGCGAGCAGGGTGGCGAAACTCCCTTGCAGGAAGTGACCGCCGAGCCCCTCGCCGCCGCGGGTGGCGAGGCGAGTGTTGAGGTTGCTGGGCAACCTTATCTCGAACAGCCCCAGCAGGTTGGCGCAAAACAGCAGGGTGACCAGCACCATGAAGCCGATGAAACCAGCGCTCTGGAACTGGATCCCCCAACCTACGGCCCCTTGTGTGGCGCGCAGCAGGCTGCTCATGGCTGCCAGCACCCAGAAGGAGGTGATTATCCCGGCGCTGGCGGCGAGGAACTGCTTGCGCACGCCTCCTTGTTCGCGCTCCTGCTGCTGCAGCACGGTGCCAAGTTTCAGAGCCAGCACCGGCAGCACGCAGGGCATCAGGTTGAGGATGAGACCGCCGAGCAGCGCTGCCCCCAGCAGCCAGAGGAGTGGCTGCCCCGGGGCCGGCAGGGCGAGGGGATCGGCGATGGTGGCGCGGGTCTGCCAGGCCTGCTCGCCGCTGGTGAGCAGCAGGCCGAGGGATTGGCCACGCAAGTCAGGGGCATCCCCCTGCCAGCCATCGCTGACCGGCACCCGGGCAATCAGGGTGGTGCCGCTTACCTCGAGCGCGGGCTTGCCGAACTCGGCCCCCTCCAGCGCATCGATGAAGAGCGCAGGTTCCTGCCAGCCTTCTGCCCGCTCGGCCCGCAGTTGCAGCTGGTTATGCTGGTAGCCGAGCTCGACCCGGGTGTCGGCGGGCAGCGTCTGTGGCAGGGTGCTCATGGCCCGGGCCCAGGCGAAGTCAAAGCCGGCCGGCGCTTGCTCATCCGCCGCCAGGGTGAAGGGGTAGTCGGTCAGGATGCAGACATTGCTGCAGGTGGAGAGGCGCAAGGTGCCCTTGAGCGGCTGTCCGGCCGGGTAGCCCAGGCTCAGGGGGAAGCGTACCTGCTCCTGATAGCCCTGGGTGCTGAGCCCGGCGACCTCGAAGGGGCGCGGAGTGGGCCAGTGCCACTGGAAGTCGCCGACCGGCTCATCCCACAGGATCTGGGGCGCTATGCCCCCTTCACCCGGGCTGTGCCAGTAGGTCTTCCAGCCTGACTCCAGCTGGACATCGAGCAGGATGCGGGTCTGATCCGGGACGCTGCGGTCGGCTTGCAGCCTGACCTTGGCGTGACTGTTCTGGGGGCGGGTGAGCCACCCCGTATCGCTGGCCAATCCGCTGGATTGCCACAGCAGGCTGCCCAGTAGCAGGGCCGCCTTGAAGAGATTCGACATGTGTTGGGTCTCGCAAAAAAATGAGTGACAGCAGGCTGAAAAAGCGCGGCTGAACTCATTCCCGCCAGACGCAGAGGGTGAGGTGCAGTCGCCGCTCCGGCGGCGAGACATTGATGGGGGGAGGCAGTGCCGGCGCGCGCCGTGACAGGGGCACCAGCAGGGCAATCACGAAGGCGATGGCGAAGAAGAGTTGCTCCACGCACAGCAGACTGGCGGCGCTCAGCCACTTGCCGTTGAGCTGGCAGCTGTTGGGCTGCACACTGGCGGGCGTGCCCTTGTCGGCCTGGTCGTCGGCTGAGGCAAACTGGGGCAGGGTCTGGCAACTCACTGCGTGATCGAGCAGGGCGAGGCGGGCCAGCGGCTGGGCCGCGCAATTGAGCACCAGCAGGCAGACCAGCAGCAGGAGTCGTGTCGCCGCGCGTTGTTGCAAAATCATGCTCGCCCCGTTCATCAAGATGGCCACATCCTAGCGGGCAATGGCGGGTGGGGCAAGCCGGGGTGACCGGTGACGTCCGGGGCTGGTCGGTTCTGTCTGGCGAACGCTTGTTCGCTAAAAGGGGGACCAGTATACTGCGCCGAGTCAAATTCCGAGGTGTTCGATGCTCAAACTTGCCCGTGTGCTGCTGCTGGCACTGCTGCTCGTCTTCTGGTTCCTGTTCGGCCTGTTGCTTTGTCTGGTGCGCCCGCGCCACCCGAACAACGTCTATGTCTTCGCCCGCATGTATCATGCGGTCTGCCCGCTGATCGGCCTCAAGGTCCGGGTGACGGTGGCCGACGAGGTCAAATCGGTGGGACCGGCGGTCTACGTCTGCAATCACCAGAGCAACTACGACATCTTCACCGTGACCGGCGCCGTGCAGCCCGGCGTGGTGGCGGTGGGCAAGAAGAGCTTGCTGTGGCTCCCCTTCTTCGGCCTCATCTTCTGGCTTTCCGGCAACGTGCTGATCGACCGCTCCAACCGCTCCCGCGCCATCGGCACCATCGGCCAGGTGGTGGATCGCATCAAGCATCGCGGCACCTCCATCTGGATGTTCCCGGAGGGGACCCGCTCCCAGGGGCGCGGTCTGCTGCCGTTCAAGGCGGGGGCCTTCCACACTGCCGTCCAGGCCGAGGTGCCCGTGGTGCCCATCGTCTGCTCCAGCTACTTCGGTCAGGTCGATCTCAACCGCTGGGACAACGGCGAGGTGCTGCTGGAGGTGATGGCCCCGGTGTGCAGCAAGGAGCACGGCGCCGCTGGCATTCGCGAGCTCTCCGACACCTGCCGGGAGAAGATGGAAGCCAAGCTGGCGGAGCTGGATGGCAAGCTCGGCCATCGACCGGCGGCCTGAGCCCGGTTGCAGAGAAGAGAGGGAGCCGCTGGCTCCCTTTTTTATTGGTGAAAATCACCATCTTGTTGGTTTTTTTCACCACGTTGTATCCGGTGAACATCCATCGTTAACTTTCATCTAATTGTAAATAAAGGCAAAAACATTCTGGCACGGCTCTTGTAATGTCATGGGAAGAGAGTGACACCCCATCAACAAGGAGCCAGACCATGAGCGTATTCAGCCGCCTGACCGACGTGATCAATGCCAACCTGCACAGCCTGCTCGACAAGAGCGAAGAGCCGGAGAAGATGCTGCGCCTGATGATCGAGGAGATGGAGCAGGTCCAGGTCGAGATGAGAACCCAGGCCGCCCGCGTCATCGCCGAACAGAAACAGCTGGAGCGCCATCAGCAGGCGCTGCGCAACCAGATCCAGGAGTGGGCAGCCAAGGCCGAACTCGCCATCCAGAAGGGCCGCGAAGATCTGGCCCGTGCCGCCCTCACCGAGAAGCTGGCGGAGATGAAGCAGTGCGAGCGGCTGGAAGAGGACAAGGCGCGGGTGGCCGAAGTGCTGGCCCAGCTCACCGCCGACAGCGAGCGACTGGCGGCCAAGCTGACCGAGGCGCGGGAGAAGCAGAAGATGCTGACCCTGCGCGAGCAGACCGCCCACAGCCGCATCCGCGCCCGTGCCCAGGTGGACAACCAGCGCATGCACGAGCTGGTGGCCCGCTTCGACGGCTTCCAGAACCGGGTCGATCAGCTGGAGGCCCAGCTGGAGGCGGCGACCCTGGGGCAGAATCCGTCCCTCGAGGCCCAGTTCCGCGAACTGGAGCTGAACGACGAGATTGAGCGGGAACTGGCCCGGCTCAAGGGTCAGAAGGTGGAGGCATAACCATGACACCCTGGCCCAAGGATCTCGCCCATCGCAAGCTGACCGGGGTCTGCGCCGGTCTTGCCAGAGGGCTGGGGGTGTCCGGAGTGACGGTGCGGGTGGTGGCCCTGCTCGCCCTGATCCTGATGCCGCCGCTGGCCCTGGCGCTCTATCTGGTGGGGGTGCTCGTCATGCCTCCCCGCCGTGAACTTCAACGCTGGCTGGGGTGATCTCCGGATCGCCCCGTCGGCAAGTGCAAGCCCGTGAGGAGCACAACATGCTGGAATTTATCGTCTTGATCCTGGTGCTGATCGGCATGGCGCTGACCGGATTCACCGTGCTGGCCATGCTGCTGGTGAGCGGGGTCTTCGTGCTGTTTGGCGCCCTGGCCGGCATGTTTGCCCTCATCATCAAGCTGGCGCCCTGGTTGCTGGTGGTGCTGGTGGTGTGCTGGCTCCTCAGCAACAGGCGCAAGCAGTCGAACACCTACCGTTAAGCCTCCCTGATTTCGTATCCTTCCTTGGCCACTGCTTGCAGTGGCCCTTTTTATGGGGGCGACACAGGGTCGGTGTGCGGGGTGGCAAGCCAGGAAAGGCGCCAGCCGTGCCACAACGCCGGCTCGTGTACCAGGCGCTCCTTGAACGCCTTGCTCTGCTGCTTGAGGCGGTACTCGAGGCGCAGCGCCTCGCGTTTGCCGGGGACCTCCTGCTGCCATACCAGGGAGAGGGGGCCCTTGCCGCGCAGGGCTCTGGCACCCTTGCCGCTCTGGTGCTGACGCAGTCGCCGCTCGGGATCCGTGCTGATCCCCGCATAGAGTGCCCCGGTGCCGGTGCGCACCAGATAGACAAACCAGCGGGAGGGAGTGGGGGTGGCGAGGGTCACGAGGTGCGCCACCTGGCCCGCTGGCGCCCAAGCCGGTGCAGGGGCAGCAGGCTCACCAGCAGGCCGGCCCAGACGAAGGCAAAGCCCACGGATTTCACCGGATCCGGGATCTCGCCAAACCAGAAGAGGGCGAGCAGGAAGGCGAGGCTCGGCTCTATGTATTGCAGCAGCCCCACCGTGCTCATGGGCGTGCGCGCCACCGCATAGCAGAACAGCCCCACCGGCAGCAGGGTGGCGGGGGCACTGCCCATCAGCAGCAGGCGCTCGGTCCAGTCACCGGCCATAAACTGGCTGGTGCCCTGCAAGGTCAGCCAGCCGATGATGAGAAGGGCGACGGGCAACTGCACCAGGGACTCCAGATAGAGACTGGTACCTGCGTCCAGTCTCACCTTCTTCTTGATGAGGCCGTAGAGGGCGAAGTTGGCCCCCATCACGAGGGAGAACCAGGGCAGCTGGCCGTAGGAGAAGAGCATGTAGGCGAGCCCCGCCAGGGCGAGCGCCACCGCCAGGTGTTTTTGCGGGGTGAGCTTCTCTTTGAGGAAGAGCACCGCAAAGGCGATGTTGAAGAGCGGGGTCATGAAGAAGGCGAGGCTGGTGGCCAGCACCTGGCCCGTGGTCAGGCACCAGGTGAACATGCACCAGCTGATGGACATCACGGGGCCTGCCAGCAGCACGAGGCCGAGCTGCCGGGGATCACCGCGCAGGGCCCCCCAGGGCACCCGCTGGCCGAGGAGCAGAAGCAGGCCTCCCAGCAGCAGCACGGACCAGAGCACCCGGTGGGAGAGCAGTTCCCACATGTTGATCTCGGGCATGAACTGGTAATAGAGGGGCAGCATGCCCCACAGCACGAATGAGAGGGCCGCGCTGCCGGTGCCCATCCAGTTCTTCATCTCTCTCCGTTTATTAAACTAAACAATGGCGGCTGCATGATAAGTATCCGCCGCCCCTTTCACAAGCGGGAGCGGGGAGAAAACTCTGGTACTATCGGGCCCATGAACCGACTCGATCCCCTGTTTGAACAGATCCGGGCCTGCCGCCTGTGCGAGGCCCACCTGCCGCTCGGCCCAAGGCCGGTGATCCGCGGCAACGAGCGCGCCCGTCTGCTCATCATCGGCCAGGCCCCCGGCACCCGGGTACACGCCAGCGGCATCCCCTGGGACGATCCCTCCGGCGATCGGCTGCGCCAGTGGCTCGGGGTGGACAAGGCCACCTTTTACGATGAATCCCGCATCGCCATCATGCCCATGGGGCTCTGTTACCCCGGCAGGGGCAAGTCGGGGGACCTGCCGCCGCGCCCGGAATGTGCCCCCACCTGGCACGACAAAGTACTGATGCTGCTGCCCAACATCGAGCTGACCCTGCTCATCGGCCAGTATGCGCAGGCTTACTACCTGAGGGCGGCGGCGAAAGGATCGCTCACCGAGACGGTGCGACACTGGGCGGACTATGGCCCGGCCTGGTTGCCGCTGCCGCACCCGTCCCCGCGCAACACCCTCTGGCTCAGGAAGAACCCCTGGTTCGAGCAGGCAGTGATCCCCCATCTGCAGCAGAGGGTCGCCCCCCTGCTTGACCCGGCAGGCTAGAGCGCCGGCTCGGCCTGGGGCTTGGGCTTGCTGCGGGCCATGGCGACCAGCGGCAGTATGATGCACAGGCACCCCAGCAGCAGCGGCAGCCCTGGCTGTTCGTCAAACAGCCAGACCCCGATGGCGACCGCCATCAGCAGCCCGGTGTACTCCGCCGAGGCGATCTTGCTCGCCTCCGCCTTGCGATAGGCCATCACGCACAGCCCCGCGTAGACCATGATGAGCGCCGAGGAGCCGAAGGCGGGCCACCACATCTGCCATTGCCACTCGCCCCCTTCCCACCAGGCCAGCGCCAGGATGAAGGGCATGCTCAGCACATTGGTGAAAAACAGGGTCTGGGCGATGGGCTGCTGGAGCGGGATGCGCTTGATCAGCAGGTTGTTGACCGCCAGGGAGAGCGCCACCCCGAGCGCCGCCAGGGCGGCCCAGTTTACTTCGGTCGGGCGCAGCACGATGAGTACTCCGACGAAGCCGAGCAGCGCCGTCAGCACCTTCTGGCGCGAGAGTGCCTCCCCCGCCAGCCAGACCGCGAGCGGCACCATCAGCAGCGGGGCGGCATAGAAGAGGGCGTTGGCGGTGGCGAGTGGCAGCCGGGTGAGGGCGACCACCATCAGGCAGACGCCGACGGCCCAGATGTGGGCCCGCAGCAGGTGCCACTTGAGGGCTACCGGCGGGTTGCGCCGCCAGGACCAGAGCAGCCAGGGGGCGAGCAGCAGGGCCGCGGAGAGCTGGCGGAAAAAGACAAACTGGAAAATGGGCTGGTCCGGCTCCAGCACCTTGACCAGGGCATCGGAGAAGACCGCCACCATGTTGCCGAGCACCAGATAGAGGATGCCTATCCCGACTGCATTCATACCACCTCCAGATTCAGATGAGGGGAGGGTAGCCCGCGGTCTGTTATCCAGTAAAATGATAAAAAATCATCACACATGAGAAATTTGGATAATGAAGCTGCCCCCCCTGCGCGCCGTTCAATATTTCGAGGTGGTTGCCCGCCTGCTGAGTTTTTCCCGCGCCGCCCTGGAGCTCAATGTCAGCCAGAGTGCTGTCAGTCACCAGATCCGTCTGCTGGAGGATTTTCTGGGGGAGCGGCTGCTGCTGCGCCAGGGGCGGCTGCTCTCCCTGACGCCCCAGGGGGAGATCTATTTCGAGGGGATCGCCGCCGGGCTGGTCCAGATTGCCCAGAGTAGCGAGCAGTTGCGCGGTGGAGGCGAGATGCGGGTGCGGCTCGCGGTCTACAGCTCCTTTGCGGTGAAGTGGCTGATCCCTCGCTTGGCCGGGCTGCGCCAGCTCTATCCCGAGCTGGATCTCAGCCTGGAGATGGTGGCGGAAGATCCCGAGCTCTCCGACAGGGTGGCGGACGGTTTCATCACCGTCTCCCCCGAAGGGCCGGGCTACATGCACGATCTGCTCTATCGGGAGCGGCTGATGCCGGTATGCAGTCGCCGGATGTGGCAGCAGGTGGAAGGGGATTGGCCCGCCACCCTGTGGCAGCTGCCGCTGCTCTCCATCCAGGCTATCTACCGCGAGAAGGGGGAAGATTGGCGGCGCTGGGCCGAAATGGGGGGGCTGACCATTCCCCCCGAGGCGAGGGTGCACCATTTCAGCCATATCCTGCTCGCGCTGGAGGCGGCGAACTGGGACCAGGGAATGGCGCTCATCAACGACTACATGTTGCAGCCGGAGGATCCGCGTCTGGTGCGGCTGCCCCTGCACGCCCTCGAGACCGGCGACAACTTCTATTTCGTCTTCAAGCGCTCGCGCGCCCATGAACCCGCCATCAGCCGATTGCGTCAGTGGCTGTGGCAGGAGTCGCAGGCGAGCCTGAGACCCGGGGAAAACGAGCCTCTCAGGCGTGTCTGAACGGGCTGGGTGCCCTATGCAGAATGGACGGCGCAGCCCACGACGCAGGAGTCTGATTCGGGAGGCCTGATGGCACTGGCGAGACCAGGGCCATCAGGAGCGGGTCAGGTGCGCTTGAACTGGCTCAGTACAAAGAGGGTGGTGGCGCAGACTACGACCGAGGGACCGGCCGGGGTGTCCTGATACCAGGAGAGGGCAAGGCCCCCCAGCACGGCGAGACAGCCTGTCAGGGCGGCAAAGCCGGCCATCTGCTCCGGGGTCTGGCTGAAGCGGCGGGCGGTGGCGGCGGGAATGATCAGCAAGGAGGTGATGATGAGCGCCCCGACGAACTTCATGGCCACGGCGATGACCAGGCCTATCAGCAACATCAGCACGCAGCGCAGCACATCTACCCGCACCCCTTCCACCCGGGCCAGCTCTTCCGAGATGGTCATGGAGAGCAGGGGATCCCAGAGCCGCCACAGGGTGAGCAGCACCAGGGCGCCGCCGCCGTAGATCCAGAGCAGGTCCATGGGCTGCACCGAGAGCAGGTCGCCAAACAGGTAAGCCATCAGATCCACCCGCACGTTGTCCATGAAGCTCAGGGTGACCAGACCCAGCGACAGGGCGCTGTGGGCCAGAATGCCGAGCAGGGTGTCGGTGGCCACCTGCTGGTTGCGGCTCATGATGACCAGCAGCATCGCCATGGCGAGGCAGCAGACCACGACCGCCAGGGTGAGGTCCACCTGCAGCAGGATGCCGAGGGCGATGCCGAAGAGGCAGGCATGGGAGAGGGTGTCGCCAAAATAGGCCATCTTGCGCCACACCACGAAGCTGCCAAGCGGCCCGGCCAGCAGGGCGATGCCGAGTCCGGCCGCGAGGGCGTATAACAGAAAGCTGTCCACGTGAAGATCCTAGTTGTTGCGAGAGGGCAGGCGGATGACGGGAGCCTGCGGTTCATGATGATGGTGTTCGCCATCGCAGTGGTGATGGTGGGTATAGACCGCCAGCACCTCCCGCTCCGGTCGCCCGAACAGGCGGGCAAATTCCGGGTGGCGGGCCACGCTCTGTGGCTCGCCGTGGCAGCAGACGTGGCGATTGAGGCAGATCACCTCGTGAGTGCTGGCCATCACCAGGTGCAGATCGTGGGAGACCATCAGCACGGCGCAGTGGAACTCGGCGGCCAGCTGGCTGATGAGGGCATAGAGCTCGATCTGGCCCGTGATATCTACCCCTTGCACCGGTTCGTCCAGCACCAGCAGCTCGGGTTTGACCAGCAGGGCGCGGGCCAGCAGTACCCGCTGCATCTCGCCACCGGAGAGCTTTTGCATCCGGTTATCCAGCAGATCCTGGGCGCCGACCCGATTGAGCGCCTCCTCGATGGAGAGGCGGCTGTTCTTGCCAAGTTGCAGGAAGCGGCGCACCGTCAGGGGGAGGGTGGGGTCCAGATAGAGGCGCTGGGGTACATAGCCGACCCGCAGATCGCGGCGGCGGACGATGTCCCCCGAATCTGGGCTGAGCAAACCCAGCACCAGCTTGCTCAGGGTGCTCTTGCCCGCCCCGTTGGGGCCGACCAGGGTGGTGATTTTGCCTTTGTTCAGGGTAAAGGAGACCTTGTCGAGCACGAGTCGTCCGTCAAATGAGAGACAGACCTCTTTCAGCTCCACCAGTTGGGTCATGACAGCTCCGGGGTTTACAGCCTGTGAGAGTTATAATATAACAACGACGACGTTGGTTTGTTATATTATCACACACACACTCCCTGACGAGACCTCTATGCGAATTCTTGCTCTGATCACTGCCCTGATGGCGGTGAGTCTGCCTGTCCGTGCCCTCGAGGTGCTGACCACCATCAAACCCCTGGGCTTCATCGCGGCGGCGATCACCGATGGCGTGAGCGAGCCCGGGGTGCTGCTGCCCACCGGCGCGTCGCCCCACGATTTTTCCCTGCGCCCTTCCGATATTCGCAGCATCAACGAGGCCGATCTGGTGGTGTGGGTCGGTCCGGAACTGGAAGGCTTCATGGCCAAACCCCTTGCCCGGCATCCTCATGTATTGACCCTGACCCAGGTTCCCGGCATGCCGCTGTACAACTATGCGACCCAGGGGGAGCATGACGATCATCACCATGATGACAAGGATCATGACCATGCCGCCCACGACCACGGCTCGCACGACGAGGGCCATGAAGGGCACCACCACGAAGGGGTGGATCCCCACATCTGGCTGGGTCCAACCCAGGCCAAGGTGATTGCCAAGGCGATTGCAACCGAACTGGGCAAGCTGGATCCTGCCAACCAGGCGCGCTATGCCGCCAATCTCGCGGCCTTCGAGGGCAAGGTTGACGCCCTGGACAAGGTGATCGCCGTGCAGATGGAGGCGGTGGATCAGAAGGGCTACTTCGTGTTCCACGAAGCCTATGGATACTGGGAGCGTCACTACGGCATGAGCTCCAAGGGACACTTCACCGTGAGCCCGGAGCGTCGCCCGGGAGCCAAGACGCTGATTGACATCCGCAAGGCGCTGGAAGAGAAAAAGGCGAGCTGCATCTACGCCGAGCCGCAGTTCTCCCCGGCGGTGATCGAGTCGGTTGCCCGCAATACCGGGGCCAAGGTGCTGCTGCTGGACGAAGTCGGCGAGCAGGTGCCGCTCGGTCCGGACGGTTATCCGCAATTCATGCAGCAGTTGGCGGATGCCTTCGCCCAGTGCCGCTAGGCCTTGCCCGACATTGACGATAGAGGCGGCGCGGCCAACTATACTGACCTCCAGCATCTGATATGGAGTGTCAGTCATGAAATGGTTGCTCGTCTCTGCCTGCACGCTGACCCTGCTGGGATCCGGCATACAGGCATCCGGTCTTTCCGAACACATCGCCAGCCCGGAACTCAGGGCAAAAATGCAGGCGGTCTATGGCGCCAGAGCGATCCAGCGGTCCGAGGCCTTCTCTCGTCTGCTGACGCCAAGGGCCGGAACGACGGACCAGCAGAAGCTGGAGCTGGTGAACAACTACTTCAACAACCTGACCTACAGCGAGGATCCCAGACTGTGGGGGGATGATGATTATTGGGCCAATCCGCTGGAGTTCATCGGGGCGAGAGGCGGGGATTGCGAGGACTACAGCATCGCCAAGTACTACACCCTGATGGAGCTGGGGGTCGACGAGAAGAAACTGCGGCTGGCCTATGTGAAGGCACTCCGTTACAACCAGTTCCACATGGTGACGTTGTACTTCTCGACCATCAAGTCAGATCCCCTGGTGCTGGACAACATCAATGGCCGCATCCTGCCGGGGAGCAAGCGCAATGATCTGCAGCCGGTTTACAGTTTCGATGCCAAAAGCATCTGGATCATGAAATCTCGTCGCGAGGGAACCCTGGCGGGGAGCGCCGATCGCCTGGCCCAGTGGACCTCGATGCAGAGCCGCTTCTCCAGCGAGCATTTGCGCTCCCCCCGTCGCCAGCTATAACTTGCCCGCCGCCTTCAACTCCTCGAAATATTTTGCCGCGCCCGGATGCTGTTCGACACTCAGCACCGGGCCAATCTTGTTGCGCGCCTTGTGAAACAGGTTCGCATAGCCATAGGTCTGTTCGTTGAAACTGGTTTGCTGGCTCAGCATGGCCCGGGTAAGCCGATAGACCTCGTCATCCGGTGTGGCGGCATGGGTCACCAGGGTGGCGGCGATGGCGAAGGTCGGGGTTGCCTTGAGGTTGCCCGGGTAGATGCGTGCCGGCACCTGGCTGCGCTGATAATACCTGACCCCCTTGAGCAGCTGGTCCCTGACGGGCCCCTCGATCGCCAGGAAGCGCACGTCGCAGCGCTTGGCGGTGTCGAGCACGATACGGTTGGGATGACCCATGACGAGGCCATAGGCATCGATCTGTTTACTGCACAGTGCTTCGGAGAGATTGGCGACGCTCTTCAAATCAAGATCCTGCTCCTTTGCACCCAAAACATTGAACAGGGCCAATGCCGTTTGCCGAGTCCCTGAACTCTTCAGGCCCATGTCGATGGGGGCCAGCTTGAGCTGCTCCAGGGTGGTGATATCCCCATCGGCTCGCACCACTATGGTGAAAGGTTCGGCGTGGGTGGCAAAGAGAGCCCTCAGCTCGCGTTGTGGTTGGGCAACGAAAGGCCCCGTGCCCTGGCTGGCCTGATAGAGCCAGTCTGACTGGACGAGGGCATAGGGGACCTCTCCCGCTTTCAGCTGGCGGAGATTTTCGATGGACCCGGAGCTGGCCTGTAGTTTGCAGGGCATCGTGGGGTCACTTTTTTTGGCCAGTCTGCAGAACTCCTTGATGACCTGGTAATAGATGCCTTGCTCCCCCCCGGTGCCTATGGTCATGGTGGTCGCGTGCAGGGTCGGTTGCCACAGCAGGGCGAGCAGCAGCAGCGGGATCCTCATGATGCATTCTCCTGAGTGGCATAACCATCGATGCCCCAACTGCGCAGCATGTCCACATCGCTCACGTCGCCGGCTTCCGCCAGCAAGGTGTAGCCGGAAGCATGGAGGCATTGGGAGAGCAGGTTCCAATAAAGGGGGGACTGGGTGAGCTGGCAACTGATGAAGACGGGTCTGATGGGGTCGAGTCTGGCCAGATTGTCGTTGTTCATCGGGATGTTGCTGAACGCCAGCTCAATCCCCTGAGACTGGAGTGCAGTCAGTCGCTCCTCGGCCAGGGGGGGGAAGATAGCCAGATCCCAGCGCCAGTCCAGCGTCTTGCCACGAGCGCTGGCCAGCACGGGGGCAAACTGCGCCCAGTCTGGATGGCCGAGCAGGCTGAGAGGCAGTTGGAGCCCTTCCGCCTTCTGGGTCAGCCAGTCGTTGAGCAGCGCCCGAATTTCATCCGGCGAGCTGTCCGTGGTGGGGGGGTGCTTGGGTAACAGGCGGCTGTAGAGCCTGATACTCCCCTGAGTGGAGAAGAAATGCTGCTGATAGGTGTTGCCATCGGTGTCGACCAGACCAACGAGCTTCTGGTGGGTCAGGAGGGCGTCGTGCTTGCCAAGCTGGGTGATCTTCAGCCGTTGTTGCAGCAGGTCCCGTTTGCGTTCGGAGACCAGCTGGTTGATGGAGACGACGACTTCCTGCAATTCGCGAAGCCACGGGGTTGGCAGGTTGCCGCTGAACTGGCGTTTGCGGATCCGGGTCAGCTGCAGACTGATCTGTTCGAGGGGGCGTAGCAGGCGGCGGCACACCCAGGTGATCACCAGACTGAACACCAGCAGGCCGGCGAGCAGCGCAAGTCCGGTACGACTGATGGCGTTCCACAGATGCTGGTAGGCGTAACCCTTGTGTCCCTCGAGCGTGAGGGTACCGAGAATGCGCCAGCCGTCGGTCAACTCCTGCTCAATCTTGACCGGTGGCATGTCGATAACTGAGGGGAGCCAGCCTGGAATATTTTGCTGTGCGGTGTGGAACACCTTCTGGAACAGCACCTGGCCATCCGGATCCAGCAGGACGACGGAGTTGACGAAACCTCCGTCGAACATGGCGTTCACTATGGTCTCGGCAAGGACCTTGTCATCGTTGAGCAAGGTACCCTGCAGCACCAGCCCCAGCGCGGTGATGGCGGTTTCAAGGTTGGCTGACATCTGGTCGAGAATAGACTGTCGTACTGTGGTGATCTCCAGCACGAGCAGCAGCGCGGCGCCGATGGTGAAGAGGATCAGAATGATTACATTTAACAATTTTGCCAATGACATACCCACTCCATGGAGATGTTTTTGCAACATTTTCTGGGCCGGAGAGCACCACAACCGGACTTGGTTCTTAAAAATAGAAAAAAATGGCTGAAAATGACGATCATTTCTGCCCATGCTGGAAGGTTATGCATAAAATGTGAGTTTCGTGCATGGAGCTATGAACTTTTTGTAAGTATTTAGGTCTAAAAGCCAGATATTCGGTTTTCATAATAAAAACTCATAAAAACAGACCCACAACCACCACCCTTAGATCTAATAACAGGATAGCGGATGAAACGTCTCCGTCCCTTGGTAGCTCAGGCTGCCAATTGGGAACCCCCGGTTCCCCGCAAGCATTTCTATGCCATGCTATTGCTCACGGCCATGACGCTGTCAGCGGTAGCCGTATTGCCAGCTCCCGGTGACATCCTGGAGCGGCCACTTCGTCTGGAGTTGCCGATCGCCACCACGGGCACCGCAACCAACGAAGACAACACCGACTTCAACGACATTCCGGATCACGAGCTGGTCGAGTCAGCTGCTCCCGAAGACGACATCCCGGCGGATGCCACGCCTCAATGGCAGGATTACCGGGTACGCAACGGCGAGAACCTGACCACCATCTTCAACAACCTGGGGCTGTCCACCACCACCCTCTACAAGGTGTTGGATGCGGATGCCAAGAACAACCTGGCGCGTCTTAAACCCGGTCAGACCATCGAGTTGCTGATCGATCAGGACAACATTCTGCAGCAGTTGAAGATCCGCCTGAACATCAAGCAGACCCTGGTGCTGGAGCGTACCGACGACACCTATAGCGCCAACATGCTCAATGAAGAGGTGGAGTGGCAACAGAAGAGCTATGACGGTGTCATCAACGGCAGCTTCTACGTCAGCGCCCGCAATGCCGGGATCCCGGCCAACCACATCCAGAAGATTGCCAACCTGTTCCAGTGGCGCCTCAACTTCGCCAAGGATTTGAAAAAAGGTGACAAGTTCAAGGTGCTGGTCCGTCAGGAGACGGTCGAGGGCAAGAGTACGGGCAATACCCAGTTGCTGGGGGTCGAGGTGTTCAGCCAGGGCAAGGCCGTGTCAGCCTGGTTGTCGGAAGATGGCAACTATTATGACGGTCAGGCAAACAGCCTGGAGCGCGGCTTCCGCCGTTATCCGACTCACAGCCGTTACCGGGTCAGCTCCAGTTTCAACCCGAATCGCCGTCATCCCATTACCGGGCAGGTCCGGCCCCATGAGGGGACCGACTTTGCCCTGCCAGTAGGCACGCCCATCATGGCGACCGGTGACGGTGTGGTCCTCAAGGCAACCAGCCACCCGCTGGCAGGCACCTATGTCGTGATCAAGCACGGTCGTACCCTGATGACCCGTTACCTGCACCTGAGCAAGCTGCTGGTGAAACCCGGGCAGAAGGTGAAAATGGGCGACAAGATAGCCCTCTCCGGCAACACGGGCCGTTCCACCGGTGCTCACCTGCACTACGAAGTACGCATCAACAACCGGCCGGTGGATCCCATGAAGATCAAGCTGCCGATGGCGGAGCCGCTCTCCGGCAAGGACAAGCGTCAGTTCCTCGCCAAGGTGAAGAGCTACCGCAAAGAGATGGAGGCGGGCTGAACGGCGCCCTCCTGACGAAAAAGGCCCCGCCAACTGGCGGGGCCTTTTCATTGCAGAACGGCTTCAATAACCCTTGTCAAAGTCGATCCGGCCGTCCAGCTGCTGACCATCAATGAAGCGGATGTAGTTGCGGATGAAGATCTGGGCTACATCTTCCGGGAAGCTGTAGGCGCTGTTGTGGGGCGTCACGATGAGATTGGGCTGGTGCCAGAGCGGGCTGTCAGCGGGCAGGGGTTCCTGCTCGAACACATCTAGCACCGCCATGGCGGGCTTGCCGGCTTGCAGTGCCGCCAGCAGATCTCCTTCATGGACGGCATTGCCCCTGCCGACGTTGAAGAAGATGGCGCCCGGTTTGCAGTGGCTGAAGCGTTCGGCGGTGAAGAGATGGCGTGTCTCGCGGGTGGCGGGCAGCACGCTGACGATGACATCGGCTTGGGCCAGCATCTTGTTGAGTGCCGGCAACTGGTACACCTGATCGAACCCGGCACGCTCACGGCCACTGTGACTGATGCCGAGCACCCTCATGCCAAAATGCTTGCCGGTGTGGGCGATATGCTGCCCGATGCTGCCGGTGCCGAGCAGCAGCAGCGTCTTTCCCTTCAAGCCCTGGTAGGGATGGCTCTGCCAGACGCCCTGTTGCTGCTGCTCGCGATAGAGTGGCAACTGGCGGGTCAGGCTGAGCAGATGGCCGAACACATACTCGCTCATCAAGGGGCCGAAGATGCCGCGGACATTGGTGAGCAGGTAGTCGCGGCGGCAACTGGCGTCCAGCAGCACATCGACCCCGGCATAAGTCGACTGGAGCCAGCTGAGCTTGCCGGCCTTGGCCAGCAGCGGCTTGGCCCGGGCAGGCTCGGCCATCAGGATATGAGCGTCACCGATAAGCTGTTCGGCCTCGGCCTGATTGTCGGCCCGAAGAATGTGCAGATGGGGAAGATGGGCCGCCTTGAGCAGGCGTTCATAGTGGCTGTTGTCCTGACTCAACAGCAGCAGGGTACGTTGGCTCATACTCTTGTTCCTTATCGTGTTTATGGCAAGGCGAGAGGGATGCTGTCTCCATCTTACCCCAGTTGATCGAGCAAGATAGTCGAGCAGGGCGCATTTTCATTTTTAGACGGGGCCCTCGTGGGCTACAATCTGCCCCACATTTTGCAAAGGATCCGACTCCAGTGTTTGGTGACAAGTTTTATAAGCGACTGGCCGAGCTGCAGCCCTGGCAGCAAACCGTCTATACCCTGGCGCTGGCAGAGCGCATGTACCCCAACTATGTGCTCTTTACCCAGGCCTCCGGTTTCGGGGATGCGAGGGCATTCCGTCACGCGCTGGATCAGATGTGGAACTACCTGACGGTCAAGGGATCCCGCGTCAATCTTGGTGCCATTCTGGAAGCGTTTGAAGTCTACATTCCCGATCCCCGCAAGTTTGAATCCTACGGCGCCTATCCGGCACTGGACGCCTGCGTGGCGCTGGGTTGTGCCTACAACTCGGTGATCTGCCGGGTGGGGGAAGAGGCCAACGACGCCAGCCATGCGTCTGTCGGCACGGTCGCCGGCTTCATCGAGATGCTGGAAGAGCGGGATCTCAGCGATGATGAGCTCTATGAGCACGAGTACATGGAGGCGGAGCTGGAGTTCCAGGTCGAACTGCTCAAACGGGTGGCCCATGAACGGGACAGCGACCGCATCCTTGCCATCCGCGCCTTCGCGGCCCAGGACGGCGTCTCCAACATCGGCATCAGCCTGGAGGCGTAACGCCATCGCGTACTGCCCATAGAAAAAGCTCCCGGTCGGGAGTTTTTTTTATCTCTGAGCGTTCATTTTTTGGTGTGTGAGAAAGCATTTATGCATTTTTTTCAAATGGTTAACTTTTTTTCTCCTGATTCTTAGGGGCCATTCGTTGCTGTTGTAAGCTCGCTTCTATTGGTTGCACTTGACAGAGAATCACCGACGAGAACATCTCCATTACTGAGGTCATCTATGAATGCAACAGAGCTTTGGCAGCTTTCCCCCGAGCAATTCAACGAGTGGCGGCGTGAGAACGATTATCCCCGTATCTGGGCGCTGCTGGTGGCGTCGCTGCCCCATTTCGACGACTGGATGGCGGAGCAGAAGATAGAAAAAAGCGTGATCTTCCAGATCGGCATCGCCCGCTTCATCAGCTCCCGCTGCGTGCTGAGCCTTTGTGTCTACATGAGCGACGACAAGGTCCGTCTGTATGAGAGCGCCTCGAGTGCACTGGAATCCCTGCGCAAGAGCGGCCTCATCCGCTCGGAGACCCGTTTCGAGCCTTACAGCATGTGGCTGGCGGGAAAACATGGCAATGACGAGGTGAAACGGGTGCAAAGCCTGCTCTCGGTCTCGGAGAACAACAAGGGGGAAGCCCAGGTGCTGGGCAAGCATCGTCTGCTCAACATCGGCGGTGTTGCCCTCAAAAGCCCCATCATCTCCGGCCGGTTGCTCGATTTTACCTGTCTCGACGAGCTCTCTCTCGATGGGGCCGTCAACAACTCCAAGGTTTATCTGTGGCACTGCTCGGCCAAGGGGGTCAGGGTCAATGGCGGGGTGATCGGGCTCGATCTGTTCGACTCCCTGCTGTGGGACCACAGGGCCTGGGCCAAGAAGCGGGAGCTGGCGCTGGAGGACGGGGTCTTTCAGGACTTCACCATAGAGTGCGAGGAGATCCGCTTCCACTCCTCCCGGGCGGTGCTGAAAAACTTCAGCGTCAGCGCCAAGAACTTCGATGCCACCATGGAGCACACCAACCTGGACAAGGTGGAGGTGGTCTACAACGACAATGGGCGGATCGACCACAACGAGGCGAGCAAACTCTATCGCAATGCCAAGCGTCTCTTCTCCAGCGTGGGTGACACCGTCGACGCCGGCGAGTGTTACTACAAGGAGAAGCTGCACGAGATGAAGTCCCTGGCGAGCCCGCGGGAGCTGTTCCGGGAGCGCTGGTTGCGCAGCGGTCCGATGACGAAGTGCTGGCTCTCCCTGTTGTGCTATCTCAAGTGCGCGGGCAAGTTCATCAGCTTCATCACCTGGGGGTTTGGGGAGCGTCCCATCAGGAGCCTGCTGATGTCGATGGGGGTGATCCTGCTGGCGACCCTGACCTATTTCCTGGCGCCGGAGTCTGCAACCCACGGCCATCTGGGGCGCTCCCTCTATTTCAGCATCGTCACCTTCGTGACCCTGGGTTATGGGGACATCTCCCAGACCTCCTCGCCGCTGCAACTGCTGTCGGCCATCGAAGCCTTCTGCGGCATGTTCCTGACCGGTCTCTTCCTCGCGGGTTTTGCCTCTAAAACCAAGCAGTATTGACGGGAGCGCCGACGGCGGGTGCCATCAGTGCCCGCCTCCGTGCCCTCCTGCTGTCTTCCCATCCCTCCCGGCTGGCCCGGCGACCTTGCTTGACGCAGCGGCGGTGGAGCGACTTTATTTAAAGTCATCGCATGCCATGGCAAGCGATGGCGCCACCAGCGCCCGGACATGAGGCAATCAGAGGAGAAAGCCCGGTATCGATCCGCCAACCACCGACGTAGAGAAGGAATAACGCTATGATATTGAATCACTTATGGGGATTGTATGCCCATCCCCACACCGAATGGCATACCATAGACGAGCGGCACGACAGCTTCAGAAACAGTCTGACCCACATCCTGCTCGTGGCCCTTATCCCTCCCATCTGCGCCTATTATTCCGCCGTTCACATCGGCTGGAGCATCGGGGTCGGCGATCCCATCACCCTGACCGCCAACAGCGCATTCAAGCTGTCGGTCGCCATGTACGTGACCCTTATCATCGGCGTGCTGGCACTCTCCTATCTGGTGCACTGGATGGGGCATACCTTCGGCTCGGATCCCAGCTACACGACCTCGCTGGAGCTGGCGGCCTACACCTCCACGCCACTCTTCATGGTGGGCTTCTCCGCTTTCTTCCCACATCTCTGGTTCGTGATGCTCATCGGTTTGGTCGGGCTGACCTATTCCGTCTACCTGCTCTATATCGGCGTGCCCATCTTGATGCACATCACCAAGGAGCAGGGATTCATCTACGCCAGCTCAGTGGTGACGGTCGGCCTGGTGCTGCTGGTCTGCGTGCTGGCTGCCACGGCCATCCTGTGGGGATCCGGCTTCGGTCCCGTCTTCACCCAGTAGCCGTGCGTGCCGACGGCAACGACGACAAGGGCGCCTTGATGGCGCCCTTGTCGTTGATCTCTCGCCTGGTCGGCGTGTCTTTGCCAGACCCGGGAGGGAAGTCGTCTGCGTTGATCAGCGGGGATTGCCGCTGCCGATACCGAACGGGATGCGGTAATCGCTGCTCTGATCGCCGAGGCTGACGGTCAGGTTGCCCTGGGCGCGGCTCGGGATCTGTACCTGTTGGGTACCCATCAGGTTGGCGTGGACGGAGGCCACCAGATCACCGGATTCATCGCGCACCTCCAGCATGGGGTTGGCCTTGCCGGCCATGGCGGCGCTGGCATGCCAGTTCACGAACAGCACACCCGGGGTGGCGTTGAAGTCGGCGGGGACGGAAGCCTGGGCAACACCGGCACTCATCAGGCCTGCAACGGCCAGCATCTTGATCACGTTTTTCATGTTCATTCACTCTCTTGGTTTTTATGTCATTGGCAAGGCCTGACAGGCCTGCATCAATGCATCCTTGCAAGAGGTCATTCAAATGGTGTGTTGTTTTGTCACGGATGTTTGTCACCCATGTGTATGGGGGACTGCCATGAACGACCAGTTGTTTTGCGGCTTGGCGCTCCTGCCTAAGCGATGTGTGAATATTAAGCGCCTCACCCGGTCATTGTTAGCGAGATAAACTGGCCTACACGTTCAAAAAATGTGAATGATGTTTTGTGGGGAGGAAGCAGGCAGGTTGGAGGGGAGTCACCCTTCCGGAGAGAGGTGCATGTCCCAGACCTGACACGGGATTGTCACATCCGGTGCGTACTGTGCGGCTTCATTTTCACACTGGTTCAAGGATGACTATGTTTCGCGTCTCTTCCCTTGCCGCCTGCGTGGCGGCCACCCTGCTGAGCGGCTGCCATTCGGGCAACGACTCCTCCTCGCCTGCCGTCGGCGACTATCAATACAGCACCAAGGCGGTCTATGCCGCCCGTCAGGCAATGAACAGCTATGAGGTTGCCCCTGAAGGCTTTAGTCCCGTCTTCACCGAACTGGTGGCACGCCATGGCTCCCGCTCGCTGTCCAGCCCCAAATACGATGTGCTGACCAAGCTGGTGTGGGAGGAGGCTGCGAGACAGGGGGCCTTGACCGAGCTGGGCCAACGGCTCGGCGCCAAGGTGGACGCCGTCACGGCCGCCAACCAGACCCTCGGCTATGGCCTGCTGAGTGCGCTCGGTAAGGAGGAGCACGCCAACCTGGCGACCCGGCTCGCCGAACGGCTGCCCACCCTGCTGACCACTGAATCGACTCCCCTCTGCCTCAAGGTCGAGACATCGGGCAAGGATCGCGCCAACGAAAGCGCCTACTTCTTCATGCAGAGCCTGGCCAAACGGGTCTCTCTGGTGACGGACAGCCCCGACTGTTACGTCAGCCAGGAGAACCCTTCCGAGATCGACAAGGGGCTGCGCAACAAGTTCGAGCTCTACTTCCACAAGACCGAGCCGCAGGGGGAGTACACCCGGTATCTGCCCACCTTCCAGGCCTATCAGGCCTTTGTCGGGGACGAAGAGAACGGGGTGGCTCCTGCTCCCGAACTGACCGAGGCCCTCGATGCGCTCAAGGCCCTGCCCAGGACCCGGGTGATGGCCCGCGAGATGCTCGAGCGTCTCTACAGCAAGGCCTTCGTCGACGAGCTGGCCGCCGGGGTGGATTATGTGGCGGTGAATCCGGAGGATGGTGGCAAGACCCATGTGCGCGACGAGGTGGACGCCGCCCTCATGCTCTACAACCTCTTCATCATCGGCCCGGGGATGATCCGGGAGGCGCAGGCACAAGGCGGATCCTGGGATCTCGAGCAGTTCATCACGCCAGAGGAGTCTGCCTGGTTCTCCTACCTCTCCGATGCCGAGGACTTCTACGAGAAGGGGCCGAGTCTTGCCAGCCAGAGCGCCACCTACGCCGTGGCCCAGCCCCTGCTTGACGGCCTCTTCAACGAGGTACAGACCCAGGTGGTGGAAGAGGCGGGTGAGCATGTCGCCAAGCTGCGCTTCGCCCATGCGGAGACCCTGATCCCGCTGGCGGCCCTGATGGAGCTGGAAGGGAGCCGCCAGAGCGCCCAGCTTGGCGTGCTGATGAGCCAGGAAAACAACGAATGGCGTGGCGGCTGGGTCTCTCCCTATGCGGCCAACATCCAGTGGGATGTCTACCGCAACGAGGCCGGCCGGGTGCTGGTGAAGATGCTTTACAACGAGAAGGAGCTCGCCTTCAAGGCAGGTTGCGCCCCCATTGCGGTGGGTAGCTTCTTCTATGACTTCGGCGAGCTCAAACGCTGTTACGACTACTCGTCCTGACGCGCTCGTGCCATCCCCGGGGCCGGTCATCGCCGGCCCCGATTTTTTTGGTTCAGGCGGAGCCCGCTTGTCGACGACCCGCCTGCCAGGTGGTGCCCATGGAGGCGGCGATGATGGCGGCTATCCCGAGCCACTGGGACGGGGGCAACTGCTCACCCAGCCATACCAGTCCCATCAAGGCTCCCATGGCCGGTTCACCGCTGGTGAGAATGCCGTAGCTCTTGAGGGGAAGGCGGCGCAGGGCAAACATCTCGAGAGAGTAGGGGATGGCGCTCGAGAGCAGCCCCACCCCGATGATGGTGAGGATCACGGGGACGGTGAATGACGCCTCGATCGCACCCTCCAGCCCGAAGGGCAATACCAGCAGGGTGCCCACCCACATGCCCAGCGCCGGAGCCTGTGCGCCCAGCAAGGCTCCTGCCCGCTTTCCGGTGAGCATATAGAGCCCCCAGAAGAGGCCAGCCCCGAGAGCCAGTGCGGCCCCCAGGGGATCGATGGCCTGCTGTGTTGCCCGCAGGGGCAAGAGCAGCAGCAGCCCGGCGATGGCCAGTATCAGCCAGATGAAGTCTGCCCGGTGGCGTGAGGAGAGCAGGGCCACCGTCAGGGGGCCGATGAACTCGATGGCCAGGGCTACGCCGAGGGGAATGCGTGCGATGGCCAGATAGAAGAGCAGGTTCATGGCCCCAAGCGACAGGCCGTAGGGGATGGCGCCCAGCAGGGTGCGTCGGTCGAGGGGGGCACGCCAGATGCGAAACACCAGGGAGAGGAGGAGGGCGGCGCACCCCAGCCGGAACAGGGTCGTGCCTGCGGCTCCGAGCAGGGGAAACAGGGATTTGGCCAGGGAGGCGCCGAGGGTGATCGACAGCATGGCGAGCAGGACGGCCAGAAGAGAGGAGAGGGCATTGGGATTGGGTTGCATGGTATTCATACCGGGCAGGACGATGAGCAGTAAAATATATCTGGAGACTTGGGTAAAACCGGTCTAATACTGGCCTTGTGCGATAATTTTTATCTAATGAACCCCATGACCGACAAATTTGATCTGCTCATCCTCGCCGAGCTGCAACAGGATGCCCGTCTGCCCACGCCGGAGCTGGCCCACAGGGTCGGTCTTTCCGCCCCTGCCTGCTACCGCCGCGTCCGCGCCTTGCGGGAGTCCGGTCTCATCGAGCGGGAAGTGGCGCTGGTGGCACCGTCCACCATGGGCTGGCCCATCACCATGCTGGTGCTGGTGACCCTGGAGCGGGATCATGGCCGCATCGTCGATGAGATGATCGCCAGCCTGCAGCGGGAACCCGAGGTGATGGATCTCTGGTATGTGACGGGGGAGCAGGACTTCGTGCTGCAAGTGGCCGCCAGGGACATGCAAAGTTACGAGCAGTTCACCCGTCGGGTGCTCCATGCCAGGGACCAGGTGCGCAGTTTCAAGACTCTGGTGGTCATGGGACAGCACAAGCGTTGCGGCGCCTTGCTGCCCGGGTAAAGAGGGGGCTGCGCCGAAGCCTTGCCGGCATTGCGGGAGCGCCGTCAGGGAAACGAACAGGGGCAGGTACGGCCTGCCCCTTCTGTGTCAGCCAGGTGCCCCGGGCGCCAGCTCCTCTGCCGTCATGGGGCGCAAGACCCGGCAGGGATTGCCGACCGCCACCACGCCTGCCGGAATGTCTCTGGTGACAACGGACCCCGCCCCGATGACGCTGTTGTCCCCTATGGTGACGCCCGGGCAGATGACGACGCTGCCCCCAATCCAGACGTTGTTGCCGATGCGCACCGGCTTGCCGAACTCCACCCCCTTGATGCGAGGCGCTACCGCCACCGGGTGGGTAGCGGTGTAGATCTGCACTCCGGGGGCCAGCAGCACGTTGTCGCCTATGTGTACCTCGCACACATCCAGGATGGTGCAGTTGAAATTGGCGTAGAAATTCTCGCCGACAAAGATGTTGGTGCCATAGTCGCAGAAGAAGGGGGGCGTGATGAAACAGCGTTCTGCGCGGCCACCCAGCAGGCGGGTGAGTCGCTCATCCCAGCCAGGGGCATCGGTTCGCTCTCGGTTCAGTTCTCCCAGCAGGGCGCGGCACTGCTCCCGCGCAGCCCGCAGTTCGGGGTCCCCTGCATCATAGGGCGCTCCCGCCACCATCTTCTGCCACTCGGGGCCACGCACGGCGGGCCGCTGCACTGTTGTTGCGTCAGTCATCATTGCTCCATCAGCCAGATCAGGGATTCGTAAGGGCGCAGCTTGCAGGATTGCGGGCGGGCCGGGCTATCCGGGTAGTTGCCAAGCAGCAGTCGCCCCTCCCCGCTTTGCAGCTCGGCAGGCAGGGTAAACTCCACCGGCTCGCCGTAGAAGTTGCTCACCACCAGCAGGGTCTGACCGTTGGCGCGGCGGACATAGGCCCAGATCTGCGGGTGCCCTGCCAGCAGCTCCTGATAATCCCCCTGGGTGAAGATGGGATGGCTCTTGCGCAGGGCGATGAGATCCCGGTAGTGCCAGAACACCGAGTGCTGGTCGGCGAGCGCCGTCTCGGCGTTGATCTCGGAATAGTTGGCGGCAGGCTTGAGCCAGGGCGTCCCGCTGGTGAAACCGGCGTTGGAGGCGGCGCTCCACTGCATCGGGGTGCGCGAGTTGTCGCGGGACTTGGCGCCGAGAATGGCGAGGATCTCGGCCTCGCTCATCCCTTCCGCCTGCTTGATGGCGAAGATGTTGCGACTCTCCACATCCTGATAGTCATCGATGCGCTGATAGCCGGGGTTGGTCATGCCGATCTCCTCCCCCTGATAGATGTAGGGGGTGCCTTGCAGGCCGTGCAGCGTGCTGGCCAGCATCTTGGCGGCCACTACCCGATGCTCGCCCTCATCGCCGAAACGGGAGACGATGCGTGGCTGATCGTGGTTGCACCAGAACAGCGCCGACCACCCCTTGCCATGCATACCGCTCTGCCAGTGGTTGAAGATGCGCTTGAGTTCGAGGAAATCGAACGGGGCCTTGGTCCATTTGTCGCCGCCCGGGTAATCCACCTTGAGGTGATGGAAGTTGAACACCATGGAGAGCTCGGAGCC
Organism: Aeromonas sp. R5-1; assembly: GCF_040908265.1. Taxonomy (NCBI): domain Bacteria; kingdom Pseudomonadati; phylum Pseudomonadota; class Gammaproteobacteria; order Aeromonadales; family Aeromonadaceae; genus Aeromonas; species Aeromonas sp. R5-1. The sequence continues at coordinate 135,848 of NZ_JBFODJ010000130.1, forward strand.
ATCGAGGGCGCCATAGCGCTGGCAGTGCTCCAGCGAAGTAGAGGACATCTCCCCCACCGTCATGGCGCCGACAGGAGCAAACACGTCGCGGCTCACGTCCTGCAAAAATTCGTGGATGCGCGGCCCGTCGGTATAGAAGCGGCGGCCATCGCCAATCTCGTCATTCGGGAACGCCTGATCCTTGGAGATAAGGTTGATAACGTCGAGGCGGAACCCATCCACTCCTTTCTTGGCCCAGAAGTGGATGATGTTTTTCACCTCGGCGCGCACGGCCGGGTTTTCCCAGTTGAGATCCGCCTGCTCGCGGGCAAACAGGTGCAGGTAGTACTGACCGGTGGATGAGTCCAGCTCCCAGGCGCTGCCGCCAAACTTGGATTGCCAGTTGTTGGGCACGCCGCCATCCACCGGATCGCGCCAGATGTAGTAGTCGCGGTAGGGGCTGTTCTTGTCTCCCAGCGCCGACTTGAACCAGGCGTGCTCGGTGGAGGTGTGGTTGACCACGATATCCATCACGATGCGGATGCCGCGCGCATGGGCGGCGCCCAGCAGGGCCTCGAAATCGCTCATGGTGCCGTAGGCGGGATCTATGTTGAGGTAATCGGCGATGTCGTAGCCGTTGTCCACCTGGGGGGAGACATAGACCGGGGTCAGCCAGAGGGCATCGACGCCGAGGGTCTTGAGGTAGTCGAGGCGGGCCATGATCCCCTTGAGATCACCGGTGCCACGGGCGCCGGAATCCTGAAAGCTCTTGGGGTAGATCTGGTAAATCACGGCGCTTTGCCACCAGGGTGTCTGTGTCATGGTTGGTTCGCTCATTGGTTGAAACCGGATTAGTTGGAACAGGGCAACGATAAAGGGCGGAGCCAGCGCTCCGCCGAGGTTGTGTGGATCAGGCCGTGGCCAGATCCAGCTTGCCGGCAGCCTGCTGGCGCTTGTAGACCAGCAGGGTCAGCAGGGCGGGGACCACGATGGCCACCAGCATGGCGATGGCGTAGATGCCCCAGTATTGCGGCTGGATGGAGAGGATGCCCGGCAGGCCGCCCACCCCGATGCCGTTGGCCATCACACCGGCGAAGCCGCAGATGAGAGCCGCACAGCTTGAGCCCACCATGGCGCACAGCATGGGGAACTTGTACTTGAGGTTGATGCCGTACATGGCCGGCTCGGTCACCCCGAGATAGGCGGAGATGGCGGCCGGGACCGAGATCTCCCGCTCGTTCTCCTTGCGGCTGATCAGGATGATGCCGACGACCGCAGACGCCTGGGCGATGTTGGAGAGGGCGATCAGCGGCCAGATGGGGGTGCCGCCCATGCTCTGCATCAGTTGCAGGTCCACCGCGTTGGTGGTGTGGTGGATGCCGGTGATGACCAGGGGCGCATAGAGGAAGCCGAACAGGGCGGCGCCGATGGGGGCAAACGAACCCGTCATGGCCGCCTTGGCGGCAAAGCCGACGCCGTCACCAATCCAGCGGCCGAACGGACCGATCAGGGCGTGGGCCACGATCACCGCCAGCAGCAGGGAGATGAAGGGCACAATCACCAGGTAGAGATAGGCCGGGATGATGCGCTTGAGGCTGGTCTCCACCCAGGCGAGGAAGACACCCGCCAGCAGGGCCGGAATGACCTGGGCCTGATACCCCACCTTCTGGATGACGAAGAGGCCGAAGTCCCACACTTCCGGGGTCTGCTGGCCGATGCCATAGGCGTTCATCAGTTGCGGCGACACCAGCGTGATACCCAGCACGATGCCGAGGATCTCGGAGCCGCCCATCTTTTTCACCGCAGACCAGCAGACACCCACCGGCAGGAAGTGGAAGATGGCTTCACCCAGCAGCCAGAGGAAGGCGTGCACCTGGGCCCAGAACTGGCTGATCTCGGTGAGGGTGTGGGTGCCGTCGTCGAACATCTTGATGTCGCCGATGACGTTGCGAAAGCCCAGGATCAGACCACCGGTGATGATGGCGGGCAGCAGGGGGACGAAGATCTCCGCCAGGTGGGAGATGCCGCGCTCCAACGGGTTCATGTTGTGGCGGGCGGCCTGTTTGGCGGCCTCCTTGCTGCCGCCGCTCACGCCGATCTCCTGGGTGAGCGCCTTGTACCATTGATCCACCTCGTTGCCGATCACCACCTGGAACTGGCCGCCCTGGGTGAAGCTCCCCTTCACTGAAGGGATGGTCTCGATGGCCTTGGGATCGGCCTTGGCCGGATCGGCCAGCACGAACCTGAGCCGGGTCAGGCAGTGGCTGACAGTGGTGATGTTCTCTTTGCCGCCGATCCGCTCGATCAGCTGCGCCAGATGCTGTGTGTTGACTTTTGACATGAGCCTTCCCTCTGTGACTCCATGAATAATGGTCGTGTCTTTACCGGCTGGCCAAGGACCGCCCGTTTATTGGTATCGTTCCCAATCAGCATGAAGCCAGTGGCTGGCATCGGCAATGGGAACGTTCCCAATTCGTGGCGCTGGTCACAAAAAGCGCAAAACGCCGGGAATGGAGGAAAAGATAGACTACAGGGGCTGACAGGGGGCGATGGTCGCTCTGGGGGGCTGCCCCTCTTCAATCTGGTCGAGCAGCTGTCTGGCGGCCAGGATGCCGGCGTCCTTGTAGCCGAAATCCAGGCTGAGGGTGTTGGCAAAGAGGAACGTCAGCATGGGATTGCTGCCAAGGCCGCTCACCAGGATGTCGGTGCGACCCTGCTCCTGCAGGTATTTGGCGGCGCCGATGGCCAGGGTGTCGCTGGCACAGACCATGGCCTGGGTGGTGGGGCTGAGGAGTTCGGCCGCGAGCCGATAGCCGCTTTGCAGACCGAGATCCCCGAGGGCGCTGCGGGGCGTGCGCCCCTGTTCCCGACAGTAGTCGAGGTAAGCCTGATGCCGACGCAGCCCGGTGGTGAGATCGCTGCGTTCCACCCCGAGATAGGCGACCTCGGTCAGGCCACGCTCCCCGAGGTGGGCGAGCACGGCGCGCACCGCCCCGTCATCGTCGAAGCAGACCGACGAGAAGCCGGGGCGCTCGCGGGCCATCAGCACCAGTTTCTCCCTGAGCGGCGCCATGGCGGCATAGTCCAGATCGTTGAAGGCAAACAGTATGATGCCGTCCACCCCGCGCCGCTCCAGCACCGCCAGGTGCTCGCTCACCTTGGCGGGGGAGAACTTGCTCTCCATCAGCACGGCGTCGTAGCCACGCTGGTAGAGGGTCTCCAGCATGCCGCGCACCGCCTGGTTCTCGGAGCTGGAGTCGAGGCGCGACACCACGATGCCGACCACCTGCTGGCTCTGGCTGCGCATGGCCCGCGCCGATTTGCTCGGGACGAAACCGTGCTGGGCGATCACCGATTCAACCCTGGCCCTGGTCTGGGCATTGACCTTGGGATCTTGATTGAGCACCCGGGAGACGGTCGACTTGCCGACCCCGCTGAGGCGAGCGATATCGAGGATGGTCAGTTTCTTTTCCATGGGGGATCCGTGACAGGGGAGGGCGACAACCGGGATGCAGACATTGTTGTGATTAACTCCTGTGAATACAAGCCCATGGCGTTAGAATGCCCTTTCCCAGGCGACTTTCTTCGCCGTTGCACAGGACGCGCATCATGGATCTGTTGGCAAGTCTGCACTTCTCTCTCTCCATCACGGGCCCCATCTGTCTGGTGCTGGTACTCGGCATCTGGCTCAAGCGGCTGGGTCTCTTGCCCGACAGTTTCGTCGAGTCCGCCTCCCGTCTGGTGTTCCAGGTCACCCTGCCAGCTCTCTTGTTTCTAAGCATGGTGCGCACCGATTTTTCCACCATGCCGAGCCCCTGGCTCATCCTCTACGGCCTGCTCGGCACCCTCGCCGGTTTCCTGGTGCTGGAGGTGCTGGCGGCCCGTTTCATCAGCGAGCAGAAATTGCGGGGCATCTTCGTGCAGGGCAGCTTTCGCGGCAACATGGGGATCATGGGGCTGGCCTATGTGCAAAACGCCTACGGCCCGGAGGGGATAGGGGCCGCCGCCCTGCTGGTGGGCTCCATTACAGTGCTCTACAACGTGCTCGCGGTGATCACCCTGACCCGCAGCCTGGGGGGCGGAAAGGGGCTCGCCCCCATACTCAAGGGGATCGTCAAAAACCCCCTCATCATCGCCATTCTGGCGGCCCTGCCCTTCGGTCTGCTCGGCATCGAACTGCCCCAACTGGTCATTACCACGGGCAACTATTTCGCCAACATGACCCTGCCGCTGGCCCTGTTGTGCACCGGTGCCAGCCTCAACCTCAAGGCCTTGCGCGGCGGCGCCATGCTGACCGGCTGGGCCACGGTCAACCGGCTGTGCTGCATCCCCGTGCTGCTGGTGCTGGGGGCCTGGGCCCTCGGCTTCAACCCGCAGGCCCTCGGCATCCTGTTTCTCATCAGCTCTACCCCCACCGCCGCCGCCAGCTATGTGATGACCCGTGCCATGGGGGGTGACAGTGCCCTCGCGGCCAACATCATCGCCACCACCACCCTGGGCTCGCTCGTCACCACCAGCCTGGGGGCCGCCCTGATGAACTACCTGGGACTGATGGGGTGATGGGGTGCCGCCATGATGCACGACCCGGGGTTGACGGGATCGGCATTCGCCCTTGACCTTGCCGGAGGCGGCAGCTTTAGGCTGATGTCACATCGACAGAGGAGAGAGCCCATGACCATCGAACTCACCGTTACCGGCATGTCTTGCGGCGGCTGCGCTGCCAGCCTGCAAAAGGCCTTGCTGGCCCAGCCAGCAGTCCGCACCGCCACGGTCGACTTTGCCAGCCGCCAGGCCGTCATCGAGAGCGAGCTGAGCAAAGCCGAGTTGATCTCCCTGATCGAGGCGAGAGGCTTTCAGGTAGAGTGAATTATCACTTAATTGGTATAAATTAGACTAATATTCTGTTTACTTCTTTTTATTGGTGAGAGTGATCACTTAAATTCCGTTTAAAAAGAATAAAAATGCTGCAATTCCCTCATCCAAAAGGATTGCAGCATGACCCTTCCCATTCGCAAGACCCTGATCGCCGCCGTGCTCGGCCTGACCCTCTCCCCTATGGCCATGGCGCTGCCCAGCGTGCACATTCTGGCCACCGGTGGCACCATCGCCGGGGCGGGCCAGTCCGCCACCCAGTCCAACTACGAGGCAGGCAAGGTGGCCATCGAGACGCTGATCGCCGCCGTGCCCGAGATGAAAAACGTGGCCGACGTGCAGGGTGAGCAGGTGGTCAAGATCGGCTCCCAGGACATGAACGACGAGGTGTGGCTCACGCTGGCCAAGCGGGTCAACGCGCTGCTGGCCAGGGATGACGTGGACGGCATCGTCATCACCCACGGCACCGACACCATGGAGGAGACCGCCTACTTCCTCAATCTGACCGTCAAGAGCGACAAGCCGGTGGTGCTGGTGGGCGCCATGCGCCCCTCCACCGCCATGAGCGCCGACGGCCCCATGAACCTCTACAACGCCGTGGTGACCGCCTCCGACCCCGCCTCAAAGGGACGTGGCGTCATGGTAGCGATGAACGACACCGTGTTGGATGCCCGCGACGTCACCAAGACCAACACCACAGGAGTGCAGACCTTCGCCTCCCCCAACTTCGGCCCGCTCGGCTACATCCACAACGGCAAGATCGACTACCAGCGCAGCCCGGCCCGTCTGCACACCAGCAAGACCCCGTTTGACGTGAGCAAGCTCGACAAGCTGCCCCAGGTCGGCATCGTCTACAGCTACGCCAACGCCTCGGACCTGCCGGCTAAGGCCCTGGTGGATGCCAAGTTTGACGGTATCGTTAGCGCCGGGGTGGGCAACGGCAACCTCTACCACACCCTGTTCGACACCCTGGCCAAGGCGAGCAAGGACGGCATTCGCGTGGTGCGTTCCGCCCGCGTGCCGACCGGTTCCACCACCCTGGATGCGGAGATCGACGACGCCAAGTACGGCTTCGTCGCCGCCGAGACCCTCAACCCGCAGAAGGCGCGGGTGCTGCTGATGCTCGCCCTGACCCAGAGCAAGGATCCGGCCCAGATCCAGCGCTGGTTCCAGCAGTTCTGAGACCTCGGCTCGGCCTGATTGAGACTACTTTGTGAGATGAAGGGCAGGATGGGATCCTGCCCTTTCTTGTTGCGCCAGAGGCAGATGCCGGCCCTCAGCTCATCATCAGCCAGCCGCAGAAACTCAGGTAAACCAGTCCCACCAGGGCGAGCCTGCCCGCCGTCATCCGCTCCCGACTGAACCCCCTCCACAGCAGCGCGACCGCCAGCAGCGTCACCAGGGAGGAGGCCATCATGGTGCTATCCAGCAGCCAGGGGGTGAACAGCAGGCAGAACGCCTTGGGAATGGTGCCCTGGATCATCATGGCCCCCGAGATATTGGCCAGTGCCAGCCGGTGTTTGCCCTGCCGCACCCAGATGAGCACGTTCATCAGCTCGGGCATTTCGGTGGCCACCGGGCTCAGCAGCAGGGCCGCCAGCACCGGCGAGAGGCCGAACAGCTCGCCCATGTTCTCCAGCTGGTGAACGAACAGCTGGGCCGCCAGCGCCACCACACCGAGCGCCACCAGGGTTTGCAGCAGCACCTTGCCGAGCGCCGGGATCCTGGCGTGTGGATCCAGCTTGAGGGGGGAGGGCAATTCGGCATCGTGGCTGTCGGTCTGTTTCAGCTCACGTCGCACATAGAGGAGGTACATCAGCACGAACAGGGGGGCCAGCCAGGTTTTATCGGTGAAGGCCACCATGCCAAGCAGCACGGCCAGCAGGAAGATGCCGGCAAACCAGGCCTGATCGCGGCCTATCTCGCGCTGCACCTCGCCATTGATGGCTCTGTGCTCCCGGCTCATGCACAGCAGCAGGGTCACGCCGACGGCAGCATAGCCTATGGTAGCCAGCACCAGCGGGCCGCCGAGGGCCGCACCTATGCCTATCTGCTGCTGGGCGGGGGCATCCCCCATCAGCAGGGCGGTCAGGGTGACGATGCATTCGGGCAGGGCCGTGCCGAGGGCGGCCAGCAGAGAACCGGTGGCACTTTGGGACAGTTTGAAATGATGGCCGGTCCATTCGATGCCGTTGACGAAGTATTCGCAGGCCAGATAGATGCTGACGGCAGAGATCAGAAATAACAGCAGGGTGATCAGCATGATGAGTAACCGCCAGGCGAGCAGAACAACCGATGGACCCGATACGGCTCGCCCGGCTGGCGTGCATATCGGGGCCAAAGGTCTTGCAGGACGATAGGTGCTATCGCCGCCCATGCCATGGATCTGCGGATCCAAGAGTGTTGACATGGGCCCTGCCCGGATTTCGGGCGGGTTGCTACTCCCCAGTGACAGTGCGGGCTTTTTACCAAGTGGCTCGGTGAGGCGCAAGGCCAACAGGAGATGATCCGCGCGACAAGTTGTAAAAGGATGTGACAACCCCCTCGACTCTCCCGTCCGGGATCCTGATCTTTTTACGGGGATCCTTGTGCTGGCACAGCGATTGCTATGAGTTGGCTACTGTCCACATTGACTTGGGAAGGGTGAACGATGAAACGGTGGATCCAACATTTTTACCAGCTTAATCGCCTCAACTGGCTGATGGTCTGGCTGCTGCTCTGCTGCAGCATCATCCTGCTGTTTCCGGCCGGATTGATGAAAGGTGCCGTGAGCCAGTGGGCCACGACTCATGCGGCCTGGCTTGGGGTCGGCATGTTGATCGCCATCTCCTATTTCTGCAGTCAGGGCTTCCTGATCGCCTGGGAGTGGGCCTGTGACGAGTGGCAGTCCCGCCGCCAGCAGGATCAACTGGCCCAGATGATTGGCTTCCTCGACTTCAACGAGAAGGCGGTGCTGCGGGAGTTCGTACTGCAACGGAAAAGCGTCATAAACCTGCCGATCACCGAACCCGCCGTCAAAAACCTGATGGATGCCGGCGTGCTCACCTACGCCTACGGCAAGCCGGCGCGAGAGAAGGAGGACGAGAACCAGATCCGCGCCCTGATGATCGCCCTGCCGGCGCGCCCTCTGCTGACCTACAAGGTTCTGGGGCTGTCGCGGGGCAAGATGAGCGACGAGCAGGTGGAGCAGATCATGAATGCCAGGCCCAAATTCGCGCAGAAAAGCCTCCAGCGCTGACCTTTCCCCCCATGAAAGAAAAGAGCCGGACATCTGTTCCGGCTCTTTGCTGTCTGGCGTTGTTTATTCGGTTCTGGACTTGAGGTAGCCGGCGTAGTCGGGTACCTGGACGCTGAATGCCTGCTGCATGTGCGGGCTGTCCATGATGAAGTCCGCCGTCGCCTCGTTGGTGGCGACCGGGATGTTCCAGACAGCCGCGAGGCGCAGCAGGGCCTTGACGTCAGGATCGTGGGCGGCGGGATTGAGGGGATCCCAGAAGAAGATCATCACGTCTATCTTCCCTTCGGCGATGAGGGCGCCGAGCTGCTGATCCCCTCCCATGGGGCCGGAGAAGAGGCAGGTAATGGGCAGCTGCGCCTTCTTGCCGAGCAGGGTGCCCGTGGTGCCGGTCGCATAGAGATGGTGGAGCTTGAGCTCCTCCTTGCGGCGCAGCACCCAGCTCAGCAGAGGGGCTTTCATGTTGTCGTGAGCCACCAGGGCAACCCGTTTGTGGGGCGCCATCTCGCGTGCAATCAGTTCCATGGAGGTCATCCGTAGCAAAATGATGGGAATGGGGTCGTATCCTAATCGAAAGCGGCGCCTGCCGCTGCCCCATGCATCGTAACTGTGATCCCGGAGGCGGTTCAATCCGGCGCCTGCCATCCTGACAGCCTCTGGCCTGCCTTGTCAGCAGCCAGGTTGGCCACCGTATCGTTCGGCAAGATCTCTGCCGCTGGCGCCATGAAAAAACCCGCCTGGGCGGGTTGGGATTGTCTCTTGATGTCATCGCGATTCAGGATGACTCGGCGTGGAGCTGGGATTGCTGGTAGTTTTCCAGACCGATACGGGCGATGAGATCGAGCTGGGTTTCCAGCCAGTCCACATGCTCCTCTTCATCTTCCAGGATCTCCTGGAACAGGTCGCGGCTGACGTAGTCCTGCACGGACTCGGCATAGGTGATGGCGACTTTCAGGTCGGGGATGGCGTCCATCTCCAGAGACAAGTCACAGCGCAGCATCTCTTCCACCGTCTCACCGATGCGCAGCTTGCCCAGATCCTGCAAGTTGGGCAGCCCTTCCAGAAACAGCACCCGCTTGACCAGCTCGTCGGCATGTTTCATCTCATCGATGGATTCGTGATACTCCTTGTGCCCCAGCCCCTTGAGGCCCCAGTCATCATAGATGCGGGCATGCAGGAAGTATTGGTTGATGGCAACCAGCTCATTGGCCAGCACCTTGTTGAGGTGGGCAATGATTTTGGGATCTCCTTTCATCGACATTACTCCTCGTGTTCGAGCCTAGGCAACGATCACTAGAGCTTAGTCCAGAAACATGACCATAACGTGATGGGGAAAGTCGTCCCCTGGAGGGCAGAAGGAGAGATGAAGACGAGAAGTCGGCGGTTTTACGCCACTTCGTAATAGAGCGGTGCCTGCTCTGACTCCATCTTGTCGATTTCGGTAGCGATGATCTCCATCGCCATGCGCACACATTTACCACATTGAGTACCGACTTCCAGCGACTGTTTCAACTGTCGGAATTCAGTCTTGCCTGCCTGTACCGCCTTGCGGATCTGGTTATCTGTGATGCCGCGGCACAAACACACGTACATAATCTGGACCTCATGCTGGAATGAGATGAAATCTAAATGAGAATGGTTCGTAGTGCAAAGAACGAATGGTAATAAGATCCCGAGCTTGCCAGTGATTCCACCCTTGGGGAGAATGCCTTCATCAGAGAGGATGCGAACATGTTCAAAAGACTATTCAATGCCCTGTTCAAGGGAGAGATCGCCCAGAGCCCCGAGGTTGAGCCCATCGAATGCATGGGCTATCTCATCTATCCCGAGCCCATGGCGGAAGGGGGGCAATACAGGCTGGCAGGTCGCATCACCAGGGAGATCGACGGGCAATTACAGACCCATCGCTTCATCCGCTCCGATCTCTTTGCCAACCCGGCGGATGCCGAGCGCTTCATGGTGCAAAAGGCCCATACCTTCATCGACCAGATGGGGGAGCGCATGTTTGAACCCCGTGTTAAGCCAGACGCCAGCCCAGCTCCATGATGTCAGCCGAGCTGCTCGCCTTGCGCCACGCTATCGCTCATGCCGGCGAGCGGCGTCTGATCTGGCTGGAAGGGGAGGAGGATGACTGCATCGTTCGCGCCGAATCCTTGCTGTGGGGAGAGGTGTTCTGGCTGGGGCAGGGTCCTGAGCATCATGCTCCGCAGCCTGCCGCCAAGGCGCTTCAACGGCTCGGTCAGGAGTGCGACACCCTGGTATTCAATGCCTTCAGCGGTTTTCACCCCGATGCATTCGGTGCCTTGGCGGGGACATTGAGGGCTGGGGGGCTCTTGCTTCTGCTGACCCCGCCGCGGGAGGCATGGCCGACCTACCCAGACCCTGATCGTCAGAGGCTGGTCGCCCAGCCAGAGGAGGTCGATCGTGCCGGGCAGGGGTTCATCTCCCGTCTGGTACGGTTGCTGGAAGAAGATCCGGCGCGAGATCTGACGCCTGCCTCTTGTGATATTACCTGGCAGCCTCTCGACGGGGACCGGCCGCTGAGCGCGGATCAGGCCCGTGCGCTGCCCGCCATCCACAACGTGTTGCACGGCCATCGCCGTCGCCCCCTGGTGCTGAGCGCCGATCGCGGTCGTGGCAAGAGCGCCGTGCTGGGGCTGGCGAGCGCCGACTTGCTGAGTCGGGATCCGGCCTTGACGATAGCGGTGACTGCCCCTTCCCACGCTACAGTGGCGACACTTTTTGCCCATGCAGAGCGCGCGCTGGCAGAGATGCCTGAGCGGCTGGCCGGTCTGAGCTATGTGTCCCCTGATCGGGTGGCTCAAGGAGACGTGCTGGCGGATCTGTTGCTGGTGGATGAGGCCGCAGCCATCCCGACCCCACTGCTGGAGGCCATGCTGGCCCGTCACAGTCGCATTGTCTTCGCTACAACGGAGCATGGCTATGAGGGGACGGGGCGTGGCTTTCATCTGCGCTTCAAGAGGGTACTCGATGAGCAAACCCCGGATTGGCAGGAGCTGCGCCTGGTGGAGCCCATTCGCTGGAGCCTGAGCGATCCGCTGGAGCCTCTGATCTTCCGGCTCCTTGGTCTGAATGCCGACATATCGGCACCTCATCCCCCGACATCACCGACCTGGCGCCTGGTCGGACAAGATGAGCTGGCCCGTGATGACGCGCTGCTCAATCGGGTGTTCGGCCTGCTCGTGTTGGCTCACTACCAGACCAGCCCCAGTGATCTGCGGTATTTGCTGGAGGGGCCGGATCTCGACATTCATCTGATGGAGCAGGGACAGGAGTTGCTCGGGGTGGCGCTGGTCGCGCGGGAGGGCAATATCCCCCCTGATCTGGCGCACGCGATCTGGGCCGGACGACGGCGCCCTCGTGGACATCTGCTGCCCCAGTCGCTGCTGGCCCACGCCGGTTTCGTGACGGCGGGGGAGCGCTCTTATGCCAGGGTGATGCGCATCGCCATCCATCCTGCCCTTCATCGTCTCGGGCTGGGGTCTTGGTTGCTGGACAAGCTGGTATCACATTATCGGGCATTAGGGGTTGATTATCTGGGATCTGCCTTCTCCGCCAGTCCAGATCTGCTGCCATTCTGGCTCAAGGCGGGATTGAAGGTGCTGCGTCTTGGTCTGCAGCGCGATGCGGCCAGCGGCAGTCATGCAGCTTTGCTGCTGATGCCGCTGCAATCGGAATATCACGCCGAGCTGGCGCAATGGCGACAGCGTTTCATGAGCCAGTTGCCGGCCCTGCTGGCGGGTGAACTCAAGAGGCTGGATACCGAACTGGTCTGGCTATCCCTCAGAGGCGGACCTGTCACTCATGTGCCGGATCTGGATGAATTCGAGCATCGGGAACTCGATTGCTTTGCCCACCATCACAAGCCATTCGAATTGTGCCAGGCGACACTGCAACGCTGGCTGCTCCGGCAAGTGATGATGCTGGATGCGTTGAGTCAGGATGAACGACGGTTGCTGATCGCCACCATCTGGCAATATGCGCCCTGGTCCGAGCTGGCTGCCCGACAGGGCGTCGTGGGCAAACCCGCCCTGATAAAAGCATTGCGCTCCCTGCTGGTCAGACTGCTGGCTCAGCAAGCACCAGCGGGCTGACCCCCGCCTCTGGCACGGCAGAAAACCACGGAGCCCGGGAGGGCCCCTCCCGGGTTCTGCACATCGATTCGACTCACCATGGCTGAAGCTCTCCCCGTTCAAGACGTGGCCACCCCGGGACCCGTTTCTCCCTCTTCCCTGCTCGCGTTTTGCCTATTGCCACTGCTCTGATGAGCCTGGTCAGGGCTGTCTGCATTTTGGTTTTTTCTGAATATGGACTAATACTTGAATGTGAAATGAGTTTTAATAAATGCATTATTTTCAGATGGTTAGCGTTAGGTGTATTGAATGCAGGCCATCTTCTCCAACGTGCACAGGGAGTGCAATGTGAGAAACGATGCAGCTCAGGCAGGTGCCGGAATGATGATGTGGTTCATCAGCAGCAGCGCCTTTGCCAATGAGATCCGGTTCAACATGACGCGCGGGGCGACCGCCATCAGTCAGCAGGTCTATGACCTGCACATGACGATTTTCTATATCTGTTGCGTCATCGGTCTGCTCGTCTTCGGCATCATGTTCTGGTCCATCGTGCACCATCGAAAATCGCGCGGTGCCAAAGCCGCCCAGTTTCACGAAAGCACTCGCATCGAGTTGCTGTGGACTGCCATCCCCGTGTTGATACTGATCGCGATGGCGGCACCGGCAACCTCGACCCTGTTGAAGATGGAGGATACCTCCAAGGCCGATCTCACCGTCCTCGTCACGGGCTCGCAATGGAAATGGCATTACAAATACCTCGAGTATCCGGTGGCGTTTTATTCCCTGCTGGCGACCAGCAAACAGCAGATCTCCGGTGATGCCCCCAAGGGCGGCAATTATCTGCTGGAGGTGGATAACCCTCTGGTATTGCCGGTCGGCAAGAAGATCCGTTTCCTGATGACCTCGGACGATGTCATCCACTCCTGGTGGGTTCCCGCCTTCGCCGTGAAAAAAGATGCCAATCCTGGCTACATCAACGAATCCTGGACGCGGATCGACAAGCCGGGCACCTATCGTGGGCAGTGCGCCGAGCTGTGCGGCAAGGATCACGGTTTCATGCCCGTGGTTGTGGTGGCCAAATCCGCAGAGGAGTTCGAGGCGTGGATTGCCAGGAAGGGAGACGAGCAGGCAACCGCCAAGGCACAGCAACAGGTGCAGGCAGCGGAGACCATGACGTTGCCACAAGCCATGGCGCTGGGGGAGAAAGTCTATCTGGGCCACTGTGCGGCCTGTCATCAGCCCGCGGGTACCGGATTGCCCGGCATCTTCCCGGCGCTCAATGGCAGCAAGGTGACCACACAGGCGGAGCATCGTGCCCAGCATCTGGATACGGTGTTGCATGGCCGGAGTGGTACGGCGATGCAACCTTTTGGCAAACAGTTGACGGCACAGGAACTCGCCGCCGTCATCACCTATGAACGCAATGCCTGGGATAACAAGACCGGTGACCTTGTGCAGCCAGCCGAGGTGCAGTCCCTTCTCAACCCGGTCAATCCGGACAAGGACAAGTGAGGCGTCGGCATGAGTGATGGAATCACGGATACCCCGCACAGCGAACATGTCCACCAGCCAGCGGCCGGTCTGAGGCGCTGGCTCTACACCACCAATCACAAGGACATCGGTACCCTCTATCTGTGCTTTGCCCTCACCATGTTCTTTACCGGTGGCGCCATGGCCATGGTGATCCGGGCAGAACTGTTCCAGCCCGGACTGCAACTGGTGGAACCCCTGTTTTTCAACCAGATGACCACGGTACACGGCCTCATCATGGTCTTTGGTGCCGTCATGCCTGCCTTCACCGGCCTCGCCAACTGGCTGATCCCCATCATGATTGGTGCCCCTGACATGGCGCTGCCCCGCATGAACAACTGGAGCTTTTGGATCCTGCCGTTTGCTTTCCTCATCCTCCTGTCGAGCCTGTTTATGGAGGGAGGCGGCCCCAGTTCTGGCTGGACCTTCTATGCCCCCCTGTCCACCCAGTACAGCGGCAACAGCACGGCCCTGTTTGTCTTTGCCATTCACATCATGGGGATCTCCTCCATCATGGGGGCCATCAACGTCATCGTGACCATCTTCAACCTGCGGGCGCCGGGCATGGGCTGGATGGAGATGCCGCTGTTTGTCTGGACCTGGCTCATCACGGCGTTTCTGCTCATCGCTGTCATGCCGGTGCTGGCGGCTGCGGTGACCATGGTGCTGACGGACAAGTATTTCGGGACCAGTTTCTTCGATGCGGCCGGTGGGGGGGATCCTGTCCTGTTTCAGCACATTTTCTGGTTCTTCGGGCACCCGGAAGTCTACATCATGATATTGCCGGCTTTCGGCATCGTCTCCAGCATCATTCCGACCTTCTCCCGCAAGAAGCTGTTCGGTTATCGCTCCATGGTCTATGCCACCAGCAGCATCGCCTTGCTCTCCTTCATGGTCTGGGCTCACCACATGTTCACCACCGGATTGCCCGTGGTGGCGGAGCTGTTCTTCATGTACACCACCATGCTGATCGCGGTGCCGACAGGGGTAAAGGTGTTCAACTGGCTTGCCACCATGTGGCGTGGTTCTCTGACATTCGAGACCCCCATGCTGTTTGCCATCGCCTTCATCACTCTGTTCACCATTGGCGGTTTCTCCGGGCTGATGCTGGCCATGACACCGGCTGATTTTCAGTATCACGACACCTATTTCGTAGTGGCCCATTTCCACTATGTGCTGGTGACCGGTGCCGTCTTCTCGATCCTGGCCGCTGCCTACTACTGGTTGCCGAAATGGACGGGGCACATGTATGACGAGCGGCTCGGCCAATGGCATTTCTGGTGTTCGCTCGTCTCGGTCAATGTGCTGTTTTTCCCCATGCATTTTGTCGGGCTGGCGGGCATGCCTCGCCGCATTCCCGATTACGCCCTGCAATTTGCCGACTTCAACATGCTGATCAGCCTGGGGGGTTTTGCCTTCGGCCTGTCCCAACTGCTGTTTGTCTGGGGCGTGATCAAATGCATCAGAGGCGGAGCCAAGGCGAGCGATCGGGTATGGGAGGGGGCCGAGGGGCTGGAATGGACGCTCTCTTCTCCCCCTCCCTATCACAGTTTCCAGACTCCGCCGGATATCCGGTTGGAAGAGCGTTAGGGAGGTCATATGACCCAGGTCAGTCATGCCCCCTTGCTCAGAAAACTGGCTCTGGTCGTGCTCGTCATGTTTGGTTTTGCCTTTGCGCTGGTGCCGCTTTATGACGTCTTCTGCCGGATCACCGGCCTCAATGGCAAGACGTCTGATCAAGCGGCCAGTACGGAGCGGGCGGTGATCGACAGCAAGCGGAGCATCCAGATCGAGTTTCTTGCTCATGCGGATACCCGGATGCCGTGGGAGTTCAGCGGTGAGACGACTCGGCTGTCGGTGCGGCCGGGGGAGGTGAAGATGGTCAACTTTCGGGTGTTCAATCCCACGGAGCGGACCATGGTGGGTCAGGCGGTCCCGTCGGTCTCTCCCGGTCCCGCCGCAGCCTATCTGAAGAAAGTGGAGTGTTTCTGTTTCAATCGCCAGGAGCTGAGGGCAGGGCAGAGCAAGCTGATGCCGCTCAAGTTCTATATCGATCCGGCACTACCGGACAGCATCAATACCATCACGCTTTCTTACTCGCTCTATGACATCACGGAGTCCGTACCTGCACCGGCACTCGCACAGAGGAAATGACCATGGCCAAGGTGAACCAGACCTATTATGTCCCGGACCAGAGTCGCTGGCCCATCATTGGTGCCATTGCACTGTTTTTCCTGGCGTTGGGGGCGGGGCATCTGGTCAATGAAGTGGCGAGTGGGCAGACCGGTTTCGGCCGGTATCTGATGATGGCCGGTGTCGCCCTGCTGGCATTCATGTTGTTTGGCTGGTTCCGTCACATCATCCGGGAGTCCATGACCGGGCTCTACAGCGCCCAGATGGACAGATCCTTCAGGCAGGGCATGGTCTGGTTCATCTTCTCCGAAGTGATGTTCTTTCTGGCTTTTTTCGGAGTGCTGTTCTATGCACGCCAGCTTGCGGTGCCCTGGCTGGATGGTGCGGGCCACAGGGTGATGACGGGCCAGCTGCTGTGGCCGGATTTCACCGCTCACTGGCCCCTGCTCAAGACGCCCGGCGGGGCCACGACCCAGGCCATGCCCTGGCAGGGGATCCCCCTCATCAATACCTTGATCCTGCTCGGCTCCTCCGTGACCCTACTGTTTGCACACATGAGTCTGGAAAACGGCAGACGCATGCGGCTCAAGGGGATGTTGCTGGTAACCGTGGTGCTCGGGCTGACATTCCTGTGGTTTCAAGGCTATGAGTATCTGCATGCCTATCGGGATCTCGGACTGCGGCTGGATTCCGGCATCTATGGCAATACCTTCTTCATTCTGACCGGGTTCCATGGACTGCACGTGCTGCTGGGCACCCTTTTCCTGACCATCATCTGGCTGCGCATCATGCTGAGGGATCATTTCACCCCACAGCGTCATTTCGCTTTCCAGGCTGCGGCCTGGTACTGGCACTTCGTCGATGTGGTCTGGCTCTGTCTGTTCGTCTTTGTCTACCTGCTTTGATGCCGTGCTCAGTAGGGGCGCGGGTTGGGTTCCAGCCAGCCCATCGCAAGAGAGAGCAGCAGTATGATGACCACCAGCAGGGAGAAGAAGACGCGCCGGCCCAGAGGTACCGACATCTTTTGCGTATTGCCTGCACTGAGCATCAGCCAGAGGGCGTGAAACAGCTGGCCGATGATGAGCAGCAGCATGAGTACCAGAACGACCTTGATCAACATCTTGGGATCCTCCTCGATATGCGCGATTCGGCTGCACGAGACAAGCGACGACCATGGCATCACAGACGCTGGTTCGTCTTGTTGTTCACTCTGGTGGTGACGGCCGGTTTGTGCAAGCTGGCGTTCTGGCAGTGGCAGCGCGGAATGGAAAAAACGGCCTGGCTGGCGCAGATGGCAAAGATGCAGCAGGCCGGGCCAAGGACATTGGCCCAGATCGACTGGCAACACCCGGAGTCACTGGATGGCCAGCCTCTGCAAGGGAAAGCCGAGTGGATCAGCCCTTATGTCTGGTTGCTGGACAACCAGATCGTCAACGGGGAGGTTGGCTATGACGTGCTCATCCCGGTACGCACAGAGGGGGGATCCTCACAGTTGCTGGTCAACCTGGGATGGGTGCCCGCGCCATCCGACAGGTCGCAATTGCCCAATCCCGCCATTCCCGCCGCAATGACCCTTGAAGGTGTTCTGCGCATGGCTCCCGGCGGCTTCCTGTTGGGACAGAACATAGAACCAGGCCCCTACCCGAACCGGCTGCAATCCATCAGGGTCGAGACCCTGCGACAGGCAATCGGAGCCCCGCTTGCAGACGCCGTGTTGTATCAAAGACGAACCCCATTCCTCTATCACTACCAGCACAATGTCATGCCGCCCGAAAAACACCGGGCCTATGCGGTGCAATGGCTCGGCTTGGCGCTGGTGGTTCTGTCAGGGGGGGTCATGCTGACAAGGAGGTGCTCCCCATGAGCGGATGGCGACGCTGGCGGGTGCCCGCGCTCTTTGCCGCGGTGATCCTGCTGCCTGTGGTGCTGGCGGCTCTGACGCTTCATCAGGGCTGGTATGAACCCGGCACGCGCAGCAAGGGGCACTGGCTGCACCAGGAGATCTACCTGTTGCAACCGCTTCCTGCCCATCAGCACCAATGGCGACTGGTCTATCTGGTGGCCCCTCGCTGCGAGGGCCAATGCCGGCAGGTCCCCGCGCTGATGGCACGTATCCAGGCCGCACTTGGCCGTAATCTGGACAAGCTGGAGCTGGTCCAGTTGACACCACCTCACGAGGCAAACACTGAAATGAGGGAGGGGGATATACTGCTGGTGGACGCCCGCGGGCTGGCCATCTTGCGTTACGAGGTACCCGGCAGCACGACGACCTGGCCGTTGCTTGGCAAGGCGGTACTGTCGGATCTGCAGCAACTGCTCAAATATCAGCGTGGGGTGCAGTGACGATGCCGTCGGCATGGAACTCGCATCTTCTGGTTACTGCACGGTCAACGAGGCGGCATATGAAGATGCACAAGAGGCTGGCCTCCGTGGCCATTGCGCTGGCAGTACTGGTCATCGCGCTCGGTGCTTATACCCGGTTGACGGATGCCGGGCTGGCTTGCCCCGATTGGCCAGGTTGCTATGGTTCCCTGGCCATTCCCCGCGCTGAGCATGCGGAACTGGCGGCACAACGTTATCCGGCCAGCCCGCTTGTTCCTCACAAAGCGCGCAGCGAGATGGTGCATCGCTACTGCGCCGGGGTGCTGGGAGGCGTGATTGTGCTCCTATCCGGCTTGGGCTGGCGTACAGGTGGCCGACTGCGTCACCTCTCGCTCATCTTGCTGGTGCTGGTTGCAGGTCAGGCGGCGCTGGGTATGTGGACGGTGACCCTGGCCCTGCATCCTCTGGTGGTGACCACTCATCTGCTGGGCGGCTTCGCCATCCTGACCGTGCTTTGGCTCTATCGGGCCGAATTGGCAGGCTTCACTGTATCCCCGCCCGTACACCAGGGTGTGTCCTGGCTTGGCAGCATGGCCTGCGGCGTGCTGCTGCTGCAGATCGCGCTGGGGGGCTGGACGTCGGCGAACTATGCGGCCATGGCGTGTGTGGAGTTTCCCTTGTGCCAGGGCAACTGGCAGGCAGAGCTGAATTGGGCGCAAGCCTTTCATCTCCCCCTGGGTCACGCCAGTTATGAGTTCGGCGTGCTGGACAAGGAGGCGCGCCAGACCATTCACATCGCCCATCGCCTGGGAGCGCTGACCACGGCCTTGCTGGTGGGTGCTTTCGCCCTCGCGCTGCTCTGCCAGCGGCCCCCCTTGAGAGGGTTTGGCTGGTTGTTGCTGGGTCTGCTGACCGTGCAGATTGCCTTGGGATTGGCGAACGTCCATCTGGCCCTGCCGCTGGCCAACGCCCTTGCACACAATCTGGTGGCCGCCCACCTGCTGGCCTGTTGTGTGCTGGCGCGCGGGAGCCTCTCTTTGCATCATCACGACCCCTTGCCATCCCCTGGGATGGTCAGGAGCCGGACATGAATGGGAGAGGGCGGGTACAGCGCTTCGCCCTCCGCCGGGTGCACGATTATTGTCAGTTGACCAAACCAAAGGTGGTCGCCCTGCTGCTCCTGACCGCCTGGGTGGGCATGCTGCTGGCCGAGCCGACACGCGCCTCTCTGGACGAGATGATACTGGGCCTGGCGGGGATTGGACTGCTCGCTGCCGGGGCGGCGGCCATGAACCATTCTCTGGATAGCGGCATCGATGCCCGGATGCGCAGAACGCGCTGGCGCCCGGTCGCCATGGGACGGATCACGCCGGGGCAGGCGATGAGTTTTGCGATCTGTCTGGCACTGTCGGGGTTTGTTCTGCTTCATTGGGGCGTGAATCCCCTGACTGCCTGGCTGACTTTGGCCAGCCTGTTCGGCTATGCGGTCGTCTATACCCTGCTGCTGAAGCGGGCCACGCCGCAGAATATCGTCATCGGCGGATTGGCGGGAGCCATGCCACCGCTCTTGGGCTGGACCAGCATCACGGGGCAGCTTTCGGCCGAGCCCTGGCTGCTGGTGATGATCATCTTTACCTGGACGCCGCCCCATTTCTGGTCTTTGGCCATCCACCGGCGCGATGACTATGCCGGTGCCGACATTCCCATGCTGCCCGTCACCCACGGCACCGATTTCACCAAGACAGCCATCCTGCTCTATCTGCTGATCCTGACGCTCGTCTGCCTGCTGCCCTATCTGATCGGTATGTCGGGGCTTGTCTACCTGGTCGGCAGCCTTGGGTTGAACCTTGGATTCTGCTGGCATGGCTGGTTGTTGAAATATGAGGAGCGCCCCGGCCAGGCGATGCGCACCTTCCGTTTCTCCATCTATCACCTGATGCTGCTGTTTGGTCTGCTGATTCTGGATCACCACTGGTTGTGGCGGTTGTCATGACGTTGATGCGGGTCGAGGTCGGGTGAATGGTGACGCTGCGTCGGTGCACAGCAGGGATGCACAGACCTGATGCAAAACAAGATGGCCCCAAGGGGCCATCTTGTTTTCAGGGGGACGGAGTGGAGCCTAGAGCTTGACCATGATATGGCGCGGCACCGTGTAGTCCTCCAGCGCGTAGAGGGAGAGATCCTTGCCGTAACCGGACATCTTCATGCCGCCGTGGGGCATCTCGGAGGTGAGCATGAAGTGGGTGTTGATCCAGGTGCAGCCGTACTGCAGGTGGCTGGCCACCTTGCTGGCAAGGCCGAGATCCCGGGTCCAGACCGAGCTGGCGAGGCCGTAATCCGAGTCGTTGGCCCACTGCACCACCTGTTCGGCGTCGGTGAAGCGGGTCACCGACACCACGGGGCCGAACACCTCTCGGCGCACGATTTCATCCTCCTGACGGGCGTGGGCGATCAGGGTCGGCTCGAAGAAGAAGCCGTTGCCGGGGCGGATCTTGCCCCCCGCCGTCACCTCCACGTGACCGCTGCTCTGGGCCCGTTCCACGAAGCTGGCCACCCGGTTGCGCTGCCGATCCGAAATGAGCGGCCCCATCTCCACCCCCTCCTCGTGCGGACCGCCCACCTTGATGGAGGCGACCGCATCCGTCATGGCGGCGACGAACTTGTCATAAATTTTGCCCTGGGCGTAGATGCGGCAGGCGGCGGTACAATCCTGGCCGGCGTTGTAGAAGCCGAAGGTACGAATACCGGCCACCACGGCCTCCAGATCCGCATCGTCGAAGATGATGACCGGCGCCTTGCCCCCCAGCTCCAGGTGGGTGCGCTTCATGGTGCGGGCGGCGCTCTGCAGGATCTTCTGGCCGGTGGCGATGTCACCGGTGAGGGACACCATGCGTACCAGCGGGTGCTCCACCAGCGGTGCCCCCACGCTCTCGCCCCGGCCGCAGACGATGTTGATGACGCCGCGCGGGAAGAGCTCGCTGGCGAGCTCCGCCAGGCGCAGGGCGGTGAGCGGGGTCTGCTCGGAGGGTTTTAGCACCACCGTATTGCCGGCGGCGAGCACGGGGGCCATCTTCCAAGCCGCCATCATCAGCGGATAGTTCCAGGGGGCGATACTGCCCACCACACCGATGGGGTCGCGGCGGATCATGCTGGTGTGCCCCTCGATGTACTCCCCCGCCAGCGGCCCCTGCAGGCAGCGGGCGGCGCCGGCGAAGAAGCGGAAGCAGTCCACTACCGCGGGCAGCTCGTCATTGAGCACCGCCAGATAGGGCTTGCCGCAGTTGAGGGATTCGAGCGCCGCAAACTCCTCGGCGTGGCGCTCGATGGCATCGGCCAGGCGCAGCAGCAGGGTACTGCGCTGGGCTGGCGTGGTGCGGCTCCACTGGGCGAAGGCGCGTTGGGCGCCGTTCACCGCCCGGTTCACCTGCTCGAACGAGGCTTCGGGCACCGAGGCGATCAGCTCGCCGGTGGCCGGGTTGAGGATGGGCTCGGCCTGGCCGTCACCGGTGACGAACTGACCGTCGATCAAGAGTTGGGTAGAGAGTTTCATGGTTGCATCCTTGCGCACGCGTTGAGTCGTTATTTGCCACTGCCGGTGACGTCCTGGCCGTCGCGGGTGAGGTAGTAGGCAAGCAGAATAGGAATGGTGGTGAAGGCCACTATGATGAGCGCCACCACGTTGGTGACCGGCCTGTCCCGTGGCCGGATCAGCTCCTGATACATCCAGATCGGCAGCGTGGTCTGCTGGCCGGCGGTGAAGGTGGTGACGATCACCTCGTCAAAGCTCAGCGCAAACGCCAGCATGCCCCCCGCCAGCAGCGCGGTGGCGAGGTTGGGCAGGATCACGTAGCGCAGAGTCTGGAAGCCGTCGGCGCCGAGATCCATCGATGCCTCGATGAGGCTCTGGTTGGTGCGGCGAAAGCGCGCCAGGGCATTGTTGTAGACTACCACCACGCAGAAGGTGGCGTGACCGATGACGATGGTCCAGAAGCTGAAGGGGATCTCCATCACCCCGTAGGCTGAGCGCAGCGCGATGCCGGTGACGATGCCGGGCAGGGCGATGGGCAGCACCAGCAAGAGTGACACCACCTCCTGGCCGAAGAAGCGGCTGCGGGCGATGGCTCCCGCCGCCAGGGTGCCGAGCACCATGGCCACCAGGGTGGCGAGCCCGGCCACCTCCAGCGACAGCTGGATGGCGCGCCACACGTCTGGGCGGTTGAGGGTCACCTCGAACCACTTGAGGGTGAGCCCGGGGGGCGGGAACTGGTAGCTCTTGCTCTCGCTGGTGAAGGCGTAGAGGAAGATGAACAGGATCGGAAAGTGCAGGAACAGGAGGCCGCCGATGGCCGCGTACTTGAGCAGGCCGGAAGGCTGGTTGCCATGGTCCCGTTTCATGGAGGTATTAGAGCGCATCGAAAGCCCCCAAGCGTTTCGCGATGGTGAGGTAGATGGCGATGATGAGGATCGGCACCAGCGAGAAGGCGGCGGCGAAGGGCAGGTTGCCCGCCGTGCCCTGCTGCATGTAGACCACCTGACCTATGTACATGGTGGAGTTGCCTATGATGCCGGGGATGATGTAGTCCCCCAGCGTCAGGGAGAAGGTGAAGATGGAGCCCGCCACCACGCCGGGCAGGGCCAGCGGCAGGATCAGGGTGCGAAAGGTCTGGGCCGGGGTGGCGCCGAGATCGCCGCTCGCCTCCAGCAAAGAGCGCGGGATCCGCTCCACCGCCGCCTGGATGGGCAGGATCATGAAGGGCAGCCAGACGTAGACGAACACGATGAAGGTGCCGATGCGCGAGAACGACAGCGACGGGCCACCTATCACCGGCAGCGAGAGGATGGCGTCCAGCAGCCAGTCCACTCCCAGAGTATCTGCCAGCCAGCTGATGACCCCCTCCTTGGCCAGGATCAGCTTCCAGGCGTAGACGCGTACCAGATAGCTGGACCAGAGCGGCAGCATGATGCCGACGTAGAACAGGGCCCGGGTCTTGCCGCTGGTGTAGCGCGCCATATAGTAGGCCACCGGAAAGCCGAGCAGGGCGCAGGCCAGGGTCACCAGCAGCGACATGCCGACGGTGCGCAGGATCACGTCCAGGTTCTCCGCCCGCAGCAGGGCGACGAAGTTCTGTAGGCCCAGTTCGTGGCGGATCTGGCCGCTGAACTCGTCCAGCCCGAAGAAGGCGTTGGAGAGCAGCATCAGCAGGGAGCCGACATAGATGATGCCGAGCCACAGCAGGGGCGGCCCGAGCAGGATGGCCAACAGCAGACCCGGCCGCCCGTAGAGCAGGGTGGAGAGGCGCCGCAGCGGCCGATAGGAGAGGGGGGCAGTGGGTTGGCTCATGGCAAGGCTCGCACTGTGGGGGGCGCTCATGGTTGAGCTCCCTGAGGGGCGGTGTGCAGGCGATGGATCGCCTGCTCCGGCCAGCTGAGGCTGACTCGGGCGCCACGGGGCAGGCGGGCCTGGCCCTCGTTGGGGTGGTTGACGATAAGCTCGAGCTGCTCGCCGAGATCGACCCGGTAGCGTACGAAGGGACCGAGGTACTCCACTTCGCGCACCTCCCCTGACCAGCCCGGTGTGCCGGCCTCGGCGAGCCGGATCCGCTCAGGGCGGACCATCATCTGCTGAGCATCGCCGCACAGCCGGCGGGCCTGCTCCCCCTCGAACAGGTTGACGGTGCCGACGAAGCGGGCGACGAAGGGGGTGGCGGGGGCGTCGTAGATGGTATCCGGTGCGGCTATCTGCTCGATCTTGCCCTGATTGAAGATGCAGATCCGGTCGCTCATGGAGAGCGCCTCCTGCTGATCGTGGGTGACGAAGATGAAGGTGATGCCGAGCTGGCGCTGCAAGGCTTTCAGTTCGAGCTGCATCTGCTCGCGCAGCTTGAGGTCGAGCGCCCCGAGCGGTTCGTCCAGCAGCAGGATGCGCGGCTGGTTGATCAGTGCCCGGGCGATGGCGATGCGTTGGCGCTGGCCGCCGGAGAGCTGGCCCGGCTTGCGGTTGCCGACGCCGGGCAGACGCACCAGCTCCAGCATCTCGTCCACCTTGCGGTAACGCTCCGCCTTGGCGACGCCCTTGAGCATCAGGCCATAGCCGATGTTGTCGCGCACATCCATGTTGGGAAACAGGGCGTAGTCCTGAAACACGGTATTGAGGTTGCGATCGTAGGGGGGCACGGTGGAGCAGGGCTCGCCGAACAGCCGGATCTCCCCCTCGCTCGGGTATTCGAAGCCCGCGATCATCCGCAGGCAGGTGGTCTTGCCGGAACCGCTCGGCCCCAGCAGGGTGAAAAATTCTCCGGACGGGATCTGGAAGGAGATGTCGTCGACCGCCTTCACCTCGCCATAGTGGCGGCTGACCCGGTCAAATTGTACGGCATTCATGGGGCGTCCTTGTCTGTGTGGGAAGCGGGCCGGACTCCTGTCCGGCCCCATATCGGCATTTACTGAGGCACCTCAGCGACCACCCAGGATGGCGATATAGTCCGAGACCCAGCGGTAGTAGGGCACGCAGGTTCCCTGGCTCTTGCACTGGGAGACAGGGGTACGCCAGAAGTGAACCCGATCGAAGTTGTCGATGCCGTTGGTCTTGCACCCCTCTTTTCCGAGCAGGGCATTGCCTTCGCAGGCGGCCGGCACCACCGGCACGGAGCCGAACCAGGAGGCGAGATCCCCCTGCAGCTTGTTGTTGAGGGAGTGCTCCAGCCATTTGTAGGCACAGGTGAGGTTCTTGGCCTCGCTGTGCACCATGCTGGTGTCGGCCCAGCCGGTGACCCCTTCCTTGGGCACGGTAGTGGCGATGGGCTGCTTGTCGGCGATCAGGGTATTGGCCTGGAACGGCCAGGAGCCGGAGGCCACCACCCCCTCGTTCTTGAAGTCATCGATCTGGACGAAGGCGTCGTGCCAGTAGCGTCCCACCAGCTTGCGCTGCTGGCGCAGGAGGTCGAGGGCGGCCTTGTACTGATCCTCGTTCAGCTCGTAGGGATCCTTGATGCCGAGCGCCGGCTGATGGCTCATCAGATAGAGGGCGGCATCGGCGATGTGGATCGGGCCGTCAAATGCCTGCACCCGACCCTTGTTGGACTTGCCGTCCGGCAGGGTCTGCTCCTCGAACACCACGTTCCAGGAGTCGGGCGCCTTGGGGAACACCTTGGTGTTGTACATCAAGATGTTGCCGCCCCACTGGTAGGGCACGCCATAGTGCTTGCCGTCCACCGTGTGCCAGGGGGCATTCTGCAGGCGGGGGTCTATCTTGCCGTAGCTCGGGATGAGCGCCAGGTTCAGTGCCTGCACCTTGCCGCCGGCGATGAGGCGCAGGCTGGCGTCGCCGGAGGCGGTCACCAGATCGAAGCCCCCCTCGTTCATCAGCGCCACCATCTCGTCCGAGGTGGCGGCCGTCTTGACGTTGACCTTGCAGCCGGTCTCTTTCTCGAAGCCGGTGACCCAGTCGTAGTTCTTGTCGGTCTCGCCGCGCTCCACGTAGCCGGCCCAGGCCACGATGTTGAGCTGGCCTTCACCCTTGCCGAGAGTGGTGGGGGCAGCCTGGACCTGGCTTGCCAGCAGCGCCGGGATCAGGGCCAGGGTCAGAGGGGTCAATTTCATCTTGCTCTCCTTGCATGATTGGCAACCGTGGCGGCGCCACAGTAGGCATTAACATCCTGTTAACCAGTCATGAGCGTAGGAGAAGCCGGGAGCAATGAGAATTTCAATTTTTAACGGCTTGGGTATCTGTAAAATCGATATCGAGTGCGGATGAATCTGATTTTTTTGCCGGAGTCACGGCTGTTCAGGCTCAGTCCTAGCGGGGGAGGTGCTGGCGGGCCCGTAGCCGGCTCTGATCTCTGGCGATGTCGATGAACTCGCGTGCGGCCCAGTCAAGGCGCGAGCCGCGCCGCCACACCAGACCGATGTCGATGGCGGGGATGGGCTCCTTGATGGCGCGGGCCTCGACCCGCTCCTGCTCCAGCGACCAGGGGCGGTAGGCAAAGTCCGGCAGCAGGGCGAGCCCGAGCTGGCTCGCCACCAGGCTGCGCACCGCTTCCACCGAGGCGGTACGCAGCACGATGCGCGGCGCGATACCGTAGCGGCGTAGGCCGCCGCCGATGATCTGGTCCAGCTGGTCGGCGGTCAGCGAGATCATGGGCTCCTCGCCGAGCGCCTTGAGGGAGAGGGTCGACTCGGCGCAGAGGGGGTGGTTGGCGGCGAGCCAGACCCGCAGCGGCGAGCGGGTCAGCAGCTCGGCATCGAACGCCTCCTGGCGGATGGTGCGGTTGGTCATCAGGATCCCCACATCCACCTCACCGTTGACGATCTGGTGCTCGAGATAGGGCTGCTCATCCTCCTTCACCTCGATCTGCACCGCCGGGAAGGCGCGGCGAAAGCGGCCGAGGGCCTCCGACAGATAGTAGCCTGCCACCAGGGTCGTTACGCCGATAGTGAGCCGCCCCTGATCCTGCTGGGCTACCGCTTTGAGAGAGTGGCTGGCTTCGGTCATGGCGCCGAGGATGCGACGGGCGTGCAGCAGAAACTGGTGGCCCTGGGTGGTGAGGCTGACCCCGCGCGGATTGCGCTCGAACAGGGCGGCGCCGAGCTCGGTCTCCAGCTCGCGGATGGCGCTGGTGACCGCCGACTGGGAGATGTGCAGCTCGGCGGCTGCGCGGCTGACCGAGAAGCTGTCGGCTACCGCCACGAAATAGCGGATCTGGCGAAAGGTGAAGTTCATCTGGGCGTCCTGCCACGTGCGATCAAGGTGAGTGCCAGCTTAACCTCGAATCGCGCCCAGACAAAAGGCGCCGTGATGGCGCCTTTGTCGTTGTTTTTACGGAAATTAGCGGGCTGTCACTGCCTCTGTGACCGGTACACGGTTCACTCCCTTGCCCAGATAGGCGAGGGTGATGGTCACTATGATGCAGGTGAAGCTGAGCCACATGTAGGGCAGGTAGTCGAGGGTCGCCACCCCGAGGACACCAGCCATGAAGATGCCGTTGTCGCTCCAGGGCACCATGCCGCAGGTGAGGGTGCCGCCAAACTCGGCGTTGCGGGAGAGGTTCTTGCGCGCAAGCCCCAGTCTGTCGTAGTTCTTGGCCATGATCTTGGGGGTCAGGATCAGGGACACATACATGGCGGAACCGAACACGTTGGCCAGGAAGGCGGTGCCGATGGTGTGGCTGGTCAGGCTGCCGGCGCTGTTGATGCGCTTCTCGAAGGCGCTGGCGATCACTTCCAGGATGCCGACCTTCTCCAGCAGACCGCCGAAGCCCAAGCCGAAGATGATGACGGCCACGGAACCCAGCATGGACTCCATACCGCCGCGGCCCAGGATGTTGTCGATGAAGTCGACGCCGGAGGTGATGGCAAACGGGCTGTAGGCGGAGTGCATTGCCTTCACCGGATCCATGTCCTGGAAGACGATGGCCCAGACAAGACCCAGCAAGGCGCCGAAGCTTATCACCGGGAAGGCGGGCTTGCGGTTGGCCAACAGGCCCAGCACCAGCACCACGGGCACTATGGCCATGGGGGTGATGTTGAACTGCTTGTCGAGGGCGTCCATCACCAGATTGACCTGCTCCAGGCTGACGTTGCCGGAGTACTGCATGCCGACCACGGTGAACAGGGCGGCGGTGATGACGTAGGAGAACAGACTGATGGGCAGCATCCCCTTGATGTGTTCCATCACGTCGACGTTGGACATGGTAGAGGCCAGCACCACGGAGTCGGAGAGCGGGGAGAGCTTGTCACCGAAGTAGACTCCGGAGAGCACGGCACCGGCTACCAGCGGCGCGGGTACCCCCAGGCTGTGGCCTATGCCCATCATGGCGATGCCGGCGGTGGCCGCCGAGCCCCAGGAGGTGCCGGTGGCCAGCGAGGTGAGAGAGCAGATGATCAGGGTCGCCAGCAGGAAGATGGAGGGGTGTATCACCTTGAGGCCGAAGTAGATGATGCTGGGGACGATGCCGCCGGCAATCCAGGTGCCCACCAGGGCACCGACGGAGATCAGTATCAGGATGGCCCCCATCCCCTTGGCGACGCCGTCGACTGCCGCCTGCTCCAGGGATTTGTAATCGTGGCCGAGCTTGATGCCGAGTCCCATGATGACGAACCAGGCGATGAACAGTGCCAGCTGGATTGGCAGATCCAGCACGCTGGTGAAGGAGAAGGCCAGGGCCAGGAAAATGGCCAGGCAGGCAAATACTTGCGACATGCCCGGCAATCGGATGTGGTGTTGTTGGTTTTGCATAGACGCTCCCTAAACTCTTGCTCGCCAAGGTCAGCCCCTCTCGTCCTGCGGATGCGTCGATCCCGAGAGGCTTACCAAAAGAGGGCGCAATCTACCATAAAGCGGAGGTGTAAAATCCCTGCTCATTCGGCAAAACAGCTTTAAAATTTTAAAATCCCACAAAATAGTTGATCTGATCGGCATTTTTCACTGTTCAATCGACACCGTTTGATAGCCGGAGATCCATAGGTAAGTTCGATTGCAGATGACAACACCAAGGATGATAATAGTTATCATTAATCTTTTTCGGACCAATGCCAATGAACTGGATAGCACGCGCTCTGCTCTTGGCCGCCCTTCTGGCGGTGCTGGTCTGGGGTCAGGAGAAGGAATACGGGTTCTGGAGCCTGGGATTCTTGCTGGCTGCCTGGGTCATGCTGGAACCCAGGCTGAGACCGG
This sequence comes from Aeromonas sp. R5-1, assembly GCF_040908265.1. Lineage (NCBI taxonomy): Bacteria > Pseudomonadati > Pseudomonadota > Gammaproteobacteria > Aeromonadales > Aeromonadaceae > Aeromonas > Aeromonas sp. R5-1. The sequence continues at coordinate 164,685 of NZ_JBFODJ010000130.1, forward strand.
TGTTGATCCTGCTGCCGGTTGCGGGAATGACAGGGGTCGTCACTCTGCTCTGGCAGCAGGGCTGGCATTAAGCCTGGCGAGTGGGGACGGCCTGGATCTTGTCGTAGGCCTGGCGCAGGGAGGCGATGACCTTCTTCTCCATCTCGCTGCGTTCGGCGTCTGTCGTGAAGTAGATCATGTCGACATCGTGACGGATGTAGTGGGAAGGAAGCTGGTTGAGTGTCAGGCAGCAGAGGTCTGCCAGCTGATAGGGGGTCAATGTTCGAGCCAACCCCTGTTTTTCTATCTCCTTGAGCACCAGATGCTCATAGAAGTTGTGAATATCGGTATCCAGGATCATGGGAAAACCCCCGTGGTGGCGCAGCATCTTCAACAGCATAGCCATGGGGCATGAAAACACAAAAGGCCCGTTACTCTCGTAACGGGCCTTTGCAGAATGATGGTGCGAAGAGAGGGACTCGAACCCTCACATCCGTGGGACACTAACACCTGAAGCTAGCGCGTCTACCAATTCCGCCACCTTCGCACACTGATTTTCTCCAGCTGGTTTTTAAATGCGGTTGGAGCGCATTTTCTGTGTTTTACATGCCAGAAGCATGGTGCGAAGAGAGGGACTCGAACCCTCACACCCGGGGGGCACTAACACCTGAAGCTAGCGCGTCTACCAATTCCGCCACCTTCGCACATCGGGTTATCAGTCTGGATTTACATGCTGTCTGATAAAAGCATGGTGCGAAGAGAGGGACTCGAACCCTCACACCCGGGGGGCACTAACACCTGAAGCTAGCGCGTCTACCAATTCCGCCACCTTCGCACATCGGGTTATCAGTCTGAATTTACATGCCGTCTGATAAGAGCATGTTGCAGTATGGTGCGAAGAGAGGGACTCGAACCCTCACATCCGTGGGACACTAACACCTGAAGCTAGCGCGTCTACCAATTCCGCCACCTTCGCATCACTGCGGTGGGGGATTCTATAGAGTTTTGGGGGGGCGTCAACAGCCAAAGGGGACTTTTTTCGCTGTTGACGGATAAAGGCGTGCCAAGGGCACAAAACTTCAGCAATCGGCGTCAGACGGTGGCCAGCGCATCCTGATACATCTGTTCGTACAGGATGACGGAGTCTGCCCAGTCGAAGCGGGTGTTCATGGCGTGGTGCTGCACACGGGCAAAACGTGCCGGCTCCTGCAGATAATGGAGCAGGCTGCGGCGCATGGCATCGAGCAAGGTGCTGGCAGTGGGATCGTTGAAGCAGAAACCGGTCGCGTGCGTCGGGTCGGCATCCCAGTCCACGACGGTATCTTTCAATCCGCCGACAGCCCTCACCAGGGGCAGGGTGCCATAGGCCAGACTGTACATCTGGTTGAGCCCGCATGGCTCGAACAGAGAAGGCATCAGGAAGAAGTCGGCGCCAGCCTCCACCAGGTGGGCCAGACGGTCGTCATAGGCATTGATGAAGGCAAACTTGTCGGGATGCTGCTGGGCAATGCTTTGCAACTGGGCGGCGAGAGAGGGATCACCGGAGCCCACGATCACTACCTGGACCTGATGCTGCAAGAACTTGTCCAGCGCCGGGATGAGCAGGTGTACTCCTTTCTGCTCGGTCAGTCGACACACCATGCCATAGATGGGGAGGTTGCCGACGGGGAGCCCCGTCTCCTGCTGCAGGATGCGCTTGCAGGTGTGTTTGCCATCCAGGTTGTCGGCATCATAGGTGGCGGGCAACAGGGGATCGAAGGCGGGATCCCAGTCCTGATAGTCACAGCCGTTGAGGATGCCACGCAGGTCAGCTGCCCGCTGCTGGAATACGCTGGCCATGCCGTGAGCGCCCAGGTGTGTCAGCAGCTCGCTGGCGTAGTTGGGGCTGACTGCATTGATCTTGTCTGCGTAGAGCACACCGCACTTGAGCAGATTGATGTGACCATAGTCGTAGTTGATGCGCTGCTCGTAGTCGTGGATTTCCGGCACGGCCCAGAACTGCTGGCGATCGAACACGCCCTGAAAGGCCGCGTTGTGAATGCTGATGACCGACCGGGTGCGCTGGAAGAAGGGGTTGTGGGCATGACGGGTTTTCAGCAGCAGCGGCAGCAGACCGGTGTGCCAGTCGTTGCAGTGGGCGATGTCGGGAGCGAAACCCAGCTGTTCGCACGCATGCAGGGCCGCCGCGGCCAGAAAGGCAAAGCGTTCACCGTTGTCGGGATAGGCCTGGTTGTTCTCGGCATAGAGCTGGGGGCGGTCGAAATAGTGCGGGCAATCGAGCAGATAGACGCAGATCCCGTCCAGTTCCAGCTGATGGATGCGATAGCTGATATCACTGCGATCCTGGGGGGTGGGGAGCCAGCGCGAGGCGAGGAGGGTGGCCTCGTCCCGGCGCTTGATGGTCTTGTAGAAGGGCATAATGATGCGCACATCGTGCCCCTGACGGGCGAGATGCTGCGGCAGGGCCTTGGCCACATCCGCCAGGCCCCCGGTCTTCACTAGCCCCTCAACCTCCGAGGCTACAAACAGGATTTTCAGTGGGTTAATAGCCAACTCTTGCTCCCTTAGGTACCACGACGATACCGCCTTCGGATACGGTAAACCGCTCTCTGTCATGGTCCAGATTCTCACCGATCACGGTGCCGGGTGCAATTTCAACGTTTTTGTCGATGATGGCGCGGCGAATGGAGCAACCTTCACCGATTTTCACATCCCCCAGCAGCACGGATTCACTGATGTGGCTGCAGGGGCCTATGTTGCAGCGAAATCCCAGTATGGATCGCTGGATCTGGCTGCCCTGAATGAAGCAGCCACCGGAGATCAGGGAGTTGGCGATCTTGACCTTGCAGTCGTCGGTATCGATGAAGGTGGCGGGGGGCAGGGGCGGGTAATGGGTGTGCAGCGGCCACTTGCGATTGTAGAGAGAGAAGGGGGCATCGTCGGCCACCAGATCCATGTGTGCCTGCCAGTAAGAGTCGAGCGTCCCCACATCGCGCCAGTAGACGTTGGGCTTCTCGCCCGGGATCACGTTGGTGCTGTAGTCGTAGACATAGACGGGGGCACGGGGGAACAGGCTGGGAATGATGTCCTTGCCGAAATCGTGACTGGAGTTCTCCTCGGCGGCATCCCGCTTGAGCTCCCGATAGAGGGCCTCGGTCTCGAAGATGTAGTTGCCCATGGAGACCAGGGCCTGGGTGGGGTCGCCGGGGATGTGTTTCGGGTGACGGGGCTTTTCTTCAAAGCCAATCATGCGCCCTTCCTGATCCACCTCGATCACCCCGAAGGCGCTTGCTTCCTCGATGGGCATGCGCAGTGCAGCGACGGTCAGGGCGGCCGCTTTCTGCTTGTGGAAGCTCACCATCTGGCTCACGTCCATCTTGTAGATGTGATCGGAGCCGAAGATGCAGACGTGCTCGGGGTCGGAGATCTCGATGAAGCGCAGGTTCTGGTAAATGGCGTCTGCGGTGCCGTCATACCAGCGTTTGCCCATTCGCATCTGGGCCGGAATGGGGTCGATGAAGCGATCCGTGATGCCGACGATGTTCCAGCCCTTCTTCATGTGCAGGTAAAGGGACTGGGACTTGAACTGGGTGAGTACATAGATGCGCAGGAAGTCGGCGTTGACGAAGTTGTTGAGCACGAAGTCGATCAACCGGTAACTGCCGCCAAAGGGCACGGAGGGTTTGCTGCGGGTGGTGGTCAGCGGTTGCAGTCGGGTACCTTCACCGCCTGCCAGTATCATGGTGAGTATGCCTGCCATCGTCGTTCTCTCCCTGAGATCATGATGTTGAAAAGGTTTTCATGTCGCTGCGAAAAAAACACCCCTAAAGGGGTGGTAAACGTTTTCTTGGTACCTTAACAGATCCCGTCTGGCACTCTCTACTTGTTTTATTACAACCGTTGCACTTCTTTAAGCTTTGCTCAGATACACCTTGAATTTGGCATCACCCGCGATCACCTCGGTCTGTTTGAAGTGCGCATCCAGTATAGGCTGGTATCGCAGGAAGGCATTGGCGACTATGGTCAGGGCGCCATTTGCGGTCAGGTACTCAGGTGCCTTTGCCAGGAAGGTTTCGGTGGCGGCGTAGAAGGTCTTGAGCCCGGCATGGAAGGGGGGATTCGAGACAATCTGTTGGAATGTTTCGGCAATGTCGGAATAGACATCGGAGGCATGAACACGTCCGCTCAGACCGTTGACCGCCAGGGTTCGGCGGCTGGACTCCAGTGCCAGGGCATTGATATCCACCATGGTGACGGCCAGGGCCGGGTTGCGCTTGGCCAGCACGGAACCGATGACGCCGGCGCCGCAGCCAAAGTCGAGCAGCTTGCCCGTTACGGGGGGGAGGCTCGCCAGCAGCATCTGGGTGCCGAGATCCAGGCCGTCAGCACTGAAGACCCCGGGAAGGGCCATGACGGTCAGGGTGGTGTCGCCCGCCTGGCACTCATAGCGACTGAACCAGGCGTCCAGCTCGAAGGGGACGACCGGTTTGTCGAGCGTGCCGTGGTAGAGAGAGCAGCGGCGCGCAGAGTCGCGCTTGATCGGTTTCTCGCCATAAGGTGCCAGCAGCTTGTCTGCCCCGTTGATGCCGCCCCGGTTCTCGCCGGCGAGGAACAGGTCGGCCCCGCTTTCGAGCAGCGGCGTCATCATGGCCAGCAGGTATTGCGCCTCGGCCTTGGCCTTGGGCATCAGCAGTAGCAGGGCATCGAATCGGGGGGCGCCACCCAGCTGGTGATCGAACAGGATGGCATCTCCCAGAACGGCCTGCTGGGTGCGGTAATAGCAGTAATCCGTGGTGAAGACGGTCAGGCTTTGTGCCAGCTCGGCCAGTTGACGAGGATAATCATCCTCCAGGGCACCGCACACCAACAGCCGCTTGCCGACAAAGAGGGCTTGGTTACGTTCCAGCATCTGACTGACGGCACTGACAGGACGGCTCATTGGGTCTCTCCACGCATTTTTGGGCGGCCATTATACATGGCCGCTTTCGCCTTGACATTTATGCCGTGTTCCCGAAATATGCCCAGACGCCTATTTACCCAGAGATGATGCAATGCGGTCATGCGTATCGAAACGAAAGCATAAACATAGCCTGACAATCGGGCCTGCTGGCGTGCGCGCGTAACCTCTCATCCCTGAGACGATTCAAGCCCCGGTAGCGACTCCCGTACCGGGGCTTTTTATTGACCAATCCATCTGTTTAGGAGAAGGAAATCCCATGTTTCAAGGTTCGATAGTTGCCCTGATCACCCCATTTCGACAGGGCCAGCTGGACGAGGCCGCACTGGCTCGCCTGGTGGAGTGGCACATAGAGCAGGGAACCCATGGCATCGTGCCGGTCGGCACGACCGGGGAGAGCCCGACCCTGACCCACGATGAGCATTGCCGCGTGGTGGAGCTGGTGGTCAAGCTGGTGGCCGGGCGCATTCCCGTGATCGCAGGTGCAGGCTCCAACAACCCGGTTGAAGCCATTGAATACACCCGCTATGCCGAGCAGATGGGGGCGGATGCCACCCTGCATGTGGCCGGTTACTACAACCGCCCCAATCAGGAAGGGCTCTACCACCACTTCAAGGCGGTGCACGACGCCACCACCAAACCCATCATCGTCTACAACATTCCGCCCCGCGCTATCGTTGACGTGCAGCCGGCGACCCTGGCCCGTCTGGCCGAGTTGCCGCGCATTGCCGGCGTGAAGGATGCCACCGGTGATCTGGCCCGCCCCTGGGTTGAACGCCAGCTCATCAAGAAGCCGTTTGCCTGGCTCTCCGGTGAAGATGCCACCGCCGTGGCCTACAACATCGGTGGTGGCCAGGGTTGCATCTCGGTGACGGCCAACGTGGCCCCCAAGCTGGTGGCCGAGGTGCAGAACCTGGCGCTGGCCGGTGAGTGGCAAGCTGCCCGCGAATTGCAGGACAAGCTCATTCCGCTGCACCAGGCCATGTTCGCCGAGCCGAGCCCCGCAGGGGCCAAGTATGCGGTCTCTCTGCTGGGTCTGTGCAGCGAAGAGTGCCGTCTGCCGGTGATGCCGCTCTCCGAGGCCACCCGCGAGCGCATCCGCAGTGCCATGCAGGCATTGAATCTGTTGTAAAAACTGGGCTCTGGATCTCGCTTTTGATTGCCCGGTCAATTAATGGCCGGGCTTTGCCGATATACTCGCTTGGATACAACCAAGGATGATTTGGCATGGAAGAATGGGATCCGGAGCACTTCACCAGTTTTGAACATCTCTGTGAAGTGACCTTGTCTGCGGTCAGGGAAAAAACAGAGGCTGAACAGATCTATCTGTGGCTGCGTGCTCCGACGCCCCAGCTCTATCACTATCGCCCGGAACAGGGTCTGCTCTGCCTGAGCGCTGACGTCCTCTCTTCCCTCGAGTTGCCCATCCTCTTCATCGAACGTTCCCTTGCGCTCGGCCAGTTGCTGGTGGAGCCCATCGCGCCGACCCGAGCCATCTGGGAGCGGGAGAGCGTCGAACCCGAGATCCCGCGCCTGCGCGCCAGCTTCCCCCTCAAGCGTCACAAGGGGCTGGAGGCTGTGGTCTATCTGGAAACCCGCCGTCGTCTCGATCGCCTGCCAAGACGCCAACAGCAGAGCATCCAGCTGCTCATGCATTATCTCGCCGCCGAGCTCGAGAGTCGGCGACTCGCGGGACAGGTGGATCTGGAGCGGGATCAGCGGCTCCACACCCAGGCAGACCTCGTGCGCAGCCAGGCCCTGCAGGACTCCTTCCTCAGCATGCTGCAGGCGCTGCATCAGGTGGGGGTCAAGCTCTCCCGCTGCGAGAGCGAGGATCGTCTGCTGCACGACGCGGTGGCACTGGCCCGCCAGGAGTTGCAGTTCGATCGCATCGCCATCTTCCTGACTGACAGTGAATTCAAGACCATGCACGGTACCTGGGGTACCAACGAGGCGGGTGAGCTCATCGACGAGCGCCATTTCATCAGCCCCATTCCGGATCACCCCACAGTGCAGGAGGCGCTGCGTCGCAAGGACTATGTCCTGGTGCTGGAGGACACGCCTCTCTATTACGAGAAGCAGGAGGTGGGTCGCGGCTGGAACGCCATGGTGTCGCTCTGGGACGGGAGTACCCCCATCGGCTGGATCGCCGCCGACAACCTGCTCTGGCGGCGCCCCCTCAAGACGTATCAGAGCGAGATCTTCAAGCAGTATGCCGCCGTGCTCTCCCAGTTGCTGATCCGCCAGCGCACCCAGGAGAAGCTTGAGCGCTTCAATCGGGAGCTGGAGCTGAGGGTGCAGGAGCGGACCCGGCAACTGGCCGATACCAACCGGGCGCTGGAGGAGGCCAACCGGCGCCTCTCTCTGCTGTCTCTGGAAGATCCCCTGACTGGCATCGCCAACCGCCGCCAATGGGACATCACCATGGAACGGGAGTGGGAGCGGGCTCGCCGCCATCAGGGCGTGCTGGCGGTGCTGATGATCGATGTGGACGAGTTCAAGTCCTACAACGATCACTTCGGCCACGGCAAGGGGGATCAGTGCCTGCAGCGGGTGGCGGCACTGCTGCAGGACACCGAGCGGCGGCGTACCAACCTGGTGGCCCGCTATGGGGGGGAGGAGTTTGTCATCCTGCTGTGTTCACCGCAGCCGGGAGAGGCGGAGCGGCTGGCGGAGCAGATCCACCACGGCCTTGACGCCTTGCAAATTCCCCATCCGGCCTCCCGGGTGGCGGCGACACTCACCGTCAGCATCGGGTTCAGCTATCTGGTCCCGTCATCGGACAAGGAGTGGCAAACCCTGACCGAGCAGGCGGATCAGGCACTCTATCACGCCAAATCCCAAGGGCGGGCCTGTACCCTGGCCTATCGCTGACACCTGCGTGGGGGCTGCCTGCCCGGCATCAGATCCATGCTGATCTGTATACGTGTGTGCTTTCAGATCCACGCAGCTCTGTATAAATGAGGTGGCAAGCGTTTCTCGCCATCTGGCGCATGGCGATGCGCCCGCGCTCTGGCTAGAATGGGGGCCCATTTTTCACAGACAGATCCTGCACCATGACCCTATCCGGATTTCAAGGCCTGGTTTTCGACCTCGACGGCACTCTGGTGGACTCCATGCCCTTGCACCTGGCCGCCTGGGAGCACACCGCCAGCGAGTTTGGCTTTCGGTTCGACGCCGACTGGTTTTATGAGCTGGGAGGCATGCCCAGCCGCAAGATAGCCCTGCTGGTGGCCGAAGTGCAGCAGATCGCGCTGGATCCCCTGGTGGTGACACGCTGCAAGACCGAACACTATGTCGCCAACCTGCACAAGGCCACCCCCTTCCCGGCCATGCTGGATCTGGTGGAACGCTATCACGGCCGGATCCCCATGGGCATCGGGACAGGCTCCCCCCGTATCAATGCCGAAGCGGTGCTGCGCAACACAGGGCTGGATCGGTACTTCCCCGTGGTGGTCACCGCCGACGACGTGGAGCTGCACAAACCCCATCCAGACACCTTCCTGCTGGTGGCGCGACGCCTGGGGGTCGAGCCCGATCAATGTCTGGTGTTCGAGGACACGGGCATAGGCGCACAGGCCGGTGAAGCGGCCGGTATGCAGGTCTGCATGGTCAGAGAGGGAAAACCGGTCGGGTTGACCTACTGAGTAACGAAGACGAGCGGGTCAACAACCGGCTCGGGAGAGAAGCCCCACTCTCATACGGGACAGGCGAAACATGAGAGTGGGGAGCAGATGTCACTGGCTGACGCAGCGACACCGTCAGGATGGGCAGTGGCGAGATTTACTGCTCGCTGCCACCACCCTGGTTGTCGTCATAACGGCTGGGGGCGCCATGGGGGCGCGGCGCCATGGAAACCCGTGGCTTGCGGGCCCGCTGGATACTGACGGCAGGACGGCCGGAGTGCATGGCAATGGTGGAAATCTTGGCCTTGTAGACCAGTTGCTGATTGCCATGGGCATCGGTCAACAGCACGCTGTACTGGTCAAAACCGCTGATGGTCCCCTCCAGCTTGATGCCGCTCACCAGGAAGATGGCGACTTGGCTACGGTTTTTGCGCAACCAGTTGAGGGCAGAATCTTGCCCGTTCCCGAGGGAGAAGGCCTGCTCGATAGTGGAGTAGCTTGGGGATTCAGTTGTCATAAATTATTGTCCCGCGGAAAAAAAGTGGCGTTTGATTGTGCTAAATGGGCACTGCCTTGTCAAAGTCATTCTCACACCCGGGCAGGATGGACAACGACAGGGCTGGTCGGCAGGGGCCGCTGCTGCAATAATTGGCGGCTCTGGCCCCGTGGCGGGCCTCATGCTGGGGTCTTATCTTGCATCCGGTTTCACACCAACATCCACCCACCTATACCCATGACGCGACCGCCTGCGAAGAGTGTGATCTGCTGGTGCCGGCCACCGAGCTGGCCGTGGGGGAGACGAGCAGTTGTCCGCGCTGCGGCCATACCCTGACTCGTCATCTGCCTGAGCAGGAGCGCAGGCCTATCGCCTATGGCTTTGCGGCCATCATCATGTTCGTGCTCTCCAACGCCTTTACCTTCATGTCGTTCTCGGCCAAGGGGGTGGGGCAGGAGATGACCTTCCTGCAGTGCATCACCACCCTGGTGGATCAAGGCTACCTGTTCCTCGGGGCCGTGCTGAGCATTACCCTGATCGGGTTGCCGCTGGTCTATATCGGCTCCATCATGCTGGTGCTGTGGCGCCTGGACAAGGATCTGCACAGCAAGGCCCTGCGCTCCCTTGGCCGCCTGCTGTGCCGGATCAAGCCCTGGCTGATGGTGGACGTCTTCCTCATCGGCGTGCTCATCTCTCTGGTGAAGCTGATGGGGATGGCCGACATCAAGATGGGGCTGTCGTTCTGGGCCTTCGTTGGCTACACCCTGCTGCTCATCAAGATGATCTCCTCCCTGGATCGGATGTGGCTGTGGCAGCGGCTGTTCGGCCCGACGGCGGCGAGGGAGCTGGATCCCGAAGAGAGCGCCCTGGCGTGCGGTCTGGTGGGCTGCCACATCTGCGGCGCCCTGAACGAGCAGGATGCCCATAGTTGCGTTCGCTGCGGGGATCACCTGCACAGCCGCAAGCCGGGTGGTCTGAACCGCACCTGGGCCCTGCTGATCACCTCGGTGATCCTCTATGTCCCAGCCAACCTGTATCCCATCATGGACACCGTGTTCCTGGGGGATGACAGCCCCTCGACCATCATGGGCGGGGTGGTGCTGCTGTGGGCAATGGGCTCCTACCCCATTGCCGCCGTCATCTTCTTCGCAAGCGTGGTGGTGCCGCTGGTGAAGATCCTGGCGCTGCTGTGGCTCTGCTACGTGGTGCAGCGCGGCCAGGGGGCATCTCCCCTCGGCAAGCTCAAACTCTATCGCATGACCGAATTTGTGGGGCGCTGGTCGATGATCGACGTCTTTGTGGTGGCCATCCTGGCCGGTCTCATCCGGCTCGACAATCTGATGACCATCTACCCTGGCCCTGCGGCCGTCGCCTTTGCCGGGGTCGTACTGGTCACCATGGTGGCTGCCATGAGTTTCGATTCCCGCCTGATCTGGGATTTACAACAAGGAGAACGCGAACGTGAGTGAGCGTAAGACAAGGTGGAAACCGGGCTCTGATTTCATGAGTTCGGCTGCCGCTATCTGGATGGTGCCCTTGCTGGCGCTCTTCATCGGCGCCTGGATGCTGTTCCAGCACTGGTATTCACAAGGGCCGAGCTTCACCCTGACGGTGGCGACCGCCGAGGGCATAGTGGCGGGCAAGACGGTGATCCGTTCTCGTGAAGTGGAGGTGGGCCGTATCGAGACGGTGGAGCTCAGCGAGGACTACAGCCATGCCGTGCTCAAGGCTCGCCTGACCAATGCCGCCGCCGGCATGCTCAAGAAAGACAGCCAGTTCTGGGTGGTCAAGCCCAGGGTCGGGCGTGAGGGCGTTTCCGGTCTTGGCACCTTGCTCTCCGGTGCCTATATCGAGCTTTCTCCCGGCAAGAAGGGCAGGGCGCGAAGCGAATACGCCATGTTGGACAGGCCACCCCTGGCATCCCTGGATGCTAGGGGATTGCGGCTCTCCCTGTCCAGCCGGGATGCCAACGCGCTGGGTGCGGGCTCCCCCATCAGCTATCAGGGATTCACCATCGGCCAGGTCGAAGAGGCCAAGTTCCTGCCCGAGAAGAGCGAGATGCAGTACCAGCTCTTCATCAACGCGCCTTATGACGTCCTGGTGAGCAGCAACTCCCGGTTCTGGCTGACGCCCGGCTTCGAGGTCTCCATGAGCAGCGAGGGGATGAAGGTGAAGATGGACTCGCTGGAGAGCCTGATCAACGGCGGCATCACCATGGGGCTGCCTCCCGGCTGGTTGCCGGGGGAGCCGGTGAAACAGAACGACGAGTTCGTGCTGTTCAAGGACGAGGAGAGCGTGCTGGCCGGTAGCCTGGATCAGTTCATCGACTATGTCTTCCTGTTCGACAATGACGTGGGCGGGCTGCATCCCGGCGCGGCGGTACAGTATCGCGGCATCCGGGTCGGTACCGTCATCTCGGCTCCCTATCTCATCGACGACAAGGGCGTCCAGCTGTTCAAGAGCCGGCAGATCCCGGTGCTGGCGCGCATCGAGGTGCAGCGTCTCTCCCACCGTTATGCCAATGCGGAGAAGGAGCAGTGGCGGGCCCTGTTCAACAAGCAGTTCAAGGAAGGGCTGAGGGCCAGCCTCAAGACCGCCAGCCTGCTGACGGGGGGCAAGGTGATCGATCTGAACTTCTATCCGGATGCGCCTGTCTATCAGCCGCTCAAGATGGCGGGCTATCAGGTCTTCCCGACTGCCCAGGCCGGGCTGGATCAGATCGAACGCAAGGTGAACCTCATCCTCGACAAGTTCGTCGACATGGACATGGCCACCACCCTTACTCAGGTCAACAGCACCCTGATGACACTGGACAAGACGCTCAAGCATGTCAGTGCCGTGAGTGCGAATCTGGAGCAGTTTACCGGTCAGCAGTCGACCCAGCAGTTGCCGGCCTCCCTCAACCAGAGCCTCAAGCAGTTGCAGGAGACGTTGCAGACCTATGATGCCGGTTCCCAGACCAATCAGGAGCTGCGCCAGTCGGTGCAATCCCTCAACCAGCTGATGAGCGAGTTGCAACCTCTGGTCCATTCACTGAACGAGCAGCCGAGTTCGCTGATCTTTGACCGCGCTCGTCCGCGGGATCCCGAGCCCAAGCGAGGAAAATGATGAAAAAACGGATGATGACGTTGGCCTTGCTGGGCCTGCTGGCGGGATGTGGCAGTGCGCCGACCACGCTGCATTACTATTCGCTGGATGCCGACACGGCGCCGTCGAGTGTCACCACGGCGCAGCCGCAGCACCAGTTGGTGCTGCGGCCCGTCGCCCTGTCCGGTCAGCTTGACCGGATGAGCCTGGTCTATCAGCTGGAGGGAAAGGAGCTGCACTTTGCCGAGTACCATCGCTGGGCAGGTTCCCTCGATGCCCAGTTGAACCAGTTGACCCTCAATGGCCTCTCCAGCCGCTTGCCTGGCTGGGTGGTGCGTCAGGACGGGGCCCGCAAGGGGCCTGTGCTGAGCATCTCGGTCGAGCGTTTCCAGGGGCGGCACGACGGCCGCGCCCTGCTCAGCGGTCGCTGGCGCCTGCTGACGGAGGAGGGGGTCGTGTTGAGAGATGTTCCCTTCCAGCAGGAGCGGGTGCTGCCTGCCGATGGGTATGGCGCCCTGGTGAACGAGCTGGGGCAGGGCTGGCAACTGTTGCTCGATCAGATTGCGGCGGATGTGCGCACGCGCATCTGAGGAAGCATAAAAAAAGACGGGAGGCCATGGCCTCCCGTTTTGTTTGGGGTCGTCGTTATTGCTGTACTTCCGAGACGCCCTGTACCTTGACCTCTACCCGGCGATCCGGGGCCAGGCAGACGATCAGCTCACGCTTGGATTTGCTGGTGCAGCTGTCGCCGGTGACGGGAGACTGCTTGCCACGCCCTTCCACATTGACCTTGTCGGCCGGCAGGCCCTTGCCAATCAGGTAATCGGCCACGGTCCGGGCACGCTGCTCGGACAACTTCTGGTTGTAGGCCTCGGAGCCGATGCGGTCGGTATAGCCGATGACGGTGGCCGAACCGTCTTTGGGCCTTTCCTCTTCAATCTGGCTGTAGAGGGTATCCAGGGCCTGCCCGGCCTGGGGCTTGAGGGTGGCCTTGTTGAAGTCAAACAGCACGTCCGAGCTCAGGGTGAACTGCTTGTCGACCATCACGGGCTCGGGCGCGGGGGCGGGAGCTGCGACCGGCAGAGCCGGTGCAACCTGACCGAAGCGGTAGACGGCGGCCAGGGAGAGCAGGCCGTTGTCCATGCGCAGGCCGGTATCGTCACGGCTGCCATACGGGGTGCTGTACTGGTATTCGAGGCGGGCTGCCCAATCCAGGCTCAGGGCATACTCCGCACCGAGCGCGCCGACGAAGGTGAAGCGGCTGTCGTTTTCCAGCTGATCGCTGTCGGTCCAGCCATAGCCGCCCCCGACACGGCCGTAAAGGTCCAGATTGTCCGCAACCGGGAAGCCCAGTTTCAGCGTGAGCTGGGCCAGCTGGGCTTGCACGGAGTCATTGAAGGCCGCGCCATTGCGGGTGCCGCTGTACTTGAGCTTGCCAAGGTAGTCATAACCGAGTTCGACACCCAGATTCTGGTTGATCTGGTAACCGGCGAAGGCACCGGCGCCGACTTCATCGTCGTCTTTGTCGGTGATGGCGATGGAATTGCTTTCATCGACACCGTAGAAGTTGGACCAACCCAGTTTGGCACCGCCATACCAGGTGTTGTCTTGTCCGGCTGCCTGGGCGTTGGCCGCAAGCAAGCCTGAAACCAGCAAGGTAATCAGTGTTTTGTTCATAGATGCCTCTGCAATCTTGTGTGTGGGGAGCGCGAATTCATGTCGCCTCGCCTCGTGGGTTGGGCCTGTGTTCGACCACAACACGTTTAAACGTAGCTCGCTTTTCTCGATCTACAAGCAACTGATATAAAACATATTGTGATATCCATCTGCATCATAGTGGAGACAGAAGACCGCCGGGGAACCGTGACTCGAATCTGTGATGGGTGTCATATGGATTGCTTATCCTTGTCGGCAAGAGGGCCGGCGAGGCGCCGGCCCTGGCAGGATGGCCTCCGTTATCGAGGGAGGAATTCGTACTCCTGTTCGATGAAGGCGGCAGCCCGCTCGCTCAGGGCAGCGTGTACCACTGTGGTGGGGTGGACCTGGTCCCAGAACATCTTGCCTTCACAGTTCAGCTCGCCCGCACTGCGGCGCGCCATGGGAGTTGCGACGGCCTGAGACAGCAGGGGGTTGCCGGCGATGGCAAGGCGCTCCTCGGGATTGAAGGGGGCCAGTCGACTGTCGGTGGCGGCGCTGCGGGAGGCAAACGGCTTCCACACATAGCCGCCGCCATAGCAGGCGTGTTCGGTGTCGCTCAGGCCGAAGTTCTGCGGCTCGCGCAGCATCTCGGCGAACTGCTTGTCGATCTCGAACAATTTCACCATGCCGGTGGGGGCCAGCTGGCGTGCCAGGTTCAGCAGCAGCTGGTTGTGGTAGGCGGAGACATGGCTGGCCGCCTCGACCACTTTCTGGCTGCGGGCCGAGGGGTTCTGGCCCAGATCCGGCAGGTTGAACAGCAGAATCTGCTTGGCGCCGTTCAATACCATGCGGTTGGCCGCATCGCTGATGGCATCGCGCACCCGCTTGGCATCCTGCTCGGTGTTCCAACCATAGGCCAGGTAATCGTTGGCACCGACCCAGAGGATCACCAGATCGTCGGGCTTGAAGCCATCCTTTTGCAGGAACTGGGTCACCTCGTAGTCCAGGTTGTTGATGACCTGATACTTGGGGTTCCAGGAGATCTTGTTGTAGGCCACGGCAGTGGCGCCCCCTTCCGCCTCGTTGGCGATGGCGAGGCCCGGGAAGTGCTGGGTGAGCTGCTCCAGCCAGACCGGGCCGTTGGAGAAGCGGCCCTGATGGTAAGGCGGGCTGGAGGGGAGGTAACCGCGCATCTTGTCGTACATCTTGCCGGTATCGGAGAGGCTGTCGCCGAACATCACGATGCGGGAGAAGGGGGGACGCGTCTCGGCGGCATGGGCCGTGAGGGCGAAGAGACCCAATAAACACAAAAGCCATTTGTTCATGTAGCTGTTCTCATGGATGGGGCAGGGCGGGCCTGCGGGCTGTTCCTCGATGGCGGCGGGCTGGGAACCCGCATGGCCAGGTGAAAAGGTATCCACTCGAATACATTTTTGCAGCATGCCGTGGCCATTTAATCGCTTGCGATCACATCACTCCTCCCTGAATGGGGAGGCTTCACGTTTGTTTCACGCGCCCCCGGGCAAGATGCCCTCATACCGCAAAGACAGGAGCATGAAATGAACAACGCAAAAGCAATCGCCCTGGTGGCCCTGATGTCCGTCTCTTCCTTCGCCATGGCGGCCTACACCGGCCCCAAGGAGCAGAACAAGGTATCGGTCGCCCAGTTGAAAGACGTGGCCGATGATCAGTGGGTGACCCTGGAAGGCAAACTGGTCAAACACCTGGGTGGCGAAAACTACCTGTTCCGTGACGACAGCGGCGAGGTGGAAGTGGAGGTGGACGGTGACGTGTGGCGCGGTACCGAGGTAGGCCCTGACGATCTGATCCGCGTGCGCGGCGAGGTGGACCACAGCTGGAACAAGACCGAAGTCGAGGTGGAACACCTGGAGAAGGTGGGGGCTGCGCCCCTGAGCAAGGGTGGCTTCATCGCCAAGTAAGCTTTCTGGCCACAGTAAATGAGAAGGGCGCTCCAGGAGCGCCCTTCTTGCATGCCATCAGCCAGCCCGGCTTGCGACGGTTCGCTTGAACCCCTTCTCGGCCTGATTGACCTTGTAGAGATAGCGGCGAGCCTCTGCCTTGGGATGTTGTTCGGTCAGTACCTGATAGACGGCCTCGGGGGAGAGGCGGTTGATCATGCCGGGGGCCGCCTTGCGATCGTTGGAGAAGGTGTTGAGCACCCCTCCCGCACCACCGTTGTAGGCGGAGATCACCGCATAGCGGCGGGACTGGGGATCCTGGATATCCGCCAGATAGACGGTCTGCAGCAGGTGCAGGTAGGCGGTCCCCACATCGATGTTGTAGGCCGGATTGAACAGATCTTCCCTGGTCGGCTGGCCATCCTTGCCCTTGACCCTCACATAGACATCCCGCCCAGCGGTAGCCGGGATCACCTGCATCAGGCCATAGGCGTTGGCGTGGCTGACCGCATAGGGGTTGAAGCTGCTCTCGGTCTTGATCACCGCGTAGATGAGACTCTCGGCGACCCCGTACTTGCGGGAGGCATCGCGGATGATGCTGGCGTATTTGTAGCCGCGCCTGTCTTCGTGGTTGGCCACCATGGGAATGTCGATGAAGAAGATGTTGCGGATCCCGAGGGTGCGCTTCTTCATCGCGTTGGCGATCAGATAGTCGGCATAACGCTCTGCACGCCAGCTGGAGCGGATCGCTTGTCCCTGGTTGTCCAGCACCTGGCCATAGAGGAAGGGCTCGCCACCTGGCATGATCTCACGGTCGGAATAGAGGTCGACCTCTGCCGGATCGTCCGGGGTCAGCAGGGTTTCGATGATGGCGCGGCGCAGGTGGGCGCGGGGATCCAGACCCGAGACGGTCTCCACCATGATGTGACCGCTGGAGAAATCGATGTGGGCGCGGCTCTTGTACTGATCCGTGTATTTGACGTAGTCAAACTTGCCCGCGAACAGCGCCTCGCGCCCCCATATCTCGTTCACGTTATGGGAGAGCGCACTGATCATGTGTTCAAAACCGCGCACGTCTTTGCCGTTGACCAGATCATCATCGCCACTCCCGCTGGTCTGGGGGGTGGATGAACAGGCAGAGAGAAACAGCAGGGCGCACAGCAGCCCAAAAAAACGACCCATAAGATCCTCAAACCGGGCGGTGGGGCCGCCCGTCACTGACTGGCCTGAGCCAGGATTGGTGTCACCCTGCGGCATATTGACGACTCAGGGGGACGCTGGCCCTTTGACTCGATTCCCGCTCACTGGCTGGGAGGGGTGTAACCGTCGATCTGGACTTCACCCGCGTCGAACAGATAGCTGACCATCTCTTTTTCCAGCAACTGGCGGTGCTCGAGATTCATCATGTTCAGCTTCTTCTCGTTGATCAGCATGACCTGCTTCTTCTGCCACTCGGTCCAGGCTTCCTTGCTGATGTTGTCGAAGATCCGCTTGCCGAGTTCACCGGGGTAGAGTTGGAAATCGAGACCCGGCGCTTCTTTCTTCAGGCGCAGGCAAAATACGGTACGGCTCATGTTGACCTCTGTGGTTGCAAGTCTGGTTGTAAGTCCGGGTAGGCGAGCAGACGGGCCGTGGCCGCCGCCAATCCCACCTCGGCAGGATGGCGTAAGTTATACCAGAGTCGGGTATCCGCTTCCATGAGCAGGGGGGCGGGCGGAACAGCCATTTCGATCAGCAAAGGGCGAATGTCGAGGTGGAAGTGACTGAAAGTGTGACGAAATCCAGCGAGCTCCTGATAGGCGGCATCCTCCAGCCCCAACTCCCGCAGTCGCCCGGTCACCTCTGTGAGGGATTCCACCTGCGGGAAGCAGTAGAGCCCGCCCCAGATCCCTTGCGGCGGACGCTTCTCCAGCAGCAGCTGATCGCCGTGGCGGATGATCAGCATAATGCCGTTGCGTGCCGGAATGCTCTTCTTCGGCTTGCTGTGAGGGTAGGCGGTGGGGTTGCCCTGCGACAGCCCCTGGCAATCGGCCTGCACCGGGCAGCGCTCGCAGGCGGGCTTGCTGCGGGTGCAGACGGTGGCCCCCATGTCCATCATGGCCTGGTTGTACTGGGCCACCCCGACGCGCGGGGTGAGGCGGGTCGCCAGCTCCCAGAGATCGTGCTCGACCTGCTTCTGGCCCGGCCAGCCCGCCAGCGCCAGCCAGCGGGTGAGTACCCGCTTCACGTTGCCATCCAGGATGGCGTGGGGCTGGCCCAGAGAGAGGGAGAGCACGGCCCCGGCGGTGGAGCGACCGATGCCGGGCAGGGCCATCACCTCTTCCAGTTGTTCCGGAAAGAGGCCGCCGTGCAGATCGCGGATCTGCTGGGCAGCCTTGTGCAGGTTGCGGGCGCGCGCGTAGTAGCCAAGCCCGGTCCAGTGATGCAGCACCTCGTCGATGGGGGCGTTGGCCAGGGTCAGCACGTCGGGGAAGCGGGCCATGAACCGCTCGTAATAGGGGATGACAGTGGCAACCTGGGTCTGTTGCAGCATGATCTCGGAGACCCAGACCCGGTAGGGGGTCTTGTCCTGCTGCCAGGGCAGGGTCTTGCGGCCGTGGATCTGGTACCAGTCCAGAATGCGGGTGGCGAAGGTGGTGTTGTCTGAGTGGCTCACAGTGTGCTCATGTTCTGATGATAAGTCCGCCCGCCATCAGGAGGGCGATCCCCGACCCGGCGCATGGCAAAGGTCGAGTGTAGGTTATTGATTAAAAAGGGGAGCTCTCGGGCTCCCTCAGAATGGGCGCTGACCCTCCCGGGGGAGGGCCACTGGATGCCGGCAGATCAGCCGCGCCAGTCTTGCAGCGCCTTGAGGCTGGCATACTGGCCGCCGACCTGCAGGACGATGTAGTCCTGGGCGATGGCTGCCAGGATGACACCGGGGGCGATCTCATTGCCCTCGCGCCACTCCCGTCCATTGAGCACCACGGCCCGCTTGGCCGGGTCGGAGGAGTAGTTGTGGGCACCATAGGTCAGGGACGGCACCTGCTGTTTCAAGGCCGGAGCCAGGGCGCCGAGGGGGATGGCACTGGTCTGGACCTGAGCCTGTGGCGCACTCTCTTCCACCAGCGGCGTGTTGTTGAGGGCGGCCATCAGCCGTTCTGCCAGACTCTGTCCCCCCTGGTTTGCGGTAGTCGCAGCCGGGGTTGCGGCAGGTCTTGGAGCGACCACTGGCTCCGGCAGGGGGGGCGGCAGCGGCCGGGTGATCATGGGCCTGGGTTCGACCCGCACGAAGGGAGGAGTCACCACTTCCTTCACTTCGACCTGCTGTTCCACGGGTTTGAGGTGATAGAGGTGCCAGCCATAGTTGGCGGCGGCGCCCATCACCAGGGCCAGGGGCACCAGGGCCCACCAGATCCAGCGGCGGTTGGGCTCCTCTTCCTGGCTCACGGGCAGACCCATGAGCGGCATATGGGGGGTGAACTGGGGCTGGTCGGCCCGGCGCAGGGCCTTGAGCAGGGTGGACATCAGGAGGCCTCCTCGACCATGGGATCCGTCTCATCATCCGCCACGCTGTCGAGATCGACCGGCGTGCTGGCTCGCAGGGATTCATCCTCCAGCCTGGGCATGGGTTCGCCGGAGGCCACATTCAGCCGCAGCAGGGTGTTGCTGCCGGCGATGCCGTCCGGGGTCAGTCCCTGCTCGCGCTGGAACTGTTGCAGCTTGTTCTTGAGGGTGACATCAAAGCGGCTCACCTTGCGATCGGGTTGCTGCATGGCGCGGCTAAGGGCGTTGTCCAGCCACTGCACCTGGGCAGCCCCGGCATTGCTCGCTATCAGGGGCACGTTGCCCCTGGGCATGCGCCAGAGCAGGGTGTAGCTGCCGCCCCAGGCGTCGGAGAGCCACTGCCTGTCCACCTGCCAGCTCTGGTTGCCGATGAGCAGGGAAGCCTTGTCCGCCCCCAGGCTGACCAGGGTGGCGTAATAGAGGCCGCCGGTCTCGTCGGTGAGACTGATGAGGGCCGGGTATTGCAGCGCCTGCAATTGCGCCAGGGAGGCTTCTCCCTCCTGGCAGCGCAGGCCCGCACGGGGGGCATTGTCGCAGGTTGCCTCCTCCAGCTCGGCCTGGTAGCCCCATACCTTGTAGAGATTCTGCATGGCGACGTCCGGCTCCAGCGCCTGATTGATGGCGCGGGTCAGCTGGGCCTGCTGCTCCGGCGTGTCATCCACCTTGACCGGTACCTCGACCTTGACCAGGGGGCGGGCTGGGAAGAATCCGAAGAATTGCCAGCCCCACCAGCCGGTGGCGACCAGCAGGGCGCCCACCAGGGCGACCGTGAGGCCGGATTGCCAGCTTCCCTCGTCGCGAATGCCGCTCACCTCATACGCGGACTGGCTGATGTCCCCGTGCACTATCTTGTGGCTGCCACGGGCGAAGGCGGCGATGAGGGCGCGGTCGCAGATGAGGTTGATGAGACGGGGAATGCCTCCGGAGAGGCGATGCAGGGTCTGGATGGCCCTGGGGGTGAAGATGGGCTGGACGCAGCCTGCCACCTGCAACCGGAAGCGGACATAGGCATCCACATCCTGGCGCGACAGCGGCAGCAGGTGATAGCGGGCGGTGATCCGTTGGGCCAGCTGGCGCAGCAGGGGCTGGCGCAGCATCTGTTGCAGCTCGGGCTGGCCGATGAGCACCACCTGCAGCAGTTTCTTCTCGTCTGTCTCCAGATTGGTGAGCAGTCGCAACTGCTCCAGCACGCCGGGCAGCAGGTGCTGGGCTTCATCCACCAGCACCACGCTGCGCTTGCCTGCCGCCAGATTCGCCAGCAGATGATCCCGGATAAGGTCGAACAATTGCTTGAGGCTGGCCTCTTCGCCGTAGGGCAACTGGAATTCGTCGCAGATGGCGGCCAGCAGATCCCGCTCGGTCAGAGAGGGATTGAGGATGTAGGCGATCTCGGTGTCGGCGGGCAATTGCTGCAGCAGGCAGCGGGAGACGGTGGTCTTTCCCGTACCCACTTCCCCGGTCAGCAGCACGAAGCCGCCACCGTCCTGCAACCCGTAGTTGAGGTGGGCGAGGGCCTCCCCGTGACGCTCGCTCATATAGAGGTATTTGGGGTTGGGCGAGATGGAGAACGGGGGCTCCGACAGACCGAAGAACTGTGTGTACATAAGGATCCATTCCATTGTTATGGGCGGCAGGTTAAAGCCTCCCAAAAGGGATGTCAAAGACCCGGATACCATAAGGGGAGCTGGCTCGAACCACGGGCTGAGTCGCCCGGGACGATGGCGGGAAGCAGCCGCCCGGCCGAGTGATGGAGAGCCCGGTGCGACGGGTGCACATCGTCTCTCTTGGCCAAAAGCGGTATCATCGGGGCAAGTTTATCGAGGGAGAGTGCGCGTGCAGATTTATCTGGTCGGAGGGGCGGTACGGGATCGCCTGTTGGGATTGCCCCAGGGTGACAGGGATCACCTGGTGGTCGGCGCCACGGTGGAGCAGATGCTGGGTCTCGGATTCACCCAGGTGGGCCGAGACTTTCCGGTCTTTCTTCACCCCAAAACCCAGCAGGAGTACGCCCTGGCGCGCACCGAGCGCAAGCAGGGGCAGGGTTACACCGGCTTCGTCTGCCATGCCGCCCCCGAGGTGACGCTGGAGCAGGATCTGCTGCGCCGGGATCTCACCATCAACGCCATCGCCGAAGATGAGGATGGGCAACTGCACGATCCCTACGGCGGCGTGCAGGATCTAGAGGCGCGGTTGCTGCGCCATGTCTCGCCGGCCTTTGCCGAGGATCCTCTGCGCATCCTGCGGGTGGCGCGCTTCGCCGCCCGTTTCCATGCCCAGGGGTTCGTGGTGGCCCCCGAGACGCTGGGGTTGATGCGCGAGATGACGGAGGCTGGAGAGCTGGCCCATCTGACCCCGGAGCGGGTCTGGAAGGAGCTGGAAAAAGTGCTGCTGGGGTCGACACCCCAGATCTTCTTCGAGGTGCTGCGCGAATGCGGCGCACTCAAGGCGCTCTTCCCCGAGCTCGATGCCCTGTTCGGTGTGCCGGCCCCTGCCAGATGGCACCCGGAGATCGACACCGGCATCCATACCATGATGGTGCTGGCGCAGGCATGTCGTCTCTCCCCCGAATTGACCGTGCGCTTCGCGTCCCTCTGCCACGACTTTGGCAAAGGGCTCACTCCGCCCGCCTTCTGGCCGAGCCATCACGGCCATGGTCAGAAGGGGTTGCCGCTCATTCGGGATTTTTGCGAGCGCTTCCGGGTGCCGAACGAGTGTCGCGATCTGGCGCTGCTGGTGAGCGACCTGCACACCCATATCCACATTGCCTTCGAGCTCAAGCCCGCGACCCTGCTCAAGGTATTCGACAAGGCCGATGCCTGGCGCAGACCGGAGCGCTTTGCCCAGCTGCTCGATGCCTGTCGCGCCGACTTCCACGGTCGTACCGGCTTCGAAGAGAAGGTCTACAGTCAGCCGGACTATGTCGCCGAGGCCCTGGAGGCGGCGCAGGCTGTGCCGGTCAAGGAGATAGTGGCGGCCGGCTTCAAAGGGGAGGCAATCCGCGAGCAGCTTGCCAAGCGGCGGCTTGATGCCATCAGCCGGGTGCGCGACGAGTGGACCTTCATCGAGGAGTAAGCGCCGCAGCCGATCGACGCTCAATCGACGGCGTAATATGGGCGAAGCATAAAAAAGCCCGGGTCAATGACCCGGGCTTTTTGTCGTGCGGCGTGGGCTGCTCAGGAGAAGCAGGCCTGCAGCACGTAGAAGATGGCGATGGCCAGGATGGCGCCCGCGGGCAGGGTGATGACCCAGGAGACCACGATGTTGCGCAGCACGCCCAGGTTCAGGGCCGCGATGCCCCGTGCCAGACCGACACCCATGACGGCACCCACCAGGGTCTGGGTGGTGGAGATGGGCAGACCGGTGCCGGAGGCGATCACCACGGTGGCGGCGGTGGCCAGCTGGGCGGCGAAGCCACGGCTCGGGGTCAGGTGGGTGATGCCGGTGCCGACGGTCGCCATCACCTTCTCGCCCATGGTGGCCAGACCGATGACGATGCCGATGCCGCCAAGGGGCAGGATCCACCAGGCGATGTGGGAGCTGCCGCCGATCTCGCCGCCGGCCGCCACGATGGAGGCGACTGCAGAGAGCGGGCCGATGGCGTTGGCCACGTCGTTGGAGCCATGGGCGAAGGCCATGGCGCAGGCGGTGATGATCATCAGGATGCCGAACACCTTCTCCACGTTGGCGAAGTGCATCTTGCTGTCATCTTTCGGGTTGTACTGCTGGCCGCGGATATAGATCCAGCCGGCAAACGCCACCGCGATGGAGATGGCGACGGAGAGCAGCGCGCCTTCGCCATTGCTCAGGTGCAGACCGACGTGGGTCAGCCCCTTCTTGATTGTGACCAGGCAGATGACCAGGGACGTCAGGAACATGTAGAAGGGGACATAGCGCTTGGCGTTGTCCAGGGGGTTGTCCGTGTTGAAGATGAGCTTCTGCACGCTGATGAACATGAAGTAGGCGATGATGCCCGAGATGGCCGGCGTGACTACCCAGGAGCCGACGATGCCGCCAAACTTGTTCCACTGTACCGCTTCCGGACCGATGCTCACCACGGCGAAGCCCACGATGGCGCCGATGATGGAGTGGGTGGTGGAGACGGGCCAGCCGAAATAGGAGGCCAGGATCAGCCACAGACCCGCAGCCAGCAGGGAGGCGATCATGCCGAGCACCAGCAGATCCGGCGTGTCGGCAAAGGCGTTGCTGTCGATGATGCCGCTGCGGATGGTGGCCGTCACTTCGCCACCGGCCAGATAGGCACCGGCAAATTCAAAGATCATGGCGATGATGATCGCCTGACGGATGGTCAGGGACTTGGTGCCGACCGATGTGCCCATGGCGTTGGCGACGTCGTTCGCACCAATGCCCCAGGCCATCAAAAAGCCGAACAAGGCCGCCACGAGCACCAGGGTGGTGCCGTAATTTGCGATAATGTCCATTAGTAGTGTTTACCCAGTCAGTCGATTACGAACGAGCCAGCATCAATTCCAGACGGGCGCCAACGCGCTCTGCCTGATCAGCCAGGTCACCTACCCATTCGAGGATCTTGTAGAGGAACATAACGTCGATCGGATTGTATTTGTGCTCAACGGCTTGCAGCTGTTGGCGCAGTCCGATCTGCATGGTGTCAGTATCGTCCTCGATGAGATCCAGCTGGTGGATCATCTCGGCAACCATTTCAACTTCACGTCCTTTAAAGCCGGTTTCGAGCAGCTCATCGAGTTCTCCGATGGCTTTTTCGGCTTGGGCGGTCGCATCGATACAGCGTTTGAGATAGGCCATGAAATCGGCGCGCATCTCGGTGGGGAATTCCATCTTGCGGCCAAGCATGCGGCCGGAAATATCCTTGGCACGGTTGGCAATCTTGTCCTGCTGGGTCAAGAGCTCCAACAGATCGGTACGAGCGACCGGCAGGAACAGGCCGCGGGGGAGTTTCAAGCGGATTTCGCGCTTGAGGATGTCCGCTTCTTTTTCCAGCTGGGCGATCTGTTGCCGGATCTTCTCGGCATCTTCCCAGCGGTCTTCGGCAACGGCATCAAAGAAGGGAATGAGCTGTTCGCAGCACACGTGAACCTTGACGATATGCTTCTGCAGCGGCTTGATGGGGGACTTGGCAAAAAGACCCAAAATAGTATTTACTGGCATGGCCAAACCTGTGTCGGTGAAAAAACACTCGATACGATTTTATGAGGGGCGCATGGTAACCGAACTGTGCCATCAATAAAACCGTGAATTAATCGTGAACTGTCGCTGGCATTATATCCTCGCGACCCCGAACATGCCCCCCAAAGTTGCCCGCCAGCCCGGAATGACTATGCAAACTGAGATCGAGATAAAGTTTTTCGTCACCAGCAATATTCAAGAATCCATCTCCAACCTTCTGAATTCACTAGAGATTATCTCTTCCAATCAAGCCGCTCTTGGCAACGTCTATTTCGACACGCCCGACCTGGGTTTGCGTGGGCTCGAGATGGGGTTGCGCATTCGTCGCAGCGATGATTTTTCCGAGCAGACCATCAAGTGCCGGGGGCAGGTCGTGGGCGGATTGCACGCCAGACCCGAGTACAACACCCCGGTGGAGGGAACCATTCCGACCCTGTCTGCCTTTCCTGCCGATATCTGGCCGAGTCTGGTGGTGCGCGATGAACTCCAGAGCCGTCTGGTGGCCCAGTTCAGCACCGATTTCCTGCGCCGCCACTGGCTGATCGCATTCGGAGATGCCGAGATCGAGCTGGCCTGGGATCAGGGGGAGATTGTCGGTGCCCTGGGGCGTATCGGGATCGACGAGCTGGAGCTGGAGCTGAAATCCGGCGATGCCCGCGCCCTGTTCACCCTGGCGAGCAAGCTGGCGGCGCTGGGAGGATTGCGGCTGGGTGCCCAGTCCAAGGCGCAGCGCGGATACAGGCTGGCTGGGCTTGGCAAGCCACTGGCCGTGCAGCCCCTGCAAAGGATTGTGGGCAAAGATCAGAAGGTCAGCATTACCCTGGGTCTGCAGCACTGGCAGCATCATGAGCAGCTCTGGCTCGAGAGTGGCGATGCTGGCGAACAACAACGGGCGCTGCATGCCCTGCTCGAGGGGGTATCCCTGGTTGCCGAGGCAGCAGGCACGCTGACGGTGCCCCCCTCCTGGCTGGCCGACCTGCAGGCGCAACAGCGTCTGATGGTGCAGGTGGCCGGGGATCGTGCATCACTGCATGCCCTGTTCCACCATGCCGACCTGGTGGGCCTGCAGCTGTCCATCGCGGCCTGGCTGCATCTGGGGGAGTGAATCTTAAGTGGTGCAGAGCGCAAAAAGGTGAGCCCGGGCTCACCTTTTTTATGGCAGTTGCACCTTGAACGGCGCTATCAGTTCACCACGGCCACGTTGATGGTGCCGTTGCCCTGGGTCATGCGGACCCGGGCGCCAGGCACAAAGGTGGGGCTGGCCTTTTGTACCACCACGATGGATTCGCCGTTCTCTTTCTTGATCTCGAGCTCGACCCCGTCAACCTGGTTGAGTTTGTCCCCTGCCGCCTTGCCGGCCGCCGCACCCGCGATGGCGCCACCGGCCGCCGCGATGTCACTGCCACGACCGCCGCCTATGGTGCTGCCGAGCAGGCCGCCGACCACGGCACCGCCAATGGTGCCGATCAGCGAGTTTTCATCGGCCTGGATCTTGACGGGGCGGGTGGAGAGGATGGTGCCATAGCTGACGGTCTGTACCTGCTTGGCGCGATCCTTGGTGTAGACATCGCCGGAGTAGACGTCGCTGTTGGCACAGCCGGTGATGGCGGTGGTGGCCGCCAGCAGGGTGACGAGAGCAATACGTTTGAACATGATGGGCCTCCTGGGCGGGCATCGGATTAATCTGGTGATGAATTGCACTTTACGTCAACCAGATTGCGCATTAAACCCGCAAAGTGTAACCAATTATGTGGCCGGAAGGCTCCCGTGCCGGTGGTGGATGGTCAGGTCAGGGCTTTTTCCAGCAGCAGGCGATCCTCGCCTGGCCCGAAGTAGCCTCTCTCTTCTGCCAACTGCTGATAACCCAGCCTGAAGTAGAGGCGCTGGGCCGGATTGGCGGGATCAACGGTCAGTCTGACCCGCTCAACTTCCAGTTTCAGCAGTCCCTGCTCCACCTGCAACATCATTTGCTCGGCCAGGCCGAAGCCGCGCGCTTCGGGGCGCACCGCGAGGGAGAGCAGCCAGCCCTGCGACCGATCCTGACCAAGCCCGCCCAGGGCATAGCCCAGCAGCCGGCCTTCCCGCTCCGCGACAACCAGCAGTTCGGGCCACAGATCCATGGCCTGGCGAAAGAAGAAACCGGGGTAGACATCCTCGCCGAAGACATCGGCATCTATCTGCCAGATGGCGTGCATGTCGGTGTGGGTGGCAAGGCGCAATACGGGGGACGAGTGCATCGGGGCTCCTCTCATCGGGTCTCTGCTGCGGGGCAGCCAAAAAGGAGGCACAGGGTAGAAGGGGCGGGGAGTCGATGCAAGGGGGGCATTTGTGGCATGCCGCGGATAAAGAAACAGGGCCCGCAGGCCCTGTGTCATCAGAGGAGGCTGGTCGCCTGCTCCAGCCAGGCGAGATCCTCGCCCTCCAGCAGCGGGCTCAGACGGCGGTAGACCTCCGCATGGTATTCGTTGATCCAGCGGAACTCCGCCGGGCTCAGCAGGCTGCGATCGATGAGGCGGATGTCGAACGGCACATAGGTCAGTCGCTCGAAGCCCAGCATCGTCAGCTCGCCACGGGCCTCCTGTTCGGTCACCACCACCAGGTTTTCACAGCGGATGCCGAAGGCATCTTCCCGGTAGTAGCCCGGCTCGTTGGAGAGCACCATGCCCGGCTGCAGGGCCACCAGGCTGCCCTTGGGGGCGATGCGCTGCGGGCCTTCGTGCACGCTGAGGAAGTGGCCGACCCCGTGGCCGGTGCCATGGTCGTAGTTGTAGCCGGCTTGCCACAGGGGCATGCGGGCCAGCACGTCGAGCTGGATGCCGGCAGTGCCGCGGGGGAAGCGGGCCTGATCCAGGGCAATATGACCTTGCAGCACCCGGGTAAACATGGCCCTGTGCTCGTCGGTCACCTCACCCACCTTGACGGTGCGGGTGATGTCGGTGGTGCCGTCCAGGTACTGGGCGCCGGAGTCCACCAGATAGATGCTGTCCTGGCCGAAGGCCCGCGGGGTACCGTTGGTGTGGCGGTAGTGGCACATGGCTGCGTTGGGGCCGAGTGCCGAGATGGTGTCGAAGCTCGGCTCCACATAGTGCTCCTGCTCGTGGCGGAAGGCTTCCAGCTGGTCGGCCAGGGTGCCTTCGTCCACACCGTCGAACTCGCCGCTGGCGATCAGGCGATCCAGCCAGGCCAGGAAGCGGGTGACGGCAACGCCGTCGCGCAGGTGGGCGGCACGCATGCCGGCCAGCTCCACGGGGTTCTTGCACGCCTTGGGCAGCATGGTGGGATCCTGGCCGGCCACCAGAATGGCGCCTGCCTCTTCCATCACGAGCTGGGTCCAGGCGTTGGCGGTGTTGGGGTCGGCCAGCACCTTCTGCTGATCCTCGCCGATGCGCTGCAACACGTCACCCAGCTTGTCGATGGGGTAGACGGAGACATCCTGCCCCACGTGCTGGCTGAAGGCGAAGCAGTCGATCTTGTCGGTATCGACGAAGAAATCCATGGTGGTGTTGGCGTAGAGTACCGCAAAGCCCAGCACCACCGGCAGGCGTTCCACGTCGCGACCACGCAGGTTGAGCAGCCAGTTGATGGGCTCGGCCTGGGTCAGCAGCACCGCATCCAGCCCGCGCTTGCGCAGATCGCTGGCCAGCATTTCGCGCTTGGCCTGGCTGGACTGGCCCGCCAGCTCCTCGCTGTAGAGGATGACAGGGCTCTTGGTCGGGGCGGGACGATCGCTCCAGTGCAGATCGATGGGGTTCTCGTCGATGCGCACCAGCTCGATGCCGTGATCGGCCAGTACGGCGTTGGCGTTCTGATACCAGGCCAGGCTGTGCAGGCGGGCATCGAAACCGACCCGGGAGCCTGAGGGCAACTGCTCCGCCAGCCACTGCACGTGGGGGTCTTCATTGAGGTGGAGAAACTCGAACAGCTCGGCCGGCGCCTGCATGCGCGCCTGCACGGTATAACGACCGTCGATGAACAGGGCCGCCCGATGCGCCATGATGATGGCGAGCCCGGCGGAGCCGTTGAAACCCGTGATCCAGTCCAGCCGCTCGGCATAGGCGGGAATGTACTCCCCCAGATGCTCGTCGTCGTGGGGAACGATGAAGGCGTCCAGCTCCAGCGTGGCCAGTGTGGCCCTGACCTGGGCGACGCGGGTTTCAATAATCTCGAAATGGTTCATGTCGTTATTGCCAGCTTGTGGTGATGTGAGTGTTCATTGATGGTGGCCGCCTGCCAGGATCTGTCTGATCGACTGGCCTGCCGCCTCGATGTGTTGCTTGAGCAGTACCACTGCTTCGTGCTTGCGCCGGGCGCGGCACAGTTCAAGGAGTCGGGCGTGCTCCCGCTCGGCCTTGTCCACGCCGCCCTGGGCGAACAGCAGTTCGAAACGCACATAGCGGTCGCAGCTCAGATTGATCTGGGCGATCAGTTCCAGTGCCTGGGGGCGATTGGCTGCCTGGTAGAGGGTGGCGTGAAAGCGGTGATTCAACTCGGCCCAGTGTTCGATCTGGGTGCCAGACTCCAGCGCCAGATCAAACTGGGCGAGGATGGCTTGCGCCTGGGCGAAGGTCTCCTCCGTCATCAGGTCGACGGCGTGGAACAGGGTATCGGCTTCGAGCAGTGCCCGCAAATAAAAGAGCTCCTCGATGGCCGAGGCATCCAGCATGGTCACCACGGCGCCGCGATGGGCCTCGAACTTCACCAGCCCCTGGGCTTCCAGTTGCATCAGGGCTTCTCGCACCGGGATGCGGCTCACCGCCAGCTCCTTGGCGATGGCGTCCTGGCGCAGGGGGGCGCCCGCTGCAAACTCGCCACGCAATATCCGGCCACGGAGGTTCTCCATCACCATCTGGGTTCGGGTCTTGTAAGGTGGGGTCATGCTGGGGTCACGGGCAGGTTGCAAAATTGTATATTGTATAAAGTTTGGCTGAATCTAACGCGCAAGGGCCGTCAAGGCAAGGCTTGGCGGGAGCCATATGCCGCGCATCGGCCAAAAAAATACCGGCCAGCAGGGCTGACCGGTACGGGATTGTGAGACGCGAGGCGCGTTTCTTACAACTGCGGGCCCGCCGCGACCAGGCGTTTGCCTTCGTCGTTGTCGGTGAAGCGCTCGAAGTTCTTGATGAAGCGCCCGGCCAGATCGGCCGCCTTGGCATCCCACTCGGCCTGGTCGGCGTAAGTGTCTCGCGGATCTAGGATGGCGGGGTTGACGCCCGGCAGCTCGGTCGGCACTTCCAGGTTGAACACCGGCAGTACCTTGGTCGGCGCCTTCTCGATGGAACCATCCAGGATGGCGTCGATGATGCCACGGGTATCCTTGATGGAGATCCGCTTGCCGGTGCCGTTCCAGCCGGTGTTGACCAGATAGGCTTCAGCCCCTGCCGCTTCCATCCGTTTCACCAGCTCCTGGCCGTACTTGGTCGGGTGCAGGCTGAGGAAAGCCGCGCCGAAGCAGGAGGAGAAGGTCGGGGTCGGCTCTGTGATGCCGCGCTCGGTACCGGCCAGCTTGGCGGTAAAGCCGGACAGGAAGTGGTACTTGGTCTGCTCCTTGGTCAGCTTAGCGACCGGGGGCAGCACACCGAAGGCGTCTGCGGTCAGGAAGATCACCTTGGTGGCGTGACCCGCCTTGGAGACCGGCTTGACGATGTTGTCGATGTGATAGATGGGGTAGGAGACCCGGGTATTCTCGGTGCGGGAACCGTCGTCGAAGTCGATGGTGCCATCGGCGGCCACGGTCACGTTCTCCAGCAGCGCATCGCGGCGGATGGCGTGGTAGATGTCCGGCTCGGCCTCTTCGGAGAGCTTGATGGTCTTGGCGTAGCAGCCCCCTTCGAAGTTGAACACGCCGTGATCATCCCAGCCGTGCTCGTCATCGCCGATCAGCTGACGCTTGGGATCGGTGGAGAGGGTGGTTTTGCCGGTGCCGGAGAGGCCGAAGAAGATGGCCACGTCCCCATCCTTGCCCACGTTGGCGGAGCAGTGCATGGAGGCGATGCCGCGCAGGGGAAGGAAGTAGTTCATCATGGAGAACATGCCCTTCTTCATCTCGCCACCGTACCAGGTGCCGCCGATGAGTTGCATCTTCTCGGTCATGTTGAAGGCGACGAAGTTCTCGGAGTTGAGACCTTGCTCCTTCCAGTTCGGGTTGGTGCACTTGGCACCGTTCATCACCACGAAGTCCGGTTTGAAGGTCTTCAGCTCCTCTTCGCTCGGGCGGATGAACATGTTCTTCACGAAGTGCGCCTGCCAGGCCACCTCGGTGATGATGCGCACCGCCAGGCGGGTGTCCGGGTTGGCGCCGCAGAAGCCGTCCACCACGAACAGACGCTTGCCGGACAGCTGTTTGGTGACCAGCCCTTTCAGATGTGACCACACTTCCGGGGTAATCGCCTTGTTATCGTTTTTACCCTGGTCAGACCACCACACAGTATCCTGGGTAGTGGCATCTTTGACGATATATTTATCTTTAGGGGAGCGGCCGGTGAAGATGCCGGTGTTGACGTTGACGGCGCCAAGCTCGGTGACGACGCCACGTTCGAAGCCCTCAAGGTCTGAGCGGGTCTCTTCAGCGAAAAGCTGCTCATAGGAGGGGTTGCGAACGATTTCCTGGCTGTTTTTGATACCGTATTGGTCCAGCTTCAGTTGTTGGGCCAGGGTGGGTTCTACCACGATTGTCATTGTATTCTCCTGGGTTCAGAGGTGTGTAGGGTTCTATCTGACGTTCATGCTACCACCTAGGTGGTAGTTTTTAGCGATCGCCATCAAACTTTATAAAATAGGGTATTTTTTTGTTATTTAAGTTAAAGGCGGGTTTTGCCCGCCTTTGATTAGTGTAACTGGTTTGCATCATTACCGGGAGCCCTGCTGAACAGGGTTTCGATGTCTATCCCGTCGAATTCGTAGTGGGCGCCGCAGTAATCGCAGTGCATGTCGATCTTGCCGAGCTCCTGCACCATGGATACCGCTTCCTCCTTGTCTATCTGCAGCAAGGCCCCTTCGCAACGGGCGCGGGAGCAGGTGCAGCGGAACTCGATGGCCTGGGGATCGAACACCCGTACCTTGTCCTGGTGGTAGAGGCGGTAGAGGATCTCTTCCGCGTCCAGACCGAACAGCTCCACGTCCTTGATGGTGGTGGTGAGCTGGACCAGGTGGTCGAAATCTTCGCTGTGATCCTCGCTCTGGGCCGGCAGCTCCTGCAGCAAGATGCCCGCCGCACGGGGCTCGCCCTCGTGGTGGCCGGTGCGGATCCAGAGGCGGGTGGCCAGTTGTTCGGACTGGGCGAAGTAGTGCTCCAGACAGGCCGCCAGGGTGTCGGCCTCCAGGGCGATGATGCCCTGATAGCGCTCTCCCTGATCCGGAGTGATGGTGATGACCAGATGGCCGTTGCCGATCAGGCTTTGCAGCTTGCCGTCCGTCGGCAATTCCCCTTCATAGCGTGCCACGCCGCGCAATTGCTGGTTGTTGTCGCCGTTGATGACGGCCAGACGCACCGGACCGTCCCCCTGCAGCTGCACCGTGATGGAGCCTTCGAACTTGAGGGTGGCGGTCAGCAGGCTGGTGGCAACCAGCAGCTCGCCCAGCAGGTGCTGCACCTGTACCGGGTAGTTCTGGGCGTCGATGATGTGGCGGTAGGTACGATCCAGCTGGACCAGCTCCCCACGCACTTCGTACTCTTCGAACAGATAGCGATACAGGAGGTCTTGGTTACTCATCATGGTTTCCTAGGATGTTCTTGGGGAAAAATAAACACATTGTTAAACAGGTGGTTAGGAACTAATTCCTCCACCTGTCGTCATAACGGGGCCACAGACGCGGATTAGGATTGCTTGACCCGGATAAGCTGGCGTCGCTCCTGCTTGTCGGGTCGGCGCTCCGGGCTTGGGGCAAACTGGCTGTTGAAGCGGCGGGCTTCGCTGTTTTCGGCCCGTTTCTTCAGGCTGGCCTCTGTCTCTTCATAGAGTTGCTGGGCCAGCGGGGCGGATTTGCGCTGCTCGCTCACCTCGAGCACCCGCACCTCCCGCTCGTCCTGGCCTTGCCAGAATCGCACCAGGGCGCCGACCTCGACCGCCTTGCCCGGCTTGGTGCGCTGGCCGTTGTAGTGCACCTTGCCGCCGTCGATCTGATCCCGCGCCAGACTGCGGGTCTTGTAAAAGCGGGCGGCCCACAGCCACTTGTCGAGACGGACCTGAGTGCTGCTTTGTGCTGGATTCGACATGGATCGGCTCCGGGATGGCTGAAAAGGTGCCTGATTATACCAGAGGCGGGCCCCGGGATAGAAACAGGGGGCATCCGGGTGTGACGGAAACTGAATTTTCACCCCTTGGTCCCATCCGGTCGGTTGTCTCTGGGTCCATTGCCGTACACAATAGCCAACCGACTTGGATGCCAGACAATTTTGAGAAAGATGACGCTACCGTTCAGGGATGATTTGTTGACTTCCCTTCTGGCTCGCTGCAAGGCCATGCCACTCTCCCGTTTCAGCCAGCCCCTGTTCTGGCTTCTGCTGCTGTTGCTGGCCCAGCAGTGTGCCGTGCTCACCTGGCGCCTGTACGAACTGGCCCAGCCCGCTCCCCTGACCCCCTGGCAACCCTCGGTCACCTCGGTGCAGGGGAGTGGCGGCGATCGCCTCGATCTTGGCAACCTCAGCCGCCTCTCTCTCTTTGGCAAGGCGCTGCAACCCCAGGCGGACAAGGCGGCAGAGACGGTGGCGGCGGATGCCCCGAAAACCCAGCTCAACGCCCAGCTCAACGGGGTGCTGGCAAGCTCGGATCCCGCCAAGTCCATCGCCATCATCGCCCACAACGGGACACAGAACTCTTACGGCATCGGAGACTACATCGACGGTACCCAGGCCAGGATACGCCAGGTGTTTGCCGATCGGGTCATCATCGCCCGGGACGGCCGTGACGAGACCCTGATGCTGGACGGGGAAGAGTATGGCAAGCCCCTGCCCAAACCGGCCCGCCAGGAGGGACTCTCCTCCGTGCGCAGCGAACTGCTGGGCAACCCGGGCAAGATCACCGATTACCTCAATATTTCTCCGGTCCGGGTGGACGGTCGCATGACCGGCTATCGCCTCAACCCGGGTCGCAATCCGGAACTGTTCAATCAACTCGGACTGGTCGCCAACGATCTGGCGGTCAGCATCAACGGCCTGGATCTGCGTGACAACGCCCAGGCCATGCAGGCGATGCAGCAGGTGGCGGGCGCCACGGAAATGACCGTCACCGTCGAGCGGCAAGGACAGCTCTACGACGTCTATGTCGGCTTGTCAGAATAATGAATTGGAGTAGCACCAAGAATGACAAATAAAGGGAAGGGCTGGCGTCTGGCCACCATGGCGGCAGCCTTGATGATGGCCGGTTCTGCCTGGGCCACCGAGTATTCCGCCAGTTTCAAGAACGCCGACATCGAGGAGTTCATCAACACGGTCGGCAAGAACCTGAACAAAACCATCATCATAGAGCCATCGGTACGCGGCAAGATCAACGTGCGCAGCTATGACCTGCTCAACGAGGATCAGTACTACCAGTTCTTCCTGAGCGTGCTCGACGTTTACGGCTTTGCCGTGGTGCCCATGAACAACGGCGTGCTCAAGGTAGTGCGCTCCAAGGATGCCAAGACCTCGGCCATCCCCGTGGTGGATGACACCAACCCCGGCGTGGGTGACGAGATGGTGACCCGGGTGGTACCGGTGCGCAATGTCTCGGTCCGTGAACTGGCCCCCCTGCTGCGTCAGCTCAACGACAACGCCGGCGGCGGCAACGTGGTCCACTACGAGCCCTCCAACGTGCTGCTCATCACCGGCCGCGCCGCCGTGGTCAACCGCCTGGTGGAGGTGGTTCGCCGGGTGGACAAGGCGGGGGATCAGGACATGGACGTCATCAAGCTCAAGTTCGCCTCCGCCGGCGAGATGGTGCGGCTGGTGACCAACCTCAACAAGGATGGCAGCAATCAGGGGGCCAACGCCTCGCTGCTGCTCTCCCCCAAGGTGGTGGCCGACGAGCGCACCAACTCCGTGGTCATCAGCGGCGAGCCCAAGGCCCGTGCCCGCATCATCCAGATGGTGCGCCAGCTCGACCGGGATCTGCAGAGCCAGGGCAACACCCGGGTCTTCTACCTGAAATATGGCAAGGCCAAGGATCTGGTGGACGTCCTCAAGGGGGTCAGCTCCAGCATCGCCGCCGACAAGAAGGGCGGGGCGGCTGCCACGGCCACGGGCGGTGCCAGCATCGGCGGCGGCCAGCTCGCCATCTCCGCCGACGAGACCACCAATGCCCTGGTGATCACCGCCCAGCCGGACGTGATGGCCGAGCTGGAGCAGGTCATCGCCAAGCTCGACATTCGTCGTGCCCAGGTGCTGGTGGAGGCCATCATCGTCGAGATATCGGATGGTGACGGCATGAACCTCGGGGTGCAGTGGGCCAACACCAATGGCGGCGGCACCCAGTTCACCGACACCGGTCTGCCCATCGGCTCCCTGGCCATCGCCGCCAAGGATTACAAAGACAACGGCAACACCGACGGCCTGTCATCCCTGGCGGGCAGCTTCAGCGGCATGGCGGCAGGCTTCTATCACGGAGACTGGGCGGCGCTGGTGACGGCGCTCTCCACCAACAGCAAGAACGACATCCTCTCCACCCCGAGCATCGTCACCATGGACAACAAGGAGGCCTCCTTCAACGTCGGTCAGGAAGTGCCGGTGCAGAGCGGCTCCCAGAGCTCCACCACCAGCGATCAGGTGTTCAACACCATAGAGCGCAAGACGGTGGGGACCAAGCTGGTGGTGACGCCCCAGATCAACGAAGGAGATTCCGTGCTGCTCAACATCGAGCAGGAAGTCTCCAGCGTGGCACAGAAGCAGGCGACCGGGACCGCCAACCTGGGCCCCACCTTCGATACCCGTACCGTGAAGAACGCCGTGCTGGTCAAGAGCGGCGAGACAGTGGTGCTGGGCGGCCTGATGGACGAACAGACCCAGGAGCAGATCTCCAAGGTGCCCCTGCTCGGGGACATTCCGGTGCTGGGCTACCTGTTCCGTTCCTCCAAGACCTCCACCGCCAAGCGCAACCTGATGGTCTTCATCCGCCCGACCATATTGCGTGACGCCAATGTCTACTCCGGGGTCTCCAGCAACAAGTACACCTTGTTCAGGGCCGAACAGCTGAGCCGGGCTGCGGAAGAGGGCTATGCCACCTCGCCGGCTCGCCAGGTGCTGCCCGCCTATGGCCAGGACGTGATGATGTCCCCCGAGGTGCAGCAGCAGATCCAG
The DNA here is from genome assembly GCF_040908265.1 of Aeromonas sp. R5-1. Lineage (NCBI taxonomy): Bacteria > Pseudomonadati > Pseudomonadota > Gammaproteobacteria > Aeromonadales > Aeromonadaceae > Aeromonas > Aeromonas sp. R5-1. The sequence goes on from NZ_JBFODJ010000130.1 coordinate 200,365, forward strand.
AGAATGCAGGCCCAGCAGCAGGCGACTGCCACCGGCGTGCGCGCCCAGGTGCAGGAGCAGCCCTTCGTGCAGAGCAAGCCCTGATGGCCGCCTACCAGCTCGATGGCAGCGAGCTGCCGGCTCCCCTGCCGGAACTGCCGTTCGCGTTTGCCCGCAACTTCGGGGCCATCCTGACCGAGCGCCAGGGTGCCCCGGTGCTGCTCTGTCGTCAGGGGATCGCCCCCCAGACCCTGCTGGAGGTGCGACGGGTGGCGGGCTGTGCCTTCGCGGTGGAGCAGCTTGGCAACGACGAGTTCGAAACGCTCCTGATGGCCCACTATCAGCGTGACTCCTCCGAGGCGCGTCAGTTGATGGAGGATCTCGGCAACGAGATGGACTTCTTTGCCCTGGCCGAAGAGCTGCCCCAGAGCGAGGATCTGCTGGACGCCGACGACGACGCCCCCATCATTCGCCTCATCAATGCCATGTTGAGCGAGGCGATAAAAGAAGAGGCGTCCGATATCCACATCGAGACCTTCGAGCGGGCCCTGGTGATCCGTTTTCGCATCGATGGGGTGCTGCGGGAGATCCTGCGCCCCCATCGCAAACTCGCCTCCCTGCTGGTGTCGCGCATCAAGGTCATGTCGCGCATGGACATCGCCGAGAAGCGGGTGCCCCAGGATGGCCGCATCTCACTGCGCATCGGCGGCCGCGCCGTCGACGTGCGGGTCTCCACCATGCCCTCCAGCTACGGCGAACGGGTGGTATTGCGACTGCTCGACAAGAACAACGTGCGCCTCGAGCTCAAGCAGCTCGGCATGACGCTGGCCAACCGCAACATCATCAGCGAACTCATTCGCAAGCCCCACGGCATCATTCTGGTGACGGGCCCGACCGGCTCGGGCAAGTCCACCACCCTTTATGCGGCCCTCTCGGAGATCAACTCCCGGGATCGCAACATCCTGACCGTCGAAGACCCCATCGAATATGACCTCGAAGGGGTGGGCCAGACCCAGGTCAACAGCAAGGTGGACATGACCTTCGCCCGGGGCCTGCGCGCCATTCTGCGCCAGGATCCGGACGTGGTGATGGTGGGGGAAATCCGTGACCTCGAGACCGCCCAGATCGCGGTGCAGGCATCCCTCACCGGTCACCTGGTGATGTCGACCCTGCACACCAATACCGCCATCGGCGCCATCACCCGGATGCGGGACATGGGGATCGAGCCCTTCCTGCTCTCCTCGTCGCTCCTGGCGGTACTGGCCCAGCGGCTGGTGCGCACCCTCTGCCCGGATTGCCGCGCACCGCACCCTGTCACCGAGCAGGAGCGTCTGGCCATGGGCATCGAGCTTGCGCCGGATCAGCAGATCTGGCGTCCGGTGGGCTGCGAGCAGTGCAACCACACCGGCTATCGCGGCCGGACCGGCATCCACGAGCTGGTGGTGGTGGACGAGGCGGTGCGCGAGGCGATCCACAGCGCCAGCGGCGAGCTCGCCATTGAGCGGCTGATCCGGGGTCACACCCCCAGCATCCGCCGCGACGGCATCGACAAGGTGCTCAAGGGGCAGACCAGCCTCGAAGAGGTGCTGCGCGTGACCCGGGAAGACTGAAATGGCGGCATTTGAATACAAGGCTCTCGACGGCAAGGGGCGCAACAAGAGCGGCGTGCTGGAAGGGGATTCCGCCCGCCAGGTGCGCCAGCTGCTGCGCGAGCAGGGGCTGACCCCCCTCGAGGTGAATGAGACCACCGAGAAGGCCAAGCGGGAGGCGAACCGCTTCGTGCTGTTTCGCCGTGGTGCCTCCACCGCAGAACTGGCCCTCATCACCCGCCAGCTGGCGACCCTGGTGGGGGCCGGTCTCACCATCGAAGAGGCCCTCAAGGCGGTCGCCGAACAGTGCGAGAAGGCCCACCTGCGCAGCCTGGTGGCGACGGTGCGCAGCAAGGTGGTGGAGGGGTATTCCCTGGCCGATTCGCTGGGGGCCTTCCCCCATGTGTTCGACCAGCTGTTCCGCTCCATGGTGGCGGCCGGCGAAAAGTCTGGTCACCTGGAGAAGGTGCTCAACCGTCTCGCCGATTACACCGAGCAGCGCCAGCACATGCGCACCAAGCTGCTGCAGGCGATGATCTATCCCATCGTCCTCACTCTGGTGGCGGTGGGGGTCATCTCCATACTGCTCACCGCCGTGGTGCCCAAGGTGGTGGCCCAGTTCGAACACATGGGCCAGCAACTGCCGGGCACCACCCGTTTCCTCATCGGCACCAGCGAGCTGTTGCAGCACTACGGCCTCTGGTTCCTGCTGCTGCTTGGCATTGGCGGCCTGATCTGGCGCTGGTGGCTGACCGACGACAAGCGTCGTCGTCGCTGGCACCAGGTGATACTGCGCCTGCCGGTGATCGGTCGGGTCAGCCGCGGTCTCAACACCGCCCGCTTTGCCCGCACCCTGAGCATCCTCAACGCCAGCGCCGTGCCCCTGCTGGAGGGAATGAAGATCGCCGGCGAAGTGCTCTCCAACGACTATGCCCGCATGCGCATCGGTGAGGCCACCGAGCGGGTGCGGGAGGGGACCAGCCTGCGCAAGTCGCTGGATGAAACTCGAATTTTTCCGCCCATGATGCTGCACATGATCGCCTCGGGCGAGCAGAGCGGCGAGCTCGACAGCATGCTGGAGCGGGCGGCGGACAACCAGGACAGGGAGTTCGAAACCCAGGTGAACATCGCCCTCGGGGTGTTCGAGCCCATGCTGGTGGTCTCCATGGCCGGGGTGGTGCTGTTTATCGTGATGTCGATCCTGCAGCCGATCCTGGAGCTCAACAACATGGTGAATCTGTGAGGGTCGGGTGCCCGAATAGGCTTCGCCATTCGAACCTGCAAATTCAATCGAACGATCGTGGTTTAACAGTTAATCGTTGATGGCTCATGCCATCTCATTTCGTTAGGGAGTCAGTCATGCAAAAGCGTCGTCAATCGGGTTTTACCCTGCTGGAAGTGATGGTGGTCATCGTGATCCTGGGGATCCTGGCCAGCCTGGTGGTGCCCAACCTGATGGGCAACAAGGAGAAGGCGGATCAGCAAAAAGCGGTCTCCGACATAGTGGCGCTGGAAAACGCCCTCGACATGTACAAGCTGGACAACAACCGCTACCCCACTACCGAGCAGGGGCTGGACGCCCTGGTCAACAAGCCGACCGCATCCCCTGAGCCGCGCAGCTACCGTGAAGGGGGCTACATCAAGCGCCTGCCGCAGGATCCCTGGGGCAACCAGTACCAGCTGCTGAGCCCGGGCCAGTTCGGCAAGATCGACATCTTCTCCATGGGGATGGACGGCGAAGCCGGGACCGATGACGACATCGGCAACTGGAACCTGAAGGACTTCCAATAAGTGATTCCGCCGCGTCGTGCTCACCGGGCCACCCCGGGGCTGCCTGAATGAAGGTGGCCTCTTCGGCCCGTCACCAGGCCGGTTTTACCCTGCTGGAGGTGTTGCTGGTCGCCATGGTGATGGGACTGGTGGCGACCGCCGTCACCCTCAGCATGGGGGGGGCCAGGGGGGATCGGGAGCTCGACAAGCAGGCGCGCCGCTTCATGGCGACCCTGCAGCAGGCCCAGGAGTATTCGGTGATGGATGGCAGGCTGCTGGGGCTGCGGGTCGAGGAGAACGGCTGGCAGTTTATGTCCCGGGATCCCAAGGATCGCAAGTGGCGCGCCCTGACCGGTGACAAGTTGCTGGGGCCGGTGACGTTGCCGGAGGGGATGACCCTGGCGGTGGAGCTGGAAGGTTTCAACTGGCGTACTGCGTCGGACGAACGCCAGGAGCAGGGTCGGGACGAGCGCGAGCGGACACCCCAGATCCTGGTCTTTCCGGGGGGAGAGCTCTCTCCCTTCGTGCTGACCCTGAGCCAGCAGGACGAGGATCTGCACTACCTGCGCACCGTCAGGGGGGACGAGTTCGGTCGTCTCTCCCTGTTGCAGGATGAAGAGGAAGAAGAGTGAGGAGCGCCAGGCCCGCAGGGGGCGCTCTAGCGCGTCGCACCGCTCTGTCGGGCGGCCCCGCCCGGGTGCGCGGCATGACGCTGCTGGAGGTCATGGTGGCCCTGGCGGTGTTTGCCATCGCCGGGCTGGCGGTGATGAAGACCGCGAGCGAACACCTGGCCGGCCTCAATTATCTGGAGCAGAAGACCCTGGCGACCTGGGTGGTGGAGAATCAGCTGGTGCAGCAGAAGCTCGAAGGCAAGTGGCCGGGAGACAGCTGGGTGGAAGGGGACGAGGAGATGGCCGGGCAGACCTGGTACTGGCGCTATCGCGGCGTCGCCACGGCGGACAGCAACTTCAGGGCGCTGGACATGGAAGTGCGCACCGCGCCCAAGGCCGACAGCCCGGTGGCCATGATCCGGACCTATCTCAGCCGATGAACATTCATCAACGTGCGTCCATGATCCGGAGCCGGTGTCAGCCGATGATCCTGAGCAACACCCACCCATCGCACCACCGCGGCTTTACCCTGCTTGAGATGCTGGTGGCCATCGCCATCTTCGCCACCCTGAGCCTGGGGGCCTATCAGGTGCTGCAAGGGGTGCTGACCAGCGACGAGGTGGCCAAGCGCAAGGAGGCCCGTCTCTCGGAACTGCAGCTCGCCTTCAGCCTGCTGGAGCGGGACGTCACCCAGATGGTGCCGCGCAGCGGTCGCATCGACGGCGAGAACAACAAGGTGCTGCTGGCGGCGTCTCGCTTCGGCCAGCAAAGCGACGACTGGGGCATGGCCTTCATTCGCGGCGGCTGGCTTAATCCGGACGGCATACTGCCGCGCTCCGGCCTGCAACGAGTGGGTTGGCGTCTCAAGGGGCAGACCCTGGAGCGGTTGAGCTACCTCTATCCGGATCCGGCCATTGGCACCGAGCCGCGCATTCAGCCCGTGCTGACCGGCGTGACGGCGCTGCGCCTCTATTTCTACGACAAGGGACAGTGGAAGGAGGAGTGGACCCAGCGCGACCTGCTGCCCTATGGGCTGGCGGTGGAGCTGGAGCTTGAAGACTACGGCACCATCCGTCGCCAGTTCCTGATCGGAGCCGGTGGTCAGAGGGCTGAGAATGGTAACTGATCGTCGTTTTCCCCTGTCCGTCACGAAGGATGACGGCACTATTCGACGTCGCCAGTTCCTGATCGGAACCGGTGGTCAGAGGGCTGAGAATGGTAACTGATCGTCGTTTTCCCCTGTCCGTCACGGAGGATGACGGCACTATTCGACGTCGCCAGTTCCTGAACGGCGCTGGTGGCCAGAGGGCGGACAATGGCAATTAAGCGCTCCCGCCCTCCTTCGGCCCCCGGCAGACAGCGGGGCATGGCCCTGCTGGTGGTGCTGCTCATCCTCGCGGTGATGGTGATCGTCGCCAGCAACATGAGCGGCCGCCTGCAACTTGAGCTGCGCCGCACCGCCAACCTCACCCTGGGCAAGCAGGCCTGGTGGTATGCCATGTCGGCGGAGGCCCTGGTGATCAAGGTGCTGAACCAGGACTTCAAGGATGACCCGGATCGGGTGAGTCTGGGACAGAACTGGGCGCGGGAGGACGGGGTCTTCCCGGTGGAGGATGGCACTCTCTCGGGCCGGGTGCGGGATCTGCAATCCTGCTTCAACCTCAACAGCCTGAGCGTGCCCCTCAAGGAGGGGGAGAACGGCGACGATCTCGACGCCCAGCCTTACCAGTTCAAGGTGTTCCGGGCCCTGCTCGCCCAGCTCGAGGTGGATGATTACGAAGCGGTGCAGCTGACGGACGCCATCCGCGACTGGACCGACAAGGATACCCAGCTGGTCTCGAGCAACGGGGCCGAGGATGCCTACTACGAGGGACTCAATCCCCCCTACCTGGTGGCTAACCAGCGGATGCTGGGCACCGACGAATTGCGGGCAGTGCGCGGGGTGAGCGCCAGCCTGTACGCCCGGTTGGCCCCCTATGTGTGCTCCCTGCCCAATGACAAGCTGGTGGTGAACATCAACACCATCCGGCCGGAGCAGGCGGCCCTGCTGGTGGGGCTCTACCAGGGGAAGATCGGGCTGGACGATGCCAAGCGGGTGCTGACCAGCCGCCCCAAGAAGGGGTGGAAGAACAAGCAGGAGATGACGGAGCAGTTGCAGGTTCAGCCGGGTGCCATCACCGGGCTGGATGGCGCCCTGGACATCAAGAGCAGCTTCTTCGAGGCCCGCCTGCTGGCGGAGGTGGGGGAGACCCGCGCCAGGCTTGAGACCGTCTTCCAGCGTGGCAAGGACAACAAGCTGGTGATGCTGCGTCGCCTGAGCGGCGGCGCCGAATAACAAGGGGGCGTGGGGCGGTTTCGCTACCCTGCGCATCCCCCGATTGGACTGCAACCCATGGCTGTGCGCCCGCCCCCCTGAGGGAGGATCGGGCATGGCAGGAGAGACATTAGTGAGCGAGAGTCTGGTCATCCGTCTGGGGACCAATGCGCAGCAGCCAGTGCACTGGCTGGTCTGGTCGGCGCAGGAGCAGGAGATCATCGCCTCCGGCATCCTGGCCTCGGCGCACGCCCTCGGCGAGCTGCAGGAGCGTGCCGGTGGTCGCCCCGTGGTGACCCTGGTGCCCGGCAGCGATCTTATCTTCCGGCGGGTCAATCTGCCGGGCAAATACAGCCGCCAGAGTGCGGCGGCCCTGCCCTATCTGCTGGAGGAGCAGATCGCCTCAGACGTGGACGATCTGCACCTGGTGGTGCTCGGCCATCAGGGCCGCGAGGTGGATCTGATGGCGGTGGACAAGGGGAAGATGCACTCCTGGCTCGGCTGGCTGGAGCAGGCAGGGCTCAAGACCCTGCACCTGCTGCCCGACGTGCTGGCGCTGCCGCTCGCCGCCGATGGCTGGTCAGCCCTGCAACTGGGGGAGGAGTGGCTGGTCCGCCAGGGCCCCCGTCAGGGCATAGTGGCAGAGGAATCCCTGCTGGCCATGCTGCTGGCAGCGCAGACCGACCCCGTCACCCTTCACTGCCATACTCCCATCCCTGCCATGGCGGCGGGCAACTGGCAGGGGGCTGACCCGGAACTGCCCATGCTGTTGCTGGCGAAAGGGGCGCTGACCTGCCAGGCCAACCTGTTGCAGGGGCCCTATCGTCCCCAGACCGAATACGCCCGCTACTGGTTGCAGTGGCGCAAGGTGGCGGTGCTGGCAGGCGTATTGTTGCTGGTGGCCCTGGTGCAGCGCGGTGTGCATCTGCACCAGCTGGCGGAACAGGACAAGGCCCTCAAGGCGGAGATCCGGCAGGTCTACACCCGGATCTTCCCGGGGGAGACGCGTATCGTCAACGTGCGCAGCCAGATGACCCAGCACCTCCAGCAGTTGGGGCAGGCTCCCCAGGATGGCGTCCTGTTGCTCCTGACCGAGCTGGCCCCGGTGTTTGCCGAGGTGCCCGGCCTCAAGCCCGAGGTGCTGCGCTTCGATGCAGCCCGGGGCGAGCTGAGGTTGCAGGTGACGGCCCCCGGCTTCACCGAGATCGAACGTTTCCGCGAGCTGGCGGGCAAGCGCTTCGAGGTGCAGCAGGGTGAGGTGCGAAGTACCGAAGGCAAGGTCGAAGGGGCGCTGGTGCTCAAGGGGAGGTCGTCATGATGGACAAACTGCAGAGCTGGTGGCGCGGCATCAGTGCCCGCGAGCAGCGGCTGGTGGCGGTGGGGGGCAGCGTGCTGCTCATCGGGCTCTTCTACTGGGCGATCTGGCAGCCGGTGGCAAATCGCATTGCCGAGCGCGAGCGGCAGGTGGTGAACCAGCAGCAGACCCTGGCCTGGCTCAAGGAGAAGGGACAGGAGGTGCTGGCGATGCAGGGGGGACAGGGGCGCCAGATCGATACCGGCGGTACCCTGGACGGTGTGGTGAACCGCACCGCCTTCAACCAGAAGATCAAGATTGCCCGCTTGCAGCCCCAGGGTCAGGAGCTGCAGGTATGGATAGACACAGTGCCGTTCGATGATCTGCTGATCTGGCTTGCGACCCTCTCGGATCAATACGGCGTCCAGGTGCAGATCATCGAGCTGGCCCGCGAGGGGTTGGCCCCCGGGCTGGTCAAGGTCAGACGTTTGCAGTTGAGTCGTTCCCAATGAAGCGAAAAATAGTGATCGCCAGTCTCTTCCTGCTGGCCTATCTCGGTTTCCTGCTGGCCCAGTTGCCTGCATCCCTGGTGGTGCGCCATCTGCCGCTGCCCCCCAATCTGGTGCGGCTGGAGGGGGTGAGCGGCACCCTCTGGAGCGGTCAGGCCGCCCGGGTGCAATATGCCAGCGAGTCCCTCACCCAGTTGCGCTGGGATCTCGATGGCTGGTCTCTGCTGCGGCTGGCGCCCGAGGTGTCGGTGCGCTTTGGCGAGCGCAGCGGACTCAACGGGCAGGGGATCCTGGGTTGGAACGGTGCCGCTTTCGGGCGCGACATCACCCTGAATGCGCCGGCCCCCTGGGTGCTGGAGCGGGTGCCGATGAGACCCCCCTTCCCGTTGACGGCGACGGGTCAGTTGCAGCTCAAGATCGACCAGTTTGCCCAGGGCACTCCCTGGTGCGACAACCTTTACGGGGATCTTCACTGGTATGACGCACAGGCGGACACCCCGGCGGGCAAGCTGGCCCTGGGGGATCCCGAGATCACGCTCACCTGTCTCGACTCCCGGCTGGTGGCCGAGATCAAGCAGGGCTCGGAGGCGGTGCAGGTGCTGGGCAAGCTGGAGTTGCAGGCCAATCGCCAGTACCTGTTCCAGGGCACCCTGAAACCGGGTCCCGAGCTGCCGGACCAGATGAAACAGGGGCTCCCCTTCCTCGGCCAGCCCGATGGGCAGGGGCGCTTCCCGCTGCGTTATCAGGGCCGCATCTGACGGCGTTGCCCATGGTTTGAACCACCCCGCCCCGGCGGGGTGGTGTCGTTATGGGGGCGCGCCGGCTGGCGCCGTGATGAGGTGATTGAGGAAGAAGCTGAACAACTCGGCCCGGGAGTGCAGGTTCAACTTGGCGTAGAGGTGCTTGCGGTGATTCTTCACCGTGCCGCTGCCGATGCCGAGCGCACCGGCAATGGCCTCGGTATCCAGCCCCTGCAACAGCAATCCCGCCACCTGGCGCTCGCGACGGGTGAGGCTTGCCCCCCCTACGCTGGCGATGGCCTGCTCCACGGTCGCCTTGAGGTCGGTGCCACCCGGTAGCGCCGGGCTCTGGGCCAGCAGGGCGGCCTCCTCCCGCCAGTGCTGGCGGCACAGCGAATGCACCAGCGGAAACAGCGCCTCCAGCCGGGCCAGCTCGTCACGGCTGAGGGAGCTGCGCTTGTCGAGGCGGCCGAGAAACAGCATCAGGGTGAGGCCGCCGCGCACCGGCAGGATCAGCCCCACCTCCTCCTGCCAGCCGGTGGCCTGATAGAAGTGGTGGCGATACTCGGGGTCGAGCCGCCCCCGCGACACCTGCGCCAGGGTCCAGACCCCGGCACCCATCCCCTGTTCCAGCGCCTGCATGAAGGGATCCTGACTGAAGTGGCGGGTGAGGTAGCGGTCGAACAATAGGGCCCGCTGATGATGCAGGTTGTCGTAGAGGTAGACGGGGCGCAGCCCCACCCCGAGCAGCAGGGCACAGTCGAATGCCACCTGTTGCTGGATGAGGCGCACCAGGGCTGCCGGGAAGCCGCTGCCGTGCAGGGCATCGACGGCGGCGGTCAGGCTCAGGGTATCCGTGGCAGGAGACGGGGGCATGGCGATGGGCTCCGGGTCAGGGAATGGCTTCCCCACGATGGCAGGATGCTAGCACGGGAGTGGCAAAACTGTCCCCTGGGGGACATATCTGCCAGCACTGCAAACGGCGAGGATGGCCCTCTTTCTCTTGCTGTTGGAGCCCTCCATGACAAATCCTCACTTGCTCGATGAGCTGACCCAGCGCGGCCTGGTGGCCCAGAATTCCGACCCGGTGGCGCTGGCCGACCATCTTGCCACCCCGCGCACCGTCTACTGCGGCTTCGATCCTACCGCTGGCAGCCTGCACATCGGCCACCTGGTGCCACTGCTGATGCTGCGCCGCTTCCAACTGGCGGGCCACACCCCGGTGGCCCTGGTGGGCGGGGCCACCGGCCTTATCGGCGATCCCAGCTTCAAGGCAAGCGAGCGCACCCTCAACAGCGCCGAGACGGTGCAGGGCTGGGTCGCCAGCCTGTCGGCCCAGATAAGCGCCCTGCTGCCAGCGAGCGACGGGCTGGCGGCGCCGCTGCTGGTCAACAACGCCGACTGGATGGGGCAGATGTCCGCCCTCGATTTTCTGCGGGACATCGGCAAGCACTTCTCGGTCAACGCCATGCTGGCCCGCGAATCGGTGCGCCAGCGCCTGGCCCGTCCGGATCAGGGGATCTCGTTCACCGAGTTCTCCTACGCCCTGCTGCAATCCCAGGACTTCGCCGTGCTCAACCAGCGCCTCGGCTGCACCCTGCAGATCGGCGGCAACGACCAGTGGGGCAACATCACCAGCGGCATGGATCTCACTAGGCGGCTGCATCAGACTCAGGTCCACGGCATGACGCTGCCGCTCATCACCAAGGCCGATGGCACCAAGTTCGGCAAGACCGAGGGGGGCGCTATCTGGCTCGACCCGGCGCTCACCTCCCCTTACGCCTTCTACCAGTTCTGGCTCGGTACCGCAGACGAGGATGTCTACCGCTTCCTGCGCTACTACAGCTTTATGCCGCTGGCCGAGATTGAGACGCTGGAAGCGGAGGATGCGAAGCGGCAGGGGCGCAAGCTGGCCCAGCAGGTGCTGGCGGACGAGCTGACCGAACTGGTACACGGCAAGGGGGCGCTGGCGGCGGCGCAGCGCATCAGCGAATTGTTGTTCAGTGGCGAGGTAGCGCGCCTTGGGGAGAGCGATCTGGCCCAGCTGGCGCAAGATGGCATGCCAAGCAGCCCCATCAAGGGGGAAACGGATCTGGTGACCCTGCTGGTGGAGTGCGGCCTGGCCAACTCGAAGCGGATCGCCCGCGAGCTGCTGGCGGCGGGGGCCGTCAGCGTCAACGGTGCGATCCGCCGGGATGAGCCGCTCACCGCCGACGATCGGCTGTTCGGCCGCTACCTGCTGCTGCGCCGGGGCAAGAAGCAGTACCACCTGGTGATCTGCTCATGAAGGGGTGAGCGCCTCGATGACGTAGTCGAGGAAGTGGCCGACCAGGGCCGACTCGGCCCGGCGCTGGGTATAGAGGGCGTAGAAATGGGCCCCCTTGGGGCGATAGTCCGGCAGCACTTCGCGCACCACCCCCTCGGCCAGCTCGGCCGCCACCAGGTAGCGCGGCAGGCGGGCTATCCCCAGTCCCTGGCGCATCCCCTGGTGAATCGCCTTCTTGCTGCTGAAGGCCAGCTCGCCCGCTACCTCGAGAGGGATCTCGCGCCCCTGGGCAAGCAGGGGCCAGCGCTCGTGGCGGCCGTACTCCTGGCTGCGGGTGATGAGGCTGTGCTGGTGCAGATCCTGCGGTGTGGTGAGGGGCGGGTGGCGGTCCAGGTAGTCGGCGCTGGCGCAGAGCACCAGATCGTCCACCGCGATGGGGCGCGCCAGGTAGGGCTGGGTGCCGAGCTCAGTGCTGCGAAACGCCACGTGCAGGTTGTCGCGCAGCAGGTCGGCCGGGGTATTGCTGAAGTCGGCGATGATCCGCACCTCCGGGTGGTCGGCGCGAAAGCGCAGCAGCACCGGAGTCAGCACCACTTCTCCCCAGAGATCCGGCGCCGTGATGCGCAGCTCCCCGCACAGTGCCGAGCGGCGGCGCTGCAGCCCGTCCAGCAACTGCTCGTGCAGGGCGATCATCTGGTCAGCCTGGCGGTAGGCGAGCTCTCCTGCGTCGGTCAGTTGCACCCGGCGGGTGGTGCGGCTCAGGAGCACGCTGCCGAGGCTCTGCTCCAGGTGGCGCAGATCTTTTGACGCCTTGCTCGGGGTGATGCCCAGGCGGGCCGCCGCCGCGGCGAAGGATCCACAGCGGACGATGGCGACCAGCAGGCGCATCAGGTAGAGAGTGTCGAGCTTGTGGTGACGCATGAGGGGTGGCCTATTGTGTCTTGCTGGGAATGAATGTCTTGCTTGTACGCCTGATTATATCCTGTTGGCCCGGGTTTATAGTGGCCGCCATGCCATTGCGATCCCGGGAGAGGACGATGAACAAGACACTGGGCGACAGCTTCCACTTCGAGCGAGCCGGATTGCGGCTCAAGAACCGGGCCGTGCTGGCCCCTTTGACCCACAACATGAGCGGCGCAGGCGGTGATCCCGGCCAGGCCGAGCTCGACTGGCTGGCGCGCTGCGCCCGTGGCGGCTTCGGCCTGCTCATTGCCGCCGCCACCCAGGTGCGGCCCGGCGGACGCTGCTGGGCGGGGCAGCCTGCCCTGATGACGGACGCCCAGCAGCAGGCCTTCACGGCCCTGGCCGACAGTGCGCGGCAGGCCGGGGCGCTGGCGGTGGTGCAACTGCATCACGGCGGGATGCGGGCTCTGCCAGAGCTGAACGACGGGGCGCCAGTCGGCCCGTGCGCGCTGGCGCCGGGCGGGCGTTACCCCCTCGGGGTCAAGGGGCTGAGCGAGGAGGAGATTCTGACGCTCATTGACGCCTTTGTGAGCGCTGCGGAGCGGGCCCATGGCGCCGGCCTGCACGGGGTCGAGCTGCACGCAGCCCACCACTTCCTGCTCTGCAACTTCCTCAACCCCCTGCACAACCGGCGCACCGACCGCTGGGGTTGCAGCCTCGCCAACCGGGGGCGGATCCTGGTGGAGATAGTGCGCGGCATTCGCGCCCGTCTACCCCGGGGCTTCCTGGTCGGGGTGCGTCTCTCCCCCGAGAGCTATGCCCATATCCAGGGCATCGAACTGGCCCATCAGCTGGCGGTGGCGCGCCTGCTGGCGGACGAGGGGATCGACTACCTGCACTTCTCCATGGGGGACAGCTTCAAGGCGGTGGCGGGGGATCCCGACGGCGGCGCCCTGCTGGAGGCGGTAAGGGTCGGGTTGGCCGGGCGGGTGCCGCTCATGGTGGCGGGCAAGATTAGCGACGCAGATTCGGCGGAGCGGGCTCTGGCCGGCGGCGCCGATCTGGTGGCGGTGGGCACGGCGGCCCTTGGCAATCCGGACTGGATGGAACGGGTGAGCCGCGGCCTGCCTCTGCATGCAGCCCCTTTCACGGCGGCGCACCTCACGGAGGTCGGCTTCACCCCAAGCGCCCTCGACTACCTGGCCAGCATGGGGGTGCTGGCCCCGCGCGATGCGGCCTGAGGGCTTTCATGAACGGTATGCGCTCGGCAGGCTGTTGAGCTGATGTGACAAGGCCCTCATGAAGAGGGCCTTGTGCGTGTCAGGCGCCGAGAGGGAGCAGGTCGGCGTAGTCGTCGAGCGCCGGGAAGTGCTGGAAGGTGAGCGGCGGCATCTGGCTGTCGGGGTGACGGATGCCGAGCTGGTGGGCGATGCCGAACTCGGCCGAGGCGGCCAGGATCCGCTCGCTGTCATCCACGAAGAGGGTGCGGGCCGGGTCGAAGGCCAGCCGCTCGGCCAGTGCCTGCCAGCAGTGCTGGCTCTCCTTCGACCACCCCAGCTCATGGGTACTCACCATCAGATCGAGGTGCTGGGCGAGGCCGAGGCGTGCATCCTTCACTGACAGGCTGGCGGGATGGGCATTGGTGAAGAGCACCACCTGCTTGCCGGCGGCCTTGAGTGCGGCCAGGAAGGGAATGACGTTGGGGCGCCACTGGATCTTCTCCAGGATCTCCTGTTTGAGGGCGCGGATGTCGAGCCCGAGCGTCCGGGTCCAGTAATCCACGCAGTACCAGTCGAGGGTGCCGTTGACCGCATGATAGTGAGTGTCTATCTGCGCCTTCGCCTCGGCCAGCGGCAGGCCGAGTCGCTCGGCGTAGCGCGCCGGCACCAGGGTTTGCCACAGATGGCTGTCAAAATGGAGATCGATCAGGGTGCCATCCATGTCGAGCAACACGGTATCAATCTGGTGCCAGGGCAGGGGAGTCGACATGGGGCCTCGCGATGTCTGTGGTGATGGGAAAAACGGGGCGCATTATAACGGATTTTTCAGACATCTTTCCCCTCTTTGCCCCGTGGTGTTCGGCAGGGGAGTCGTTTACTCTTGAAACACGATTTTTTAACGAGCAGTCAGCCCCCGATGAGCGATCCCCACAAGCGCAATCCCGTCCACCTCAGTGTCGAGACCATGGCCCATGACAAGAGCAAGCCGGAGATCCTCAAGGCCGAGATCGTGGCCGAGAGCCGGCTGTTCAAGGTGGAGTCCCTTCACCTGAAATTCTCCAACGGCGAGGAGCGGGTCTACGAGCGGATGCGCGGCGGCAACCGGGGTGCCGTCATGGTGGTGCCCCTGTTCGATGCCCACACCCTGCTGCTGGTGCGCGAGTACGCGGCGGGCACCCACTCCTACGAGCTGGGTTTCCCCAAGGGATTGATAGACCCCGGTGAAAATGCCTTCGAGGCGGGCAACCGGGAGCTGATGGAGGAGGCGGGCTTCGGGGCGAGCAGCCTGACCCTGCTCAAGCAGGTGTCGCTGGCGCCGGGGTATTTCTCCAGCCGGATGGACATCTTGCTGGCGCGGGATCTCTACCCCGAGCAGCGGGTCGGTGACGAGCCCGAGCCTCTCGAGGTGATCCCCTGGCCCCTCAACCGGATCGACGAGTTGCTGGCACGACCGGACTTCACCGAGTCGCGCAGCATCAGTGCCCTGCTGCTGGCCAGCAAATGGCTGGCGGAGCAGGGAAATTAGCCCGCAGAGGGTCTGTTTGGCAATCAGAGGCAGAGGTAAGCACCATGCAGGAGTTGTTGGCCTGGATACCCGAGGTCAAGGAGATCGCCCGTGAGGCGGGCAGGATCCTTCACGAGATCTATCGCGGCGGTCAGTTCGAACGCCAGTTGAAGGAGGATGCGACCCCGGTCACCAGTGCCGATCTTGCCGCCGATGCCTACCTCAAACAGGCGCTGGCAGCGCTCACTCCCCATGTCCCCGTGCTGACCGAAGAGGCGGCCGACATCCCCTTCAGCCAGCGTGCGAACTGGCGTCAGTACTGGCTGGTGGACCCGCTGGACGGCACTGGTGAGTTCATCGCAGGCAGCGGCGACTTCGCTACCCTGATCGCCCTGGTGCGGGACAATGTCCCGGTGCTCGGGGTCATCTATGCCCCCGAATCCGATCTGCTCTACTGGGCGGTGCGTGGTCACGGCGCCTTCAAGGAGGCGAACGGCGAGAGCCGTCCCATCAGCGCCATCCATCATGAACACGATCAGCCAGACTCCCTGGTGGTGGCCATCAGCCGCCGCCAGAAACTGGAGAACCTGACCCGTCGCCTCAACCCGGCCATCCACTACGAGCTGATCCCGCTCGGCTCCAGCTCCCTCAAGTCCTGCCTGGTGGCGGAAGGCGTGGCGGATTGCTACGTGCGCCTGGGCCCCACCGGGGAGTGGGATACCGCTGCCGCCCAGTGCATCGTGGAGGCGGCAGGGGGGCGCATCCTCAGCCTGGCGCTGCAACCGCTGAGCTACAACGAGACGGAGTCGCTGGAGAACCCGGACTTCATCGTGATGGGGGACCCGGATCTCGCCTGGGGTCGCATTCTGGCCCACTGACGGGTCGACCAGCTCGCAGGGAATGCAATCAGGCGACCACAGGGTCGCCTGATTGCATTGGTGTGATCCACTGGCTGGTTACGGGGATTTCAGGGAGATTCGCTAGTGATGGCGATAACGGCAGTGGATCATCACATCCAATCTGGCTGCACTGGTATAAATTTCAGTTAATTCTGAAAACATGCATTTCATCGAAACAAAAAATCGACGTCGGTTTTAATTTTGGTTTTATATTCCTAACTTTTGGTTAATGTCAGGATTAATTGAATAATTCGGGGTGAAATTTCCTCCCAATCTCACTGGTGGAACAGGGCTTTGCCAGTGAGATCTGCCAGTCTCCATTTTTGAGAATTAAATGCTAAAGGAGCACAATGTTTTTAGATTTTAATACTACGTAAAAGTGATTTATCGATGAGTTTATCTGCAGACGTCTCACGGGAGCTGTCCGGTTCCCCCTCCACCATGGCCAGCACCGGCTGGCGTCGCCACGACACCCACTGGGTCATCAGCCTGTTCGGCACCGCCGTCGGCGCCGGCATTCTGTTCCTGCCCATCAACCTGGGTCTGGGGGGGATCTGGCCCCTCATCATCGTCGCCGTGCTGGCCGGTCCCATGACCTTCCTGGCCCACCGCGGGTTGGCGCGTTTCGTGCTATCGTCGTCGCGCCCCCAGGCCGATTTCACCGAGGTGGCCGAGGAGCACTTCGGCAAGATGGCCGGGCGCCTCATCTCGGCGCTCTATTTCCTCTCCATCTTCCCGATCCTGCTCATCTACGGCGTCGGGCTGACCAACACGGTGGAGAGCTTCATGGTCAACCAGCTCGGCCTGGCCTCCCCGGATCGGGTGATGCTCTCCGGCGTGCTGGTGTTCGCCATGATCGCCGTGATGCTGGCCGGCGAGAAGGCGATGCTGCGGGCCTTCGCCGTCATGGTCTACCCGCTGGCTGCGATCCTGCTGGCCCTCTCCTGCTACCTCATTCCCCAGTGGCAGTGGCCGGAAGTGACCGCCTTTGAAGGCACGAGCTTCCTCAACACCGTCTGGCTGGCGCTGCCGGTCACCGTGTTCGCCTTCAGCCACGCCGCCGCCATCTCGGGCTTTGCCAACGTGCAGCGCCGGGAATACGGGGAGCAGGCCGAAACCAAGAGCGGCCTGATCCTGCGCAACACCACCGTCATGCTGGTGGGCTTCGTGCTCTTCTTCGTCTTCTCCTGCGTGCTGAGCCTCTCCCCGGCTCAGTTGGCCGAGGCCAAGGCCCAGAACGTCTCCGTGCTCTCCTATCTCGCCAACATCACCGACAACCCGGTGATCGTGACCCTGGGGCCGCTCATCGCCTTTATCGCCATCAGCTCCTCCTTCCTCGGCCACTTCCTCGGTGCCCGCGAAAGCCTGAAAAGCCTGATCGCCAAGCCCACCGGCCTGCCGCTGGCGAAGGCGGACAAGCTCGGCATCGCCCTGATGTTCTTCGCCATCTGGGGCGCCGCCATCATCAACCCGGGCATTCTGGGGTTGATGGAGACCCTCTCCGGCCCCGTCATCGCCATGATCCTCTTCATCATGCCGGTGGTGGCCATCTACAAGGTGGAGGCGCTGGCCCGTTTCCGTCACCGTTGGGTCAACGGCTTCATCCTGCTGACCGGTGCCCTGGCGGTCTCGGCCCTGCTGTTCAGCCTGCTGAAATAAGCCAGGCCGTCTGCATCAAACAAGAGAGGCGACCCCGGGGGTCGCCTCTCTTGTTTCTGCTCTCTGGTTGCCTTGCCGTGTCTCACCCCAGCTTGGCGCCGTTCTCCACCGCCTGCTCGGGGATGGCGATCACCACGGCGCCATCCGGGCGATAGAAGCCGGTCAGCAGAAACTCCGACTGGATGGGGCCTATCTGCTTGGGAGGAAAGTTCACCACGGCGACGATCTGGCGGCCCACCAGATCCTCCGGTCGATAGAGGTCGGTGATCTGGGCGCTGCTCTTGCGCACCCCGAGCTCGGGGCCGAAATCCGCCCACACCTTGTAGGCGGGGCGGCGCGCCTCGGGGAAGGGCTCGACCCGCACCAGGGTGCCCACCCTGAGCTCCACCATCTCGAAATCCTGCCAGCTTATGGTCTGCATCTTGGCTCCTCGTTGCTCATACCTTGCATGAGCCTCAGCATGCCTCGAATGCCCGGGGATTGTCTTCGGCAAAGAGCCGACCGATTACGGCAGGCAGCCGTTTTGCCGGCGCCAGAGGGAAGGGGTCAGTCCGGTCTCGGCCAGGAAGCGCTCGGCAAAGGCTCCCTGGTTCTGGTAGCCGCAGCGGCTGGCCACCTCGCCTATGGGCAGGGCGGTCTGGGCCAGCAGGGTGCGGGCCAGCGCCATGCGCCGCATCCTGAGGTAGTGGGAGACGCTCGTGCCCACCTGCTGGCGAAAGGCGTGTTTGAACTGGCTCAGGCCGAGGCAGGCGATGGCGGCGAGTTCCTCGTTGGTGAGGGGGTCTGCGAGGTGGGCTTCCATATGACGCTGCACCTTGGCGATACGAGGGGCTATGCGGGGAGCGACGGCGGGGCCCATGCCGCGTCCCTCGGTCAGCAGCCCGAGCCACACCTGATCCATGCCGGCCACGTGGCGCCCCTCGGCCACCATGCGGTGCAGGAAGGCGAGGTAGTGGCGCTGAGCCTCATCCAGCTCGACGAAGGGGTGGTCCCCCAGGGCTGCCGGCAGCCAGTGGCTCTCCTGCACCAGAAACACGTGCGCCGGGTCGGCGGCGTAGTCGTGGCGAAGGCCAGGGGCGATGATGCAGGCAAAACCGGGGGCGAGGCGACATCCCCGACCCTGCACCTCGATCTCGAGGGGGCCGACGAGTGGGATCACCAGCTGGGCGTGGTCATGACTGTGGCTCTGCATGTCGCTCTGGTAGTGACGCAGGCTGAAGGGGGAGGTGGCAGATAAGCATGACGCGGCACCGGGCCGCGTCATTGAAAGGGATGCATCGTTTGCCATGGGCAGCCGCATTACTCGGCGTCGAAGTCTTCGATCTCTTTGCCAAGGGCTTCCATGATGGCGCGGGCCTCGGCGGGGACGCTGTCCGGATGATCCTTGCGCAGGTCGTCGTCACAGGGCAGCGGCTGGCCGGTGAAGGCGTGCAGGAAGGCTTCGCAGAGCAGCTCGCTGTTGGTCGCATGACGCAGGTTGTTCACCTGGCGACGGGTGCGCTCATCGGTCAACACCTTCAGCACCTTGAGCGGGATCGAGACGGTTATCTTCTTGACCTGTTCGCTCTTCTTGCCGTGCTCTGCATAGGGGCTGACGTAGTCGCCGTTCCACTCTGTACCCATGTTCCACCTGTAGTCGTTTGGCCGTGAGCGCGGATTTTAACCCTTAAGGAATTCAATGGCAATCCAACAGCAAAGCCATTTAGACGTCTAGAAGTGTTGACGGCTTTTTTAAGGTGGCGTAGTGTGGTGCACCATGGGCCGGCAGTCCGGCCAGCGAAAATGAGAGCGGGGCTGGACGACCCACGAGGCGGACCGGCTCCGGCAACCCATCAAGGAGAGTGACATGACCCACAAGGCCACCCTGGCGGTACGGACCGGGATTGAGACAGACACGCAGCACGGTGCCGTGGTGCCCCCCATCTATCTCTCCAGCAACTACACCTTTGCCGACTTTGGCGAGCCCCGTCAATACGACTATGCCCGCTCCGGCAACCCGACCCGCACCAATCTGGCAGACGCCCTGGCGGCCCTGGAAGGGGGGGCCGGCGCCGTGGTGACCGGCACCGGCATGGGGGCCGTTCACCTGGTGACCACGGCTCTGCTCAAGGCGGGGGATCTGCTGATCGCCCCCCACGACTGCTACGGCGGTACCTGGCGCCTGTTCGAGTATCTGGCGGCCAAGGGCCACTACCAGGTGCAGTTCGTGGATCAGGGAGACGAGGGGGCGCTGGCCGCCGCGCTGGCCCAGAAACCCGCACTGGTGTGGGTGGAGACCCCCTCCAACCCGCTGCTGCGGGTGGTGGACATCGCCGCCATCGCCGAGGCCTCCCACGGGGTGGGGGCCCAGGTGGTGGTGGACAACACCTTCCTCTCCCCCTTGCTGCAACAGCCCCTGGCCCTTGGTGCCGACGTGGTGGTCCACTCCACCACCAAGTACATCAACGGCCACTCCGACGTGGTAGGGGGTGTGGCGATCGCCAAGGATCAGGCTCTGGCCGACTCCCTGGTGTGGTGGGCCAACTGCCTGGGGCTCACTTCCGGTGCCTTTGACTCCTACCTCACCCTGCGGGGCCTGCGCACCCTGGCTCCGCGCCTGCGCACCCATCAGGAGAACACGGATCGCATCCTCGCCTTCTTGCAGCAGCAGCCGCTGGTCAAGCGGATCTATCATCCCAGCCTGCCGAGCCATCCAGGCCACGACATTGCGCGCCGTCAACAGTCCGGCTTTGGCACCATGCTAAGTTTTGAGCTCGATTGCAACGAGACGGGGCTGCGCGCCTTCCTCGCGGGGCTGCGCCTCTTCTCGGTGGCGGAGTCCCTCGGCGGGGTGGAGAGTCTGGTGGCCCATCCGGCCAGCATGACCCACAGGGCCATGACCCCTGCGGCCCAGCAGGCGGCGGGTATCAGTGCCCAGTTGCTGCGCCTGTCGGTGGGGATCGAACACGGTGAGGATCTGGTGGCCGATCTGGCCCAGGGGTTTGAACAGGCGCAGTTGGCACAACAGGCAGAGCAGGTGAAGTAATGGAACAACAACAAGGAGAGTGTGTGGTGGCAACAGAGGCAGTCTTCAAGCGGCGCCATGTACACAAGTTCGGCGGCAGCAGCCTGGCGGATCCGGTCTGTTATCGCCGGGTCGCCAGCATCGTCGAGCAACAGGTGGGGGGCAACGAGCTGGTGGTGGTCTCCGCCGCGGGCAAGACCACCAACCGGCTGATCCAGCTGGTGGAGCTGGCCGAGGCGGGGGACGAAGCCGCCGGGGAAGCCATCACCGCCCTGCACGCCTATCAGCAGAGCCTGATCGACGGCCTGCTGGAAGGGGAGCTTCACCTCGATCTGAGCAAGCAACTGACGGACGACATGCAGCTGATCGCCAAGACTCTGGAGGGGCAGTTTGACCGCTTCGAGCGCAACGGCCTGCTCGCCTTTGGCGAGGTGTGGTCCGCCCGCCTGCTGGCTGCCCTGCTCACCAGCCGGGGTGAGGTGGCCGCCTGGCTCGATGCTCGCAGCTTCCTGCGCGCAGAAGACGGCGCCCTTATCAAGGTGGATACCGCCCTCTCCAGCGAGCTGCTCAAGGCCCGCCTGGCCGAGCACGCCGGTCGCATCGTGGTGACCGGCTTCATCGCCGCCGACATGGAGGGGCGTTCCCTGCTGTTGGGACGCAACGGCTCCGACTACAGTGCCAGCCTCCTGGCGGCGCTGGCGGACGGGGAGTCCACCACCATCTGGAGCGACGTGGCCGGGGTCTACAGTGCCGACCCGCGCCGGGTGAAAGAGGCGCGTCTGCTGGAGCGCCTGAGCCTGGCCGAGGCCAACGAGCTGGCGCGCCTGGGCTCCTCGGTGCTGCATTCGCGTACCCTGCAGCCGGTGGCCGACAGCCGTCAGCGCCTCACTCTGCGCTGCAGCTACAATCCGGACGAAGGCTGCACCCACATCCTGCGCCGTGCGCCCCGCTCCGGCGGTGCCCGCATCGTCTCCTCGGTGGATCAGATAGCCCTCATCGAGCTCAAGGTGCTGCCGCAGACTGACTTTGAGCAGACAGTAGCGGCCATCGAGGCCCATCTGGCCCGCCATCGCCTCCATCCGCTCACCCTGCAGCGCCAGCCGGATCGGCGGGTCCTGCGTCTGGCCTACACCCTGGAGGTGGCACAAGGGGCCTTCGAGGTGCTCCGTGACTTCCAGTTGCAGGGCAACTTTACCGGCCTCATCCAGAAGGAGGGGTTCAGCCTGGTCGCCCTAGTGGGGGCCGGCGTCACCGACAATGCCGAGCAGTGCCACCGCTTCTACCAGCTGCTGGCGGATCAGCCTCTGGAGTTCGTGCAGGTGGCCAAAGACGGCCTGAGCCTGGTGGCCGTGCTGCGCCAGATCGTGCTGGAGCCGCTGCTCATCGCTCTGCACAGTGCCCTGTTCAGCCGCCCGACCCGGGTCGGGCTGGTGGTGTTCGGCAAAGGCAATATCGGCGGTCACTGGCTGGGGCTCTATGCCCGCGAGAAGGCGCGCCTCGAGCATGAGCTCAATCTGGCGCTCACCCTCTACGGGGTCTTCGACTCCAAGGGCGGGCTGCTGGACGAAGAGGGGCTGGATCCCCTCAAGGTACAGGACAACTTCCATCCCAAGCCGCTCATCTGGCCGGAGCTGCTCTCCCAGCTGGAGCAGCACAGTTTTGACTCCCTGATCGCGCTCGACATGACCGCCAGCGAGACGGTGAGCCGCTACTACCCGGACTTTGCCCAGCTCGGCATTCACATCATCGCCGCCAACAAGTTTGCCGGTGCCGCCGACAGCGAGTTTTACCAGCGCATCAAGCAGACCTGTCGCGACCACCAGGTGCAGTGGCGCTACAACGCCACCGTGGGGGCCGGGCTGCCCATCCAGTCCAGCATCCAGATGCTGCGCCAGAGCGGTGACCGCATCCAGGGGGTCTCCGGCATCTTCTCCGGCACCCTCTCCTGGCTGTTCCAGCAGTATGACGGCACTCGCCCCTTCTCCGAACTGGTGGACGAGGCGTGGCAGCACGGCCTGACCGAGCCGGATCCCCGGGAGGATCTCTCCGGTCAGGATGTGCGCCGCAAGCTGCTCATCCTGGCGCGGGAGGCGGGCTTCGAGCTCGACTCCGCCGATATCGAGCTGGAGAATCTGGTGCCGGTGGCCCTGCGCAAGGTGACCGCCGATCAGTTCATGGACAGGCTCAAGGAGCTGGATGACCCTATCCAGACCGCCTTCGAGGGGGCGCGCCGGGTCGGCAAGGTGCTGCGTTATGTCGCCCGCTTCGAGCACGACGGCAAGGCCCGCGTCGGGCTGGAGGCGCTGGAGCCCCATCACCCGTTTGCCAACCTCTTGCCCTGCGACAATGTGTTCGCCATCGAGAGCGACAGCTATCGCACCAACCCCCTGGTGATCCAGGGGCCGGGAGCGGGCCGGGAAGTGACGGCCGCCGCCATCCAGTACGATCTGTGGCAGATCTGCGCCAGCCTCTGAGGCTGCGTGACACGATGCAATGAGAAGAGGCGCCCCAGGGCGCCTCTTCTGTTATCGGGTGGCGGTGTTACCAGAACAGCCGGCCCAGGAGGGGGGCGAGCAGCACGGTGGCCATGCCGGCGATCATCATCACCATGCTGGAGACCACCCCCTCCTCGTTGCCCATCTGATAGGCCCTGGCTGTCCCGGCCCCGTGGGCCGAGGCACCAAAGCCCGCGCCTTTGCCGAGGCGGCTGCGGATGGCGAGCACGGTGAGCACGCTTTCTCCCACCGCCATGCCGATGACGCCTGTCAGCACCACGAACAGGGCGGTGAGATCGGCGTTGCCACCCACGGAACGGGTCGCCTCCACCGCGAAGGGGGTGGTGATGGATCTCATGGCCATGCTGCGCTGCAACAGCTCGGAGAGGTTGAGCCAGCGGGCCAGCAGCACTGTGCTGCCCACCGCCATCACCACGGACGCCACGACCCCGACCGAGAGGGAAAGCCAGTGGCGGCGCATCAGCTGGCGATTCTCGTAGACGGGCACCGCGAAGGCGACGGTGGCAGGGCCCAGCAGCCAGAGCAGCCAGTGGGATTCGGCCATGTAGTCCCGGTAGGGAATGTGGAACAACATCACCACGGCCACCAGCAGGGTGGGGGCCAGCAGCAGCGGCATCAGGGGCAGGATGCGCTTTTTGCCATAGAGCCACTTGCTGGCGTAGTAGAAGAGCAGGGTCAGGGCGAAGCAGAGCAGGCCGAGCAGGGTGTCAGACATGGCGGCGACTCCGGCGGGCCAGCTTCAGCTCGAGGCGATAGACCCTGTCCACCACCAGGGCCGTGGTGCCGAGCACCAGCACGGTGCTGACGATGAGGACCACCATGATGCGCCACCCCTCCTGCAGCAGCAGCTCCTGATAGTTGACCACGGCCACCACGGCCGGGACGAAGAAGAGCAGCATCTCCGCCAGCAGCCAGCGGGCCCCGGCACTGAACCACTGGGCCTTGACCACCCCGAGCAGGATGCAGACCAGCAGCAGCAACATGCCGGTGAGATTGGCGGGCAGGGGCAGGTGCAAGGTGCGCACTGCGATGTCGGCCAGCAACCAGATGGCCGCCAGCAGGGCGATTTGGAAGGGGGTTTGCAACCAGCGAAGGCAGAGGGTTTTCATGGCAAGCGTCTTTCTGTGAACCTGCTCACAGTATAGAGAGGGACAAAACCTGCAAAAAATGAATTTAAATTATCAAAATCATGCCAAAGAGGCATGATTTAGCCAGCCATCCCCGTCAAGAGAGCACCATGGATATTCGAGCCCTGCGTTACTTCGTCGAGCTGGTGCGGGAGCAGAGCTTCACCCGCGCCTCCGAGAAGCTGTTCGTCACCCAGCCCACCATCAGCAAAATGATCCGCAACATGGAAGAGGAGCTGGGCCAGCCCCTGCTGAGCCGGGTCGGTCGCCGCTTCACCCTGACCGACAGCGGCCAGGTGCTGTTCAATCGGGCCCAGACCATCCTGGCGGAGATGCAGCAGCTGGAGGCGGAGCTGGCGGATCTGCAGAGCCTGCAATCCGGGCGTCTTGCCCTCGGCATCCCGCCCATGGTGGGCCATGTCTATGCGGATCTCATTCGTACCTATCGCAGCCGCTACCCCGGCGTGGAGCTCTCCATCGTCGAATATGGCGGGCGGCGCATCGAGCAGGCGGTGCTGGCGGGGGAGCTGGATCTCGCCATCACCATGCTGCCGACCAGGGAAGAGGGGGCTCTCTGCGCCCTGGATCTGGACAGTTACCCCATCCGGGTGGTGCTACCGGACCTGCCCCGCTGGCGCGAGGGGGGCGAGATCCGGCTGGAGGCTCTGCGGGACGAACCCTTCCTGCTCTATACCCAGGCCTTCACCCTGAGCGAGCGGCTGGAGCAGGCCTGCGAGCAAGCCGGGTTCGTGCCTCAGGTGGCGGCCCGCAGCAGCCAGTGGGACTTTCTCACCGCCATGGTACGAAGCGGTATGGGGGTCGCCTTCCTGCCGGAGCCCATCTGCCGGCGGCTGACGCCGGATGGGCTGGTGTTGCGCCCTCTGGCCCCGGCGCTGAGCTGGCGACTCGGGGTGATCTGGCCAGGGGATCGCTACCTCTCCCGCACCGCCGAGGCCTGGCTTGCCCTGTGCCGCGAGCAGGGCTGAGGGGCGGGCCTGGGGTTAGGGGGTCCCCGGTGACGCCATGCCTGTGACGAAGCGGGCATAGGCTGCGGAGTGTCGCACCTCCTCAATCTCGTCCCACACCTGTTGGCTGAGATCGGGGTGGGCCTGATGGAAGGGGTGGGAGAAGATGAGGTAGTAGGGTTTTTCGACCAGGGGAGGGGTGATCCGCTCGAGTGTGGCCTGCAGCTGCGGGTGGGCGGCCAGGGTCCGTTCTGCGACCCCGGTTTGCAGGGCGGCGGCAACGGCGCGCTGCATCGCGACCTTCTTGAGCAGGATCAGTGGCTCCCTGCTGGAGTCATCCACCCTGACACCGCTCTCCTGCAGCTGGGCGACGATGGAGAAACCGGACTGCGCCGCAATGACGCCATGGGCGACGAGCTGCCGGCCATCCCAGCGAACCTGTCCGCCTTTTGGCTGGTAGAGGCTGTAGCTCTCGGTGAGCAGGCGCTTGGCGGGATCAGGTGCCCCCTGTCGCATGGGATAGACCCCTATGGTGCGAGCACGCTCTTCGCTGTAGCTCAGCTTGACTGCGGCATCGAGCTGGCCCTGGCTGACGAGGGAGAGGCAGCGTTTCCAGGGAAGGGGGGTGAGAATGATGGGATGCCCGATCCGGTTTGCCACCTCCTTGAGGTGGAACTGCACTATCCCCTCGCCGGACATCAGCAACCAGGGAGGCGAATCGCTGTTCTCCATGCAGGCACGAATGCTGCCGGGGGCGGCCATGACGCAGGTCGGCAGCAACCAGAGCAGCAGCGCCAGGCAGAGAGTGTGCAAGGGGAGCCTGCCTGACAGGGGAGAACCGGCGAGCCAGTCAGGGAGCGATGCCAAAGTCATCCCTCATCGGGTCATAGAGATAGGAGCGGTAGTCGGTGCTCTCGTCGGGCAACTGCGGGTTGGTCAGCCGGAAGATCTGGCGTGAATCGAGCCGGGCAAAGACCAGGGAAGGCTGGAAATGATGGCGCCAGAGGCGCTGCAGGGAGCCATCTTTCCAGGCCAGTTGCAGGCCGCGCAAAAGGCGCTCGCGCTCCTTGCTGTAGGTGGCGTGGCTATAGAGGGAGTGGATGAGCGGATAGAAGAGGGCGACATGGCTATCCACGGTCAGCCCCGGCAGGCCGGGTCTGTGGATTTTCCACTCGCTCAATATCTCGTTGGCACCACGGCAGAAGAGATCGATCCGGCCACGGGCCACCAGGCGAAACAGTGACTCATAGTTATCCACCTCCTGCACCCTGAAGCCGTTGTAGCGAAGGATGTCGGCATCCCGCCAGCCGGTGCCCACCCCTTGTGTGAACTGCTGCAACTGGGACAGGGTGTGAACCCCGGCCAGGGCCTGGGCACGGGCGCTGCCGACAAAACAGACCCGGTAGCCGAGCACGCCCAGATCGATGGGGAAGGGGACCAGGGTGACGCCGGGTTGAGGGATCTCCTGGGGCCAGCTGTCGACGATGAAGAGGGCATTCTTGCCCGGCGTTTGCACTTCGAGCCGCATCCTCGCCTTGTTCATCCTGATGGCGTCGAGCAGTTCATAGTCGCCGTACTCAGGACGTGTTTTCTCCAGCGCCAGCCGCATCGCCGCCCGGTAATAATTCATGCGGACATCCTGTTGGGTTTCCCCGGTGATCAGGGTGAAGCGGGTGGCCGCCATCGTGAGGGACGGGAGGGAGAGGGCGAGCAAAAGGAGCAGGATTCGATGCATCTTGACCGGGTTCGGCAACGGGATTGTGCCCAGTATAGACGGGCCATTCCCGTCGACACAGCGCTATCAGGCTCTGGCAGATCTGACCTCTTGAGAAGGGGGTCATGCGGATTTCATCAAGAGACCCAGGCGACGACAGAGTTGGCGCAGCGTCTGGTTGTCGAGGCAGCCGAAGCCGAGCAGCCACCCCTCCAGTGTCGGCGGGCCCAGGTAGAACTGGCCCAGATGGCGCAGCCCCAACCCGCAGGTATTGGCGGCATTGGTCCAGCGCGCCTCGCCACCGGGGGGCAGCAGCACGGCGCACTGCAGGCCGGCGCCGCTGTGGATGGGGGTGAGCCCCGGGCAGTGCTCGGCCAGTTCCGCCAGCAGCAGATCCCGTCTGCTCTGGTAGAGGAGGCGGCTCTGGCGCAGGTGGGTGGCGAAGTGCCCGCCCCGGATGAAGTCTGCCGTGACCGCTTGCTGCAACTGGTTGCTGTGGCCGTCGACGGCGGCCCGGGCGCGGCAGAAGGAGTCCATCAGCGGCCTGGGCAGCACCAGGTAGGCGAGGCGCAGCGAGCCGAACAGCACCTTGCTGAAGGTGCCCACATAGATCACCCGCCCCTGGCCGTCGAGCCCCTGCAGGGCGGGCAGGGGACGCTGATCATACTGGTACTCCCCATCGTAATCGTCTTCCAGGATCCAGGCGCCGTGACGCTCTGCCTCGGCCAGCAGCGCCATGCGGCGGGGCAGGCTCATGGGGACGCCAAGGGGATACTGGTGTGCCGGGGTGCAGTAGATGAGGCGCGGTGCAGGATGATCCCCATGAGGGTTGAGCCCCTCTTCATCCACCGGCACCGGATGCACCCGGGCACCGGCGCTCTCCATGGCGGTGCGAGCCCCGGGATAACCGGGGTCTTCCACCCAGACGGTGTCACCGGCATCGATGAGCAACTGGGTCGCCAGCAGGATCCCCTGCTGGGAGCTGGTGAGGATCAGGATCTGATCCGGCTCGCACACCACGCCGCGGGACTGCACCAGATAGCTGCTGATGGCGGCGCGAAGTTCCCCAAGCCCCTGGGGATCCCCGTAGTTCATCCAGTCGCTGGCGCGCTGGCGCCACTGTTGCTGCATCAGCCGACCCCAGAGTGCCTGGGGGAAGAGACGGGGATCCGGCTGGCTGGAAGCAAAGGTGGTGCCCACCTCGGGCACGTCGTGACAGGCGCCACCCAGGGCCATCTCCTGGCCGCGGCGGGAGAGGCCAGCCGCTGACTGGGGCGGGCGCGGCGCGGGGCGCACCGCCGCCAGGGCGACAAAGCTGCCGGCGCCCACCTTGCGCACCAGATACCCCTCCGCCTCGAGCCGGCCATAGGCCAGTTCCACCGTGCTGCGGGAGATCCCGAGATCCCGGGCCAGGAGACGGCTGGCGGGCAGGCGGCTGTGCAGGGGCAGGTGGCCCGCCAGGATGGCCTCGCGCAGGGTACGCACCAGTTGTTCGTGCAGGGGCAGATCCCCTTGCTGCTGGCTGGCGAAGAGCGTTGGCAGAACGGTCATGATGCGCTCCCGTTGGCGCGGGGGTTGCGCCCCTTTCGAGGCAGGGATCCTGCCCGCAGGGCATGGCGCGGCTGTGGGGCTGGCGACCGACGGGCAGAGCGGGTGGGGTGGATGGTCATGGTGGCGGCTCGATGAAATTGGTCTGCCCATATTGGCAAAATTGGTCGGCGTGGCAAGGCCATTTTGTCGCTACATTGGTGGTCACAGGGTGGCGCCAGCAGGCGGCACGGATTGGCAACACAAGGAGTCTGCATGTCGGAATACAGTGCCACCATCAGTTGGCAGCGGGGGGAGCATGAGCCCTTCGTCGATCAGCGTTACAGCCGGGCCCATGAGTGGGCGTTTGATGGCGGGGTCAGGGTGCCGGCCTCCTCCTCTCCCCATGTGGTGCCGCTGCCTTACTCGGTGGCGGAACATGTGGACCCGGAAGAGGCGTTTGTGGCGGCCCTCTCCAGTTGCCACATGCTCACCTTCCTCTGGCTGGCGGCGAAGGCGGGCTATCGGGTAGAGAGCTACCGGGACGAAGCGGTCGGCATCATGGCGAAAAACGGACAAGGTCGCCTCGCCATGACCCGGGTCACCCTGCGTCCCAGGGTGATCTTCGGGGGAGAGCGGGAGCCCGCCTTGGCGGATCTGGAGCAGTTGCACCACCAGGCCCATGAGGAGTGCTTCATCGCCAACTCGGTCAACACCGTCGTCACCACAGAGATCGTCATCTAGTCATCAGGAGCGTTCAGGATGAGTCATGTATTGAGCACAGGGGTGGCAGGGGCCGCCGAAGCCAGCGCCTTTTTCGAGGCCCAGCTGAAGTTTCGTACCGATCCGGCGGATCTGGCCGCCGATCTGCTGGCCGGGGCGGCGGGGATCGTGGTCATCGATACCCGCTCCCCCGCACACTATGCCGAGGGGCACATTCCCGGCGCCATCTCCTTCCCCCACAGGACCATGACGGCGACGACCACGGCGGCACTGGACCGGAACCTGGTGTATGTCTGCTATTGCGACGGCATCGGCTGCAACGGTTCGACCCAGGGGGCCTACAAGCTGGCGTCCCTCGGGTTTGAGGTCAAGGAGTTGATAGGGGGTCTGCACTGGTGGCGTCAGGACGGTTTCGCCGTCGCCACGGGCAGCGAGCCCGGAGTGCTGCTGGAAGGGGGAATTGCCTGTGCCTGTTGAACGTTGCAATGAGGGGGGCGACGCCTCCCTGCCCGGTGCCGCCCTTTTCAACGACTTTGGGCAGCCTCTGGGGCGTGCGCTGCCAGAATGGCGCGGCGCCGAGTTCCCTCCCCACCGCGCACTGCATGGCTGGGGCTGTCGTCTCGAGCCCCTTGATCCCGAGCGCCACCTGGGGGATCTGTGGCAGGCATTCAGTGCCGACAGCGGGGCCATGTGGACTTACCTGACCAGCGGCCCTTTCGCGGACGAGGCCGCCATGGGGGTCTGGCTGCGGGAGGTCGCCACCAAGCGGGATCCCCAGTTCTACGGCATCATCGACGAGGGGAGCGGACGGGCGCTGGGGCTGGCGAGCTACCTGCGCATCGATCCCCTGGCGGGCAGCATCGAGGTGGGCTGGCTGCACTTCTCCCCCGCCATGCAGCAGTCACGGCTGGCGACGGCGGCCATGGTGTTGATGATGGCCAATGCCTTTGCCCTGGGATACCGGCGCTATGAATGGAAGTGCAATGCCCTGAACCTGCCTTCGCGCCAGGCGGCCCTGCGCCTGGGCTTTCACTATGAGGGGACCTTCCGTCAGGCGCGGGTGGACAAGGGACACAACCGGGATACGGCCTGGTTCTCCGTCATCGACAGCGAGTGGCCCGCCCTGAAAGGGTGCTTCGAGCGCTGGCTGGAGGACGGCAACTTCGACCATGCCGGGCGTCAGCGTCGCCGACTCTCCGAACTGACCGCCGCCTACCGCTCTGCGGCGTGTTGAGGGCGGCAGATCACCCGCCGGGACGGGGCGGTTTCCGGTCGGGTTCCTTGGGCGCTTCGCCCGCAAGGCGCCAGATCCGACATCCAGACGCAAGAGGCGCCAGTCATGGTGCCTCTTCTGTTTGTTTAGTCGTGGTGATCGCCGATGGGGGCCGCAATCCAGTTCATCAGCCGAACCATGTCCCCGGGGGCCACGCCGACCGAGAGCCCCCGCTTGCCACCGCTCACCAGGATCTCGTCGAAGGCCATGGCGGAGTCGTCCAGCACGGTGGGCAGCAGCTTCTTCTGGGCCAGGGGGCTGATGCCACCCACCTTGTAGCCGGTCAGCTTTTCGGCTTCCGCCGGCTTCATCATCTCCACCTTCTTGAGCCCGGTGGCCTTGGCGAGCTGCTTGAGGCTGCACATGCCCGAGGAGGGCACGATGGCCACCACCGCCTGCTTGTCGTGATGGGCGAGCAGGGTCTTGAACACCTGCGCCTCGGGCAGACCCAGTTGGGTGGCGGCATGCTTGCCGAAGTCGTCGTGGGCTTCACACTCGTAGGGGTAGAGCCTGTGGGGGATCTTGAGCTTTTTCAGCAAGTTGATGGCGGGTGTCATGGGGTCTCCTCGAACCGTGGCAAGGCCAGACAGTCTGCGCCCGGGAGCCGGATGTGGCAAGAACCAGTCTTCACACCCAATCGGGGCCTGTGTTAGCGTAACCGGGTGCCGGATCCTATGATTTGGGCACTTGTCCCCGCATTCCAATGCAATGCGCCGGCGATCGAAAGGAATCGTAGCCATGAATACCACAGCACTTTGCGCTCGCGATATCGACGCGATGGATCGATATGAGACCCTTGCCAGGCTGACCGCCCTTGATCGGGCCTATGGCATGGTCGAGTTCGATCTCGATGGTCGCATGGTGTCGGTCAACCCCCTGTTTTGCGACATGCTGGGCTATCCCCCCGAAGCGCTGGTGGGCCAGTCCCATCTCATGCTGTTGCCGCCGGATCTGCAGGCAGAGCATGATCTCTTCTGGCAGAAGGTATTGGGTGGCGAGATCCAGTCGGGGGAGTTTCGCCGGGTCAGGCAAGGTGGCAGCCCCCTCTGGCTCCATGCCACCTACATGCCCGTGAGCGACGAGGCCGGCACCCTGCTGGGGGTGGTCAAGCTGGCGCACGACATTACCTCGGCTGTGATGGCCAAGCAGCGGGTCGAGCAGCAGAGCCAGCTGTTTGACATCGTGGTGGCCGCGCACCAGAGTTTTCTGCTCGATCGCAATCTCGGCTCCGCCTGCGACACCGTCTTCGAGCGGCTGCTGAGCGTGAGCGAAAGCTCCTATGGTTTCATCGGCATCATCCAGTACGAGGATGGTCGTCCCAGTCTCTATGTTCCCTCCATCTCCAATGTCTCCTGGGACGAGGCGACCCATGCCTGGTATGAGCAGCAGCGCCAGAGCCGGGGCGGGCTCATCTTCAGCAAGCTCGACAACCTGTTTGGGCACGTGGTGACCCACAATACCCTGGTGTGCTGCAACGATCTGCCGAGCCATCCAGCCAGTCGCGGTGTCTCCCCCCGTGGTCATCCGCACCTGGAGAGCTTCCTCGGCATTCCCATCCGCCACAAGGGAGAGGCGATCGGCATGATCGCTCTGGCCAACCGCCCGGGTGGCTTTGACGAGACCCATGTCAGCCTGCTCGAGCCCCTCACCACGGCCCTTGGCACCCTTATCCACGCCCGCAACCTGGAGGACGAGCGCAGTCGCATGGAGCGGGTGCTGCGCTTCAACGCCGAGCATGACTTCTTGACCAAGCTGCCCAACCGCAGCAGCTTTTTCCAGCAGGCCAACGTGTTGCTGGATCACGTCCAGCACCATCCTGCCGAAGGGGAGGCCTGCTGCCTGGCCTTGATAGATATCGACTTCTTCAAACAAATCAATGATGTATATGGACACCTTGCCGGAGATGCCGTGCTGGCGTCGCTGGCGGGGCTGCTGATGCAGGCGGTGCGCAGCAAGGATCTGGTGGCGCGATTTGGCGGGGAGGAGTTCATCCTGCTGCTGCGGGGCACGACCCTGGAGGAGGCCCACACCATCATGGAGCGCATCCGGCGCCAGGTGGAGCAGCACACCTTCCTGTACCAGCATCAGGCGATCACCGTCACCATCAGCGTGGGGCTCACACCCTATCAGATGAGTTACAGGCGCATGGATGACTGGCTTCAGTGTGTGGACCAGCGACTTTACGAGGCAAAACGTCGTGGTCGCAACCAGGTCTCCTGATGAAAGGCTATATCGCGAAATAAAACAGGGCGCCATCATGGCGCCCTGTTTGTTGTGGATGTTTTTTTCCCTTAGAGGGGGCTGTGCTGGCGGCAATATCGGGATCCCCGTGCCCGGCAGAGACGAAAAAGGGCGCCGGGGCGCCCTTGTTTGCAACGGTCCGGGATCAGCCGGTGTTGCGCATGCCGGCGGCGATGCCGGCGATGGTGACCATCAGCGCCTGATCCAGCTCGGGGTGCAGGGTCTCCGGGTGGTTGCGGGAGCGATTGAGCAGCTCGGCCTGCAGCACATTGAGCGGGTCTGTGTAGGGGTTGCGCAGCTTGATGGACTCCTTGATCCAGGGCTGATCGTCCAGCAGGTCGCCCTGCGGGCGCAGTTTCAGCACCACTTCGATGGAGTCGGCAAGCTCCTGACGCAGCTGCTTGCCGAGTGCCCACAGGTTCTCCGGTACCAGGCGGGTGTCATAGTATTCCGCCAGCCAGAGGTCGGCCTTGAGGAACACCATCTCCAGCATTTCGAGACGGGTGCGGAAGAAGGGCCACTGGCGGCTCATCTCGTCCAGCACGCTCTTCTGGCCGTCGTCGATGGCCTGTTGCAATCCCTTGTGGGCGCCGAGCCAGGCCGGCAACATCAGCCGGTTCTGGGTCCAGGCGAAGATCCAGGGGATGGCGCGCAGGCTCTCGACACCGCCGTTGGGCTTGCGCTTGGCGGGGCGGGAACCGAGCGGCAGCTTGCCGAGCTCCATCTCCGGGGTGGCAGCACGGAAGTAAGGCACGAAGTCCGGGTGACCGCGCACGATACTGCGGTAGTGATCGCAGGAGACAGACGCCAGCTGCTCCATCACGGCGCGCCAGCTCTCTTTCGGCTTGGGCGGCGGCAGCAGGTTCCCCTCCAGCACGGCGCTGGTGTAGAGGTTCAGGCTCTGGATGGCCACTTTCGGCAGGCCGAACTTGAAGCGGATCATCTCCCCCTGTTCGGTGACCCGCAGGCCGCCGCGCAGGGATCCCGGGGGTTGGGAGAGGATCGCCTGATGGGCGGGGGCGCCGCCACGGCCGACGGTACCGCCGCGGCCATGGAACAGGGTGAGGCGGATGTTGTTGGCTTCAGCCAGCGCCACCAGGGATTCCATGGCGGCGTACTGGGCCCAGCCTGCGGCCATCATGCCCGCATCCTTGGCGGAGTCGGAGTAGCCGATCATCACGTACTGACGGCCCTGGATGTAACCGCGATACCAGTCCACCGACAGCAGGCGTTCCATCACGGCGGTGCCCGCCATCAGGTCTTCCTGAGTCTCGAACAGCGGGGCTACCGGCATGCGGAACTTGCAGCCGGCTTCCTTCAGCAACAGCTGGACCGCCAAGACATCGGACGGGGCACCGGCCATGGAGATGATATAGATGCCGAACGCATCGGGGTCGTGCTGGGCGATGACGCGACAGGTGTCGATGGTCTCGCGGGTCTCGGCACTGGGATCCCAGTCGCTCGGGATGAGGGGGCGGCGGGAGTTCAGCTCGCGCAGCAGGAAGGCCTGCTTGTCCTCTTCGCTCCACTCGGCGTAGTCGCCCACACCCAGGTAGCGGGTCAGCTCGGAGAAGACCTGGCCGTGACGCTCGCCATCCTGACGGATGTCCAGCTTGACCAGGTGGATGCCGAAGCAGGCCAGCTTGCGCAGCACGTCCAGCAGCATGCCGTCGGCGATGTTGCCCATGCCGCAGGCGTGCAGGGAGTGGTAGCAGAGCTCCAGGGGCTCGCGCAGCTGGGCGGTGCTCTTGACCAGATCCCGGCTCTCGCTCGCCTGGCCCTGTACCTTGGCGGTCAGGTACTCCTGGGTCTCGCGCAGTTGCTCGCGCAGCTCCCGCACCAGGGCGCGATAGGGTTCCGGGTTATCACCGACCCGGGCACGCACGGCGTCAGTGCAATCGGCCATGGAGAGCTCGGAGGTGAGCTCCTTGATGTCCTTGTAGAACAGGCTCACCGCCATCCAGCGGCCCAGCTCCAGCACTTCGGCGGTCACCTTGGCGGTGACGAAGGGGTTGCCGTCGCGGTCACCGCCCATCCAGGAGGTGAACTTGACCGGCGCGGCATCCAGCGGCAGCCGCACACCCAGATGGTGTTGCAGGCGCTCGTCCAGATTGCGCATGAATTCGGGGATGGCCGGCCACAGGCTGTTTTCCACCACGGCGAAGCCCCACTTGGCTTCGTCCACCGGGGTCGGGCGCTGTTCGCGGATCTCGTTGGTGTGCCAGGCCTGGTTGACCAGTTGCTCGATGCGACTCTGGATCTTGTCCCGCTCGCGGGGCAGCAGATCGGAGAGTTCCAGGGCCTCGAGGCAGTCGTTGAGCTGCACGTGCTTGTGGATCAGGGTGCGACGGGTCACCTCGGTGGGGTGAGCGGTCAGCACCAGATCGATGTCCAGCTCGCGCACGGCCTGGATGATGGCCTCCTGGGACAGGTTGGAGGCTTTCAGCTTGTCGAACATCTGCTCCAGCGGGTCCGGGGTGCAGACCTGCTCTTCGCAGCGACGGGAGATGGTGTGGAACTGCTCCGCCACGTTCGCCAGGTTGAGGAACTGGCTGAAGGCACGGGCCACGGGCAGCAGTTCGTCATCGGAGAGGGTACGCAGGGTGTCGAGCAGGCGCTCTCTGTCTGCCTCGTTCCCCTTGCGGGAAGACTTGGCAAGTTGGCGAATGGTCTCAATCTTGTCGAGGAAGGCCTGCCCCTGATGATCCTTGATGGATTTACCCAGCAGTTGGCCCAACATGCCTACGTTGGCCCGTAGTGCGGCGTACTTTTCGTTCATTCCACATCCTTATTTTGTTGGTGCCTCCTGACCTTCCAGGCGGGAGGCGACCTCACTTATTGTTGTGCGATTACAACATATGCTCCGTCATCTTAGGGGGACAATCTACCCAGATTGTCTGCGCAAGGTCAAATAACAAGCCGATTCAGAACATGTATTTCCCTCACCTGTCCCAAGGCGCCTGTCATGTAACTTACTTACATCCCTATTTGGCTAGACGCAGAAGCGCCTGATCAGGTGCTGCAGCACCGCCGTGGTCGGCTTGACGAACGACAGATCCAGGTATTCATCGGGCTGGTGGGCCTGGGTGATATGGCCTGGGCCCATCACTATGGTCTCGCAACCCAGTTGCTGGATAAAGGGGGCTTCGGTGCAATAGTTCACGGACTCGGCGGCCCGGCCGCTCGCCTTTTCCGCCTCCCGCACCAGCTCGGAGTCATCCTGGCAGGCATAGGCCGGAATGGGTTCGTGCAGGTGCTGCAGGTGCAGGCAGCCGGGCTGGTGGATCTCGATGGGGGAGAGCGCCTCTTTCAACATGCCCATCAGCTCGTCGGGACCCACCTGCGGGGTGGGACGCATGTCGATGTGCAGCTCGCAGCAGCCGCAGATGCGGTTCGGGCTGTCGCCCCCCTGGATGTAGCCGAGGTTCAGGGTGGGCTGGGGCACGGCGAAGCGGTGATCCGCGTACTTCTCCTTCAGATCCTGCTGGAGCCTGAGCACCTGACCCATGGCCTTGTGCATGATCTCCATGGCGTTGACGCCGTTGGCGGGATCCGAACTGTGGCCGCTTCGGCCTGTGATGCGAATGGCTTCCGACATGTGGCCCTTGTGGGCCACCACGGGCACCAGCCCGGTGGGTTCGCCGATCACCGCGTAGTCGGGTTTGAGTTCGGCTGCGGCGGCGATGGCGCGGGCCCCGGCCATGGTGGTCTCTTCATCGGCGGTGGCCAGGATGCGCAGCGGCTTGCTCAGGGTCTTGAGGTCGACCTCCTTGAGCGCTTCCACGATAAAGGCGAAGAAGCCCTTCATGTCGATGGTGCCGAGCCCGTACAGGCGGTTGCCCTCTTCGGTCACCTTGAAGGGGTCTTTGGTCCAGGCTCCTTCATCGAAGGGAACGGTATCCGTGTGACCCGCGAGCAGCAGCCCCCCTTCTCCCTGACCATAGGTCGCCACCAGGTTGAACTTGCCCGGCAGATCCGGCAGGGCCGTGACCTCGCACTGGAACCCAAGCTGGCCGAACCAGTCGGCCAGCAGCCGGATCACCGCCTCGTTGCTCTGATCCCAGCGAGTATCCGTGCTGCTGATAGAGGGAATCGCAATAATATTCTTATAAAGTGAAAAAAAATCCAGTTTGGCCATCAGCTCCTCCTTGCGTCCCCGGAGTGTTTCTGTTAGAAAATACAAATGCAAAGTGAGTGCATGAATATTCTGTTCGAGTGCTCATCGACAAGGCCTCTAGTTGTAAGGGAAAGTTAATGTTCTGTCACCTGATCTGTAACCGACGACGCATATCCGCCTGAATTGCCCCTCCGCACTCGTTGCATCAAAGGGGCGATAGCCGACCCCTTGCACCGCAGCACCATGCTGTGAATTTCGAACCCAGACTTGGAATACTCAAACATGCTTAAGACCGTTATCGTCGGTGCCAGTGGCTACGCGGGGGCCGAACTGGCCGCTCTGGTCCAGAACCATCCACAACTCGAGCTGTTCGGCCTCTATGTTTCCGCCGGCAGCCAGGACGCCCACAAACGTTTCTCTTCCCTGCATCCCCAGTGGGTGGGCAAGCTGGATCAGCCGCTGCTGCCTCTGGACGAAGACGGCATGACCCGGATCCTGACCCAGGCCGATCTGGTGGTGCTGGCTACTGCTCACGAGGTGAGTGCGGAACTCGCGCCCAAGTTCCTGGCCAAGGGGTTGCCGGTGTTCGATCTCTCCGGTGCCTTCCGGGTCAACGATCAGCAGTTCTACTCCTCCTTCTACGGCTTCACCCACGAGAATGAGCAGTGGCTGGAGCAGGCCGCCTACGGTCTGGCCGAGTGGAATGCCGATGCCGTCAAGGCCGCCCAGCTGATTGCCGTGCCGGGATGCTACCCGACCGCCTCCCTGTGCGCCCTCAAGCCGCTGCAACAGGCCGGGCTGATTGCCCAGGGGTGGCAGCCCATCATCAATGCGGTTTCCGGCGTCTCCGGGGCCGGTCGCAAGGCCGCCATCAACACCAGTTTCTGCGAAGTGAGCCTCAATCCCTACGGCACCTTCAATCACAGGCACCAGCCGGAGATCAGCCACCACCTCGGCAAGGAGGTGCTGTTCCAGCCCCACCTCGGCAACTATGTGCGGGGCATCCTGGCCACCATCTATGTGCAACTGGCGGAAGGGGTGACGCCGACCCAGGTGGATCAGGCCTACCTCAAGGCCTACGAAGGCAAGCCGCTGGTACGCCTCACCGGCCAGATGCCCTCCATCCGTGGCGTGGCGAGCACGCCCTACTGCGACATCGCCTGGCAGCAGCAGGGCAACATGCTGGTGGTGGTTTCTGCCATCGACAACCTGCTCAAGGGGGCCGCCTCGCAAGCCATGCAGTGCATAAATATCAAGTTTGGTTTTGAACCGGCCACCGGCCTGATTTAACGCTTTAAGAAAGGATCGAGAAGATGGACAAGCAGACGCTGGTAATCAAGTTGGGTGGTGCCCTGATCGAGAACGACGAGGCCCTGACTGCCCTGTTCGCCACCCTGAAGACCTTCCTGGATGATCAGCACCGTCCTCTGGTGCTGGTGCACGGTGGTGGCTGCCTGGTGGACGACCTGCTCAAGGGGCTGGGCATGACCTCCACCAAGAAGAACGGCCTGCGGGTGACCCCGTTCGAGCAGATCCCCGTGATTGCCGGTGCCCTGGCCGGGACCGCCAACAAAATGATGATGGCCAAGGCCATCTCCACCGGCATTCCTGCTGTGGGTCTGTGCCTCGCCGACGGCGGTCTGTGCCAGGTGACCCAGCTCGATCCGGATCTCGGTGCGGTCGGTGACTGCAAGCCGGGCAACCCGGCGCTGGTGGCCGGCATCCTGGGGCAGGGCTTCCTGCCGGTGGTGAGCTCCATCGGCATCACCGCCGACGGACAGATGATGAACGTCAATGCGGATCAGGCGGCCACCGCCATCGCCGAAGCGCTGGGTGCCGATCTGGTGATGCTGTCGGATGTGAGCGGCATTCTGGATGGCAAGGGCAAGCTGGTGCCGCAATTGGACAAGCAGAGCGCGCTGGACCTGATGGAGAAGGGAGTTATCACGGACGGCATGGCCGTCAAGGTGAAAGCCGCCCTGCACGCCGCCGAAACTCTGGGCAAGCCGGTCTGTGTCGCCAGTTGGCGCTACCCGGATCAGCTGCTCAAGCTGCTGGC
This sequence comes from Aeromonas sp. R5-1, assembly GCF_040908265.1. Taxonomy (NCBI): domain Bacteria; kingdom Pseudomonadati; phylum Pseudomonadota; class Gammaproteobacteria; order Aeromonadales; family Aeromonadaceae; genus Aeromonas; species Aeromonas sp. R5-1. Next base: position 238,888 of record NZ_JBFODJ010000130.1, read on the forward strand.
TGGCGGCGCGGTCGGCACCCAGGTCACCCTCTGATCTCCACCGGGAAAAGGACAATCCGATGCAACATCTTCTGAAAGACAGTGATTTAAGCAAGGCCCAGATCGAGGCGCTGCTGGCGCTTGGCAAGGCGGTCAAGGCCGATCCGAAGAAATACAGCCAGGCCCTGGCGGGCAAGAGCGTGGTCACCCTGTTCGAGAAGCCCTCCCTGCGTACCCGGGTCACCTTCGACATCGGCATCGCCAAACTGGGCGGTCACAGCGTCTATCTGGATCAACAGAACGGGGCGCTCGGCAAGCGGGAGTCGGTGAAGGATTTCGCCAGCAACCTGTCCCGCTGGTGTGACGCCATCGTCGCCCGGGTGTTCGATCACCAGACCCTGGTCGAGCTGGCCGAGTTCGGCTCGGTGCCTGTGGTCAACAGCCTGTGCAACCTCTACCACCCCTGCCAGGGGCTGGCGGATTTCATGACCATCAGCGAGCACTACAGCGATCTGTCCAAGGTGAAGCTGGCCTATCTCGGCGATGGCAACAACGTGAGCCACTCCCTGCTGCTGCTGGGGGCGACCCTCGGTACCGATGTGACCCTGGTCTGCCCGAAAGGCCATGGCCCGGATACCCAGATCTTCCTGCAGGCCCAGGCGCTGGCAGCTCAATCTGGCGCGACCATACATATCAGCGATGATGTCGCGGATATCGAAGGCTTTGACGTGGTTTATACCGATACCTGGGTTTCCATGGGTGACAACACACCAATGGAGCAGGTAAAAGATATCTTCATGCCTTATCAGATCAACCAGGCCCTGCTCGATCGGACCGGCATCCAGCATGTGCTGCACTGCCAGCCGGCCCACCGGGAGCTGGAGATCACCTCGGAGGTCATGGACGGCCCAGCCTCCCTCATCATGGATGAGGCAGAAAACCGGATGCATATCCAGAACGCCGTGCTGCTGACCCTGTTCGGACAGGGCCAGAAGTAATCCGGCAACCGACCCGGAATCACCCCTTTTTATCGAATCATCACGGAGAGAAGTAAATGAGCGGAATCAACAAGATCGTACTGGCTTACTCGGGCGGACTGGATACCTCGGCCATCATTCCCTGGCTGAAGGAGCACTATGACGCTGAAATCATCGCCTTCGTCGCCGACGTGGGCCAGGAGCGTGACGATCTGGAAGGTATCGAGCAGAAGGCCATCGCCTCCGGCGCGGTCAAGTGCATCGTCAAGGATCTGCGGGAAGAGTTCGTCAAAGAGTATGTCTACCCGACCCTGAAGACCGGCGCCGTCTATGAAGGCACCTACCTGCTGGGTACCTCCATGGCCCGTCCGGTGATCGCCAAGGCGATGGTCGAGGCTGCCCTGGCGGAAGGGGCTGATGCCATCTCCCACGGTTGCACCGGCAAGGGCAACGACCAGGTGCGGTTCGAAGGGGCGGTGGCTGCTCTGGCGCCCCAGCTGAAAGTGATCGCCCCGTGGCGGTTGTGGGACATGCGTTCCCGGGAAGATCTGCTGGCCTATCTGGAAGCCCGCAACATCCCCTGCAAGGCGACCCTGAAGAAGATCTACAGCCGCGACGCCAACGCCTGGCACATCTCCACCGAGGGTGGCGAGCTGGAGAGCACCTGGAACGAGCCGTCCGAAGCGGTCTGGCAGTGGACCGTCTCTGCAGAGGATGCCCCGAACGAGCCGGAATACGTCAAGCTGACCGTGGCCAAGGGCGAAGTGGTCGCCGTAGACGACCAGCCGCTCAGCCCGCACCAGATCCTGACCACCCTGAACGAGCGTGCCGGCAAGCACGGCGTGGGCCGGATCGACATCACCGAGAACCGGATGGTGGGCATGAAGTCCCGTGGCTGCTACGAGACCCCGGGTGGTACCGTGATGGTTGCCGCACTGCGCGCCGTGGAAGAGCTGGTACTGGACAGACCGACCCGCGCCTGGCGGGAAAAGCTGGGTGCCGAGTTCTCCCACCTGGTGTATGACGGTCGCTGGTTCACCCCGCTGTGCAAGGCCATTGTCGCCTCCGCCAACGCCATCGCCGAGGAGCTCGACGGTGAAGTGGTGCTGAAGATGTACAAGGGTCAGGTCACCGCGGTGCAGAAGAAATCGCCGAACAGCCTCTACTCCGAAGACTTCGCCACCTTCGGTGCCGACGAAGTGTACGACCAGAGCCATGCCGAAGGCTTCATCCGTCTCTACACCCTGGCGAGCCGGATCCGCGCCATGAAAGAGCAGCATCAAGCCATCGGTGGCGACCATACCCACGGCTAAGCAAGCGCTATCACCCGTTGATTCGAGGGGGCATGGCCCCCTCTTTTACAGGCAGAGAGGCCCTTTGCCATCCTCATCGGGTGTGACAAGAGCGGCTGCGCCCTGGCCGCTTCTGTGAGATAACAGGCTCGCAGAAAAACAGGGCAAGATTTCAAGTTCGACGGCGCAAGGCGCCGCCGACAACGCATTCAAGGAGAGCAGTATGGCACTTTGGGGTGGACGCTTCAGTCAGGGAGCCGATAGCCGGTTCAAGCAGTTCAACGATTCGCTGCGGTTCGACTACCGTCTGGCGGAGCAGGATATTCAAGGCTCCATGGCCTGGGCCAAAGCGCTGGTCAAGGTGGGGGTGTTGACCGCCGATGAGCAGGCTCAGTTGCAGCAGGCGATGGAGGTGCTGCTCGCCTCGGTGCAACAGGATCCCCAGCAGATCCTGAACTCGGACGCCGAAGATATCCACTCCTGGGTCGAGAGCCAGCTGATTGCCGCCGTCGGCGCCCTTGGCAAGAAGCTGCACACCGGTCGCTCGCGCAACGATCAGGTCGCCACCGACCTCAAGCTCTGGTGCAAGGCACAGGGCGAGCTGCTGCTCGGTTCCATCACCGCCCTGCAACAAGGGCTGGTCGCCTCTGCCCGTGCCAATCAGGCCGCGGTGCTGCCCGGCTACACCCACCTGCAGCGGGCCCAGCCGGTCACCTACGCCCACTGGGCACTGGCCTATGTGGAGATGCTGGAGCGGGACCATTCCCGTCTGCAGGATGCCCTCAAGCGCCTCGACACCAGCCCCCTCGGCTGCGGCGCCCTGGCGGGCACCGCCTATGCTATCGACCGGGAGGCGCTGGCGCTCGACATGGGCTTTAGCGGCGCCACCCGCAACAGCCTGGATTCGGTGTCCGATCGGGATCACGTGGTGGAGCTGATGCACGTGGCGTCCCTCTCCATGACCCACCTGTCGCGCTTTGCCGAAGACCTCATCTTCTACAACACCGGCGAGGCGGGCTTTGTCGAGCTGTCTGACGCCGTCACCTCCGGCTCGTCTCTGATGCCCCAGAAGAAGAACCCGGACGCGCTGGAGCTCATTCGTGGCAAGACCGGCCGGGTGGTCGGGGCCCAGATGGGCATGCTGATGAGCCTCAAGGCGCTGCCGCTGGCCTATAACAAGGACATGCAGGAAGACAAGGAAGGATTGTTCGACGCCCTCGACACCTGGCACGACTGCCTCGACATGGCGGCGCTGGTGCTGATCGATCTGAAGGTCAATGGCGAGCGTACCAAGGCGGCGGCCCAGGGCGGTTACGCCAATGCCACCGAACTGGCGGACTATCTGGTGGCCAAGGGCATTCCGTTCCGCGAGGCGCACCATATCGTCGGCGAGACTGTGGTCTATGCGATCCAAGTGAAAAAGCCCCTGGAAGAGCTCTCCCTCCCCGAGTTCCAGCGCTTCAGCCCCGTGGTGGGGGAGGATGTTTACCCGAACCTGGAGCTGGAAGCGACTCTGGCCAAGCGGGTTGCCAAGGGAGGCGTCGCTCGCGAGCAGATAGAGGCAGCCCTCACCGCCGCCGAGGCCTGGCTGGCCAAACGGGCGGGTTAAGCCAAGCGGCTCGCCATGGGAACAAGAAGGCAGAACGGCAACCCCAGGGTTGCCGTTTTTTTATGGGCACGCCTCGGCGCCGTGGGGCGCGTTGACCAGAAGCTGTTCAGCCCCTGTGTCCGGCGCTGGCCTGATGCACGGCGTCCGTGAGCAGCCGTTGCAACTGGCATCTGGCCTCGTCGGCTTCATGGCTGGCGGCGAGCAGCACCACCCCCAGGGTACCCGGTGAGGGCAGCACGCCGCCGAGGAGGGCGAGACTGGCCGGCATGCCGATGGGGGAACGCACCGTGATCCCGAGCCCGGCCTGTACGGCGGCCCAGATCCCGCCCAGGCTCTGGCTGGTGAAGGCGATCCGCCAGGGGATCCCTGCATCGTCGAGGGCGCGGATGGCCCGTGCCCGCATCAGGCAGGGGGCATCGAAGAGCACCAGGGGCAGGGGCTCCCCGCGCGCGAGCAAAGGGGCGAGGTCCCACTCGGGGTGGGCAATCCAGGCCAGTTGCACCACCTCGATGAGGGGAAGATCCTCCCGCTCTCCCTGTGGCTGCCAGGCGAGAGCCATGTCGAGGGTGCCCTCCCTGATCCCCTGCACCAGGGCCCCGTTGCGATCGATGCGGGTCGTCATGCGCAGGGCCGGGTGCTGGCGACAGAGGGGCCCCAGCACGGCGGGGAGCAAAGATTCGCCGAAGTCCTCCTGCACCCCGAGCCGGATCTCCCCTTGCAGCAATTCCCCTTTGAGGGCGAGCACGGCTTCGTCATTGAGCGCCAGCAGCCGCTTGGCGTAGCCCAGCAGGCGCTCACCGCTGGCCGTCGGCACCAGGTGACGTCCCTGCTTCATGACCAGATCGGTGCCGCACTGCTGTTCGAGTTTTTTCAACTGGGCGCTGACCGCCGAGGTGGAGCGGCACAGCCGCTGCGCCGCCAGCGCAAAGCTGCCGCACTCCAGCCCCAGCACGTAGCTGCGCAGGGCATCGAGATCCAGGCTGGGGGGAAGGGGTGACATAACAATCCTTATAGTCGGGATGATTGGTCTTGAATATTTCGATTTTTTAAATTGTAGCAGTGAGGGAGAGTGGCTTCATCCACCAAGGAGATTGCCATGACACCCGATGTTCCCGATCGCGCCACCCTGGCGCAGCTTGCTCCCCGACTCGCCCGACTGGCGGAAGAGACGCTGTTTGGCGATATCTGGCAGCGCCCCACCCTCTCGGCCCGCGAGCGCAGCCTGATCACCCTGGCCATCCTGGCGTCCCTGGGCCGGGTGCAACAACTGCCCTGGCATATTGCATTCGCCCGGCAAAACGGCCTGTCCCGGGATGAGCTGGAAGAGCTGTTCACCCATCTTGCCTTCTACGCCGGTTTGCCCGCCGCAGTGACGGCCGTGGGCTATCTGCCCCCCCGCGAGGAGGTGACCCCATGCCGCTGACCCGTATCACCCTGTGCGAGGGGATGAGCGACGCACACCTGCAACAACTCAGCGCCCTCTACCACCAGACCCTGGTGGAGGTGTTCGAGGTGCCGCCGAAGGATAAATTCCAGATCCTCGAGATCTTGCCTGCCAGTGCGCTCATCTATGACCCCCACTACCAGACCGGCCGCCGGGACCAGGGTTTCATCCTCTTCCAGATCCTGGCGGGCAAGGTGCGCAGCACCGCGACCAGGGAGCGGCTTTATGCACGTCTCGCCGAGCGCCTTGAGGCCGAGCTTGGGATCCACCCCGACAACCTCATGGTGGTGATCCAGCAGACCGATGCCGAGGCGTGGAGTTTCGGCCAGGGCCGGATGTTCAGACAGGAGGTGGCCTCATGATCGCCATGCACTACCGATTCACCCTGCCCGCAGACTACGACATGGCGCTGATCGAGCAGCGGATCGCCAGCAATGGCGCCAGACTGGACGGCTTTCCCGGTCTGTTGTTCAAGGCCTATCTCTACAGCCGTCAGGACGATGGGGCCCTGCCGGGGCAGGAGAACCGCTATGCCCCCTTCTATGTGTGGCACAGCGCCGAGGCGATGCACCGATTCCTGGCAAGCGAGGGATTCGCGGCGCTCACCCGGCATTTCGGCTGGCCCCGCATCGAGACCTGGCATCTGCTGCGGGTGCCGGATCCGGCCTCCCTCGACGGGGCTTGCATGGCCAGGCTGCGGCGCACCAAGGTCGCTTCCCACGGCGAGCTGGCCGACCTGCACGGCGAGGCCATGGTGAGCGGCTGGGATCTCACCCGATGGGAATGGCTGGAGGCGGATTTTCTCCCGTCTCTCTCATCGCCCTTGCCTGGCGGGGGCGAGATCTACCGTGTCGGCTATCTGGCGAAGGGGGGTGGGGTGTAAAGCGGAATTATCTTTGTTATTTATGTTGTTTTTCCATTCATCTGGGCTGTGAAAGTGATATTCGCATCGTGAACATAGGGTGTTATATCGCGCTTGTGGATGATGGTGTGGCATTGCGGCCACCTGCGGCAATGAACTGGCTCAGTGGGCACATTCGGGGTGACGGCCCGCGCCGGGCAGGGCATGATCCCGCTGCAATGCGTATGGACGCGTCAACCGGATCAAGGAGTTCCCATGTACCTGCCACCCCATTTCGCCGTTACCGACCCCGAGGCGCTGCACCAGCTGATGCAGGCGAACCCCCTGGGGGCCCTGATCACCTGTGGTGAAGGGGGGCTGGATGCCAACCACCTGCCGTTCGAGTTCGACGGGGCGCAGGGGGCCCACGGTGTGCTGCGGGCCCATGTGGCTCGCAACAACCCGCTTTGGCAGGAGGTGAAAGAGGGCGACGAGGTGCTGGTGATCTTCCGCGCCGCCGAGGGTTATATCTCCCCCAGCTGGTATCCGGGCAAGCAGGTGCATCACAAGCAGGTGCCCACCTGGAACTATGCCGTGGTGCACGCCCATGGCCGTATCCGGGTGAGGGACGATGCCCGCTTCGTGCGTCGCCTGCTCGCGACCCTGACCCGTACCCACGAGGCGGGAGAATCCACCCCCTGGAAGATGGCGGACGCGCCGCGCGATTATCTCGAGGCCATGGTGGCGGCTGTGGTCGGCATCGAAATCGAGATCGACCGCCTGGTCGGCAAGTTCAAGCTGAGTCAGAACAAGGAGGCGGCGGATCGCCTGGGAGCGGCCAATGCCCTGCAGGAGCGCGGGCAGACCGCACTGGCCGGCGCCATGCTGAGCCCGCCTCCTTCACAGCCCTAGCGTGACACCTTGAGATTCGGCCCGACAAAAACGGCAACCGTCTGGTTGCCGTTTTTCATGGTTCCACTCCCGCTCACGCGCTGGCATTGAGCAGCTTGCCGACGCCTTCCCCCGGGCCCTGGGGCAGGGTTTGCTTGAAGGCAGAAAGCAGCTGATCGAGGTTGAGGTCGCTGTTGCCCACGGAGTCCTTGAGGGTGTCGAGCTCGCTTTGCAGCGCATCGAGGCGGGTGCTCTGGGTGCCGTCTGCCAACTGGGTGCGGGCGGCATCGATGGCCTGGGGCAGGGGCTGGCCCGAGGATTCCTGACCCAGGGTCTGCATCAGCGCCCCCATGAAGTGGTTGATGGCGGGGCGGCTTTGCTCGCTGTCAGCCTCCTGGATGCCGAGGCGCTGGAACAGGCTCTGCACCGTGGGGGCAAGGTGCGCTTCCTGCGCGGCAGGCTCGGTCTGGGCGGGCGGCGTGCTGTCGCCCAGCAGCTTGCTGCCCAGCTTGATGGCAAGGGAGGCGAGGGGAAGCAGGGTGCCGATGGCGATCATGATGTCACTCTCCGTACGACTGATGTCATGACGGAGCAGGGATCGGGCCAGCTTGGCGAACATTCAACCGAAAAATGGCAGGGGATTGATCCTGCTGTGAATTTCGTTTTTGCCAGGCGGAGGACGGGCGGGTGCGAGCGGGGGCGGCGGCAAACCCTTGCAGCCCGGGGGATGGCCGGTTTGCCGCCCGGCTTGCCGGATCAGAGCTCCTTGAACGGGCGGCGCTTCTCCTCCTCGATGACGATGGCCTCCAGATTGGCGATGCGCTCCTGCAACTCCTTGATGATCATGTCCTGCTTGCCGAGACGGTCGGTAATGCGGGCATCCCCCATCTGGTAGCGGGCGCGTTTGGTGAGATAGCTGAACGACACGCTGATAAAGACGATCAGGACGATACCTGTCCACATGGTCATGAATGACTCCTTTCAATATTTGAACGAGAGGATCTGTCTCCCGCGCTGTCGTTGTCTCATACCCGACCTTGGGCGGCAATGCCCGCCTGGTTGTTCAGAGCGGCCAGAGCGGCCAGATCGGCCAGCCGAGCCAGATCCCGAGCAGCAGCAACTGCCCCCAGACGATGGCCCAGAACCGCAGGCGGTAGCTCCCTTTCTGGGTCTTGTGGCGCAGCCACTGGCGGGCGACCAGGGCGCCGGGCCAGCCGCCGCACAGCTCAAGCAGGTGCAGGCGGGCCTCGGGCACGCGCCAGCCGCCACGAATGGCCTGGCGCTTGTCCCAGGCGTAGGCAGCCAGGGTCAGCAGGCTCATCAGCAGGATCAGGGCCAGCGGCCACCAGTTGGCATCGTGCGCGCCGAGCCAGCCTGCCCAACCCAAAGGCAGCAGGGCAAGGGCCATCATGACAGGCACGCCTGATCCCGAGTCTCGCCCGGTTGTAGCGTGCGGATCACCCGGGCCGGATTGCCCACCGCCAGGGAGTCCGCCGGGATGTCCCGGGTGACCACGGCGCCAGCCCCTATGATGGAGCGGGGCCCTATGGTGACGCCTGGGCAGATGATGGCCCCGCCGCCAATCCAGCAGTCATCGCCGATCCGCACCGGCTTGTTGTAGGCGGTCCAGTTGCGTCGCTCCAGATAGTCCATGGTGTGGGTGGCGGTGTAGATCTGCACGTTGGGGGCCAGCAACACATGGTTGCCGATGTGCACCTCGCCCACGTCGAGTATGGTGACGTTGAAGTTGAAGAAGGTCTTCTCGCCGATGTGGATGTTGCGGCCGAATTCGCAGGTGAAGGGGGTGCTGATCCAGCAGGAGTCGGGACAGTGGGCGAAGAGGTCGCGGCAGATCTGCTGGCGCAGGACGTGATCCCCCACCGGTGAGGCGTTGAGCCGGCTCAGCAGCGCCTGGCCGCGAATGCGGTCGTTCGCTATCTCCTCGCTCTGGCTGTCCAGGGCGCCCCCCGCCAGTACCTTGTCCCAGTCGCTTGCCATGGTCATCTCCTCCTGCTGCAAGAGGGGGCAGTATACGCGACAAGGGGAAAGGGTGTCAGAGTGCCGGGCCCGTCAGGTGATCCCCGTCATCATGTCATCAGGACAAGGGGCAGGATGAGCAGGATGGAGACGAGGTAGGGGAGCAAGACCCGCCGCCCCAGGCTGCGTCCGCCAATCACCAGTGCCAGCACCCCTTTCACCAGGGAGTTGACCAGCCCGGCGAGCAGTATGCCCCTGGCCGCCACCTCCAGGGCCAGCTCCTTCTGGGCGAGCTGGGAGAGGGAGAGGGTGATGGCGTCCACGTCCGTGATGCCGGAGACCAGCGACAGCAGATAGACCCCGGAGTTGCCCACCTTGCTTTGCAGCAGGGTGGCCATGAAGCCGATGAGGGCGAGCAGCAGACCGAACTTGATGGCGGTGGCGAGATCCAGCGGGTTGCGGGTTTCGGGCTGTACCGGGCCGTCCGGCATCTCTTCCCGCTGGCGCCAGAACCAGAAGGCAAAGCCGTAGACGATGGCTGCCAGCAGCAGCAGGGGGGCGGCCAGACGCAGCGCCAGCTCTCCGTGGATGATCAGCACCAGTGCCAGCAGCCTGAGCCACATGGTGGCCCCCGCCAGCAGGATGCCGGTGGCCAGCAGCCGCTCCAGCCCTCCTTGCTCCTTGTTGAGGCGGGCAAATTGCAGGGTGAGGGCGGTGGAGGAGGCGAGCCCCGCCAGCATGCTGGTGAGCACCAGCCCGGAGCGGGTGCCGAGCAGGCGCACCGCGAAGTGACCACAGAACGAGATGCCGGCGATCACCACCACCATGAGCCAGATCTTGAAGGGATTGAAGGCATTGAGGGGACCCATCTCGGTATCGGGGAGCACCGGCAGCAGCACCAGGGAAATGAGCAGAAAGCGCAGGGTGGCGTGAAATTCCAGTTCGCTCAAGAACAGCATCCCCTGCTGGATCTTGCCCTTGAGCCCCATCAGGAGGGCCGCCAGCACGGCGCAGGCCACCGCCTCGCTCGGGCTCTGCAGCACCGACATCAGCCCCAGCAGGTAGGTGAGCACCATGGCTACCGAGCTGGTGAGGCCGAACTCCCCCTGCCAGCGCTGGGCCAGCCAGACCGAGAGGCCGCACCCCGTCACCACGGTCAGCAGACCGAGCAGGGCCAGCCAGGCGCCCAGGGTGGGCAGCAGCAGGGCGCAGACCCCGCCGAGCAGACCGATGAGGCCATAGGTGCGCATCCCGGCGATGCGCTGGTTGTCTCCGAGCTGGCGCACCTGCCAGCCCCGCTCCAGCCCGATGATGAGCCCGATGGCCAGGGACACCAGGGCGCCGTAGACGGGCTCGGCCTCTATCCACATGGGTTTCTCCTCCCGCTGCCGTTTCAGTGAGGATGGCACAGGGCATCCCGGGGCAGGGGGAGCTGGCTCACAGAGCGGGTGTCCCGCCTGCCGGGGTCTTGCAAACAAAAAAAAGGCGCCACCCGGAGGGGACGCCTGAAAACCAAACCTTGCGGTTTGCAGACCAACGGAACCAAAGATCACACACTTCACACTCAGCACTGCTGTGGGGCAGGGCTCAACCCTGCCACTTGCCTCCTTCCACTATCACGTCGTTGGGATCGGTATCGGCGCTCAGTTTGTCGCGCACATACTGGTCGTAGAGTTTGAGCAGGTACTTCTCTTCCCCCAGCTTGGCGAGACGGTCGTTGACCCAGTCCCGCAGCTCGATATTGCCCTTCTTCACCGCCGGCGCGATGGGGTCTTCCGAGCCCAGCTTCTCGGGCAGCACCCGATAGCCCGGGTTCTCCTTGGCCCAGCTGAACAAGACCAGGTTGTCCTGGGCATAGGCATCGCCGCGGCCCTGGGCCAGGGCCTGCAGGGATTCGGTGTTCTTCTCGAACTTGAGCACCTTCCAGTCCGGGTGGTTGCGGGTCAGCCAGATGTCGGCCGTGGTGCCGGTAGTGACGATAAGCCGCTTGCCGGCCAGATCGTCGAGCTTCTTGGCGTCGCTGCCTTCCGGCACCAGCACCTGTACCGCGACCTTGAGGTTCGGGTTGGTGAAGTCCACCACCTGCCGCCGCTCCGGGGTCACCGTCATGTTGGCGAGGATGAGATCCACCTTGTCGCTCTGCAGGAAGGGGATGCGGCTGGCGGGCTCCACCGCCACGAACTCGACCTTGTTCTCGTCTCCCAGCAGGTCCTTGGCGAAACGGCGACCGAGGTCGGTGTCAAAGCCGACGTAGTTTCCTTTCTCGTCCACATAGCCAAACGGCGGCTTGTCGGTGAAGACGCCGACGATGAGCTTGTCCCGCGCCTTGATCTTGGCGAGGGAACCGTCTTCTGCCTGGGCGGCGCCGCTGGCGAGGCCCAGGCCGATGAGGGCGCTAAACAGGACCGAGGTAATTATCTTCATGCTGACTCCTTTCGTTTGCTGACAGTTGTATAAGAAAACTTGGCGAGGAACTGGCGGGCACGCTGGCTCCTGGGATTGTCGAAAAATTGATGGGGGGCGGCCTGCTCCAGGATGTGGCCGCCGTCCATGAAGACGATGCGATCCGCCACCGCCTGGGCGAAGGCCAGCTCGTGGGTGACGATGAGCAGGGTCATGCCGCTGCCGGCGAGATCCCGGATCACCTCCAGCACCTCCTGTACCATCTCGGGATCCAGCGCAGCGGTCACCTCGTCAAACAGCATCACCTGGGGGTTCATGCACAGCGCCCGCACGATGGCGATGCGCTGCTGCTGGCCACCGGAGAGCTGGCGCGGATAGTCGTGGCGCCGCTCCCACAGGCCGATGCGAGTCAGCAGCTGCTCCGCCTGCAGCAGGGCCTCGGCCCGCTCCCGCTTCTGCACCTGCACAGGGCCGAGCAGCACGTTCTCCAGCACCGTCAGGTTGGGGAAGAGGTGATAGCTCTGGAACACCATGCCGATGCGCTGGCGTACCCGCTGCCAGTCGGTGTTGGCATCCAGCCTCTCTCCGTCGAAGCGAATGTCGCCCCCCTGAATGGGTTCGAGCCCGTTGAGGGTGCGCAGCAAGGTGCTCTTGCCGCAGCCGCTCGGCCCCAGGATGACGATCACTTCCCCGGCGTTCACCGTGAGGCTGACCTCGTCCAGTACCCGGTGTTGGCCGAATTGTTTGCTGACAGCATTGAGCTCAAGCAGAGGTGTCATACCGCATTACCCCATTGTTGCTCCAGCCGGCGCGAGGCGAGCGAGAGCGGATAGCAGACCAGAAAGAAAAACAGGAACAGCAGACTGTAGATGAGCAGCGAGCCATAGGTGCGCTCGATGATCTGCTGGCCCACCTTGATCACCTCCACCACCCCGATCAGCACCGCCAGCGAGCTGGTCTTGATGATGCGGGTGTAGATGTTGATGGTCGGCGGCGTCAGCCGTTGCAGCGCCTGGGGCAGCAGCACGTGGCGATAGAGCTGCCAGCGGGAGAGCCCGAGCGCCAGGCCGGCCTCCTGCTGGCCGCGGGCGAGGGATTTGAGACCACCGCGCACCACTTCCCCCACCTCGCTGGCGCCCCACAGGGCCAGCACCAGCACGGCGCACCAGAAGGCCGGGATATCCAGGCCAAAGAAGATCGGCAACCCGAAGAAGAAGAGGTAGAGCCACACCAGCACGGGCACCACCCGAAACAGCTCCAGATAGACCCGCAGCACTCCCCGAGTCAGCCTTCCCCCTTGCTGGGCCAGCACGCCGTAACCGACCCCGCCCAAGGTGGCGAACAGGATGGCGAGCAGCGAGATGGCGAGGGTCTGGCCCGCGCCCACCGCCAGCAGCGGCAGCGCCTGCGTCAGCTGCTCAGTGACCGGACTGGCCATAGTGATCCCTCCTTCTTTGTGCATGGGTGGCGAATGACGGCAGCAGCTGGACAATAGGTGTCTGCATCAGTTGTTCAATGACCGAACTGACCATGTTGCAGCCTCCTTTCAACGACGCGCAGGGCAAGGGAGAGCGGCAGAAAGATCAGCACGCACATCAAGGTCAGCACCGCCAGCATCTCGTAGGTCTTGTAGTAGAGGGCGATGTAGTTCTTGGTGGTGTAGAGCAGCTCCGGCACCGCCACCGCCGAGGCCACCGTGGTCTCTTTGAGCAGAAAGATGAAGTTGGCAAACAGCGCCGGCAGGCTGGCGAGCCAGGCCTGAGGCAGCTGGACGTGGCGCAGCAGCTGCCAGCGGGAGAGGCCGATGGCCCGGCCCGCTTCCAGCTGGCTGGGGGGGATTGCCTGAATGCCCGCCCGCAGCGCCTCGGTGAGGTAACCGCCACCGAGGAAGGTCATGGCGATCACCGCCGTGGCAAAGCCGGAGAGCGAGATGCCGAGCGCCGGCAGCCCGAAGTAGAGAAAGAACAGCTGGATCAAGAGCGGCGTGTTGCGGGCCAGCTCGACATAGGCGCGGATCAGCCCGTTCAGCCAGGGCTTGTGCAGGCTTTGCAGCGTCACATTGAGCAGCGCCACGGCGAGCGAGGTGAGGATCACGATGGCGCCGAGCTGCAAGGTGACCCAGACCGATTGGCCGAACGCCGGCAGGGTGGTGAGAACAAAGGACCAGTCGACGCTCATGCCGGGATCCTCCCGTCGCGGCGCAGCCGCTGGGGCACGACAGTGATGGCGTCCGGGTACTTGATGCCGGCGCCGGTGTTGAGCACCACCACCCGCTCGCCCCCCCGTATCCAGCCCGCTTCCCGCAGCTGGCGGGCGGCGGCGAAGGCGGCCGCCCCTTCCGGGCAGACGAAGCTGCCTTCGCGCGCGGCGAGCTGTCGGATCTCGCGCTGGATGGCGCTATCATCCACCGCGACGGCGCACCCCTCGGTGCGATAGAGGGCGTCCAGCACCAGAAAGTCCCCCAGCGCCTTGGGCACGTTGATGCCGAACGCCAGGGTCTGGGAATCGGGCCAGAAGCGCGATTCGCGCTCCCCCTGCTGCCACGCCTGGACGATGGGGGCGCAGCCGCTCGCCTGCACCGCCACCAGTCGCGGCAGCGGGCCTTTGACCCAGCCCAGCTCCTGCAACTCCCGCAGCGCCTTGTAGATGCCGATGAGACCGACTCCGCCACCGGTGGGGTAGAGGATGACGTCCGGCAGGGTCCAGCCGAGCTGCTCGGCGATCTCCAGCCCCATGGTCTTCTTGCCCTCGATGCGATAGGGCTCCTTGAGGGTGGAGGCATCGAACAGCCCCTGCTCGGCCACCGCCTCGGCCACCTGGCGACCGGCGTCGCTGATGAGGCCGTCCACCAGATAGAGGCGGGCACCGGCCAGCGAGGTCTCCAGTCTTGTGATGGCGGGGGCCGCCTGGGGCATGACTATGGTGCTGCGCAGCCCGGCGCGGGCGCCATAGAGCGCCCAGGCCGCCCCGGCGTTGCCGTTGGTGGGCATGGCGAAGTGGGTGATGCCGAGTTCCCGGGCGCGGGAGACGCCGACCGCGGCGCCGCGGGCCTTGAAAGAACCGGTGGGGATGATGCTCTCATCCTTCATCCAGAGATCCGGAATGCCAATCTGCTTGCCGAAAGCGGGCAGGGGCAGCAGGGGAGTGAAGCCTTCCCCCAGGGTGATCACCTGGGCGGGGTCGCGCACCGGCAGCAGCTCGTGGTAGCGCCACAGGCTGGCGGGGCGGCCCAGCAGCGCGGCCGGGTGCCAGGCCTGTTTCAGGGCCTCGAGGTCGTAGCTGGCCAACAAGGGGGCACCGACCGGGCTCAACTGCTGGGGCTGATCGGCATCCACTATCTCGCCGGTCTTGCTGCAACGCAGATGTGATAGGTAGCTGTACGGCATGCTTTATCCTGAATGGCTCACGTTGGCTGGTGTCTTATTCCATCCTGTGACCCAAGGGCCGGATAACAAACAAAATAAAGCGGCAAACTTAAGCGAAAAAATTCATATGGCTCCCCCGTGCCGACGGGCCACCCTCTGCCACCGGTCGGGGGGTTGGGCCATCCGGCGCGCTTTGTTAACCTGCCCGCTCACTCAAACCGCAGGGAGCCGCCTCGATGCGAGCCATTGTCAGCCTGCTGGCCCTGTCACTGCTCTGTGCGTGCAGCGGCCAGCCAACCAGAGAGGATGCCATGTCAGGGAATACGCGCCTTCACTACCCCGTCACCCGCCAGGGTGAGCAGGTGGATCACTACTTCGGCCAGGCCGTGGCCGACCCCTATCGCTGGCTGGAGGATGATCGCAGCCCCGAGACGGAGGCCTGGGTCAAGGCCCAGAACCGGGTGACTCAGGGTTACCTGGCGCAGATCCCGTATCGCGCCGCCATCAAGGAGAAGCTGGCCGCCTCCTGGAACTACGCCAAGGAGGGAGCGCCGTTTCGCGAAGGGCGCTACCACTACTTCTTCAAGAACGACGGTCTGCAGAACCAGAACGTCCTGTGGCGCCAGCAGGAGGGCAAGCCGGCGGAGGTGTTCCTCGATCCCAATACCCTCAGCCCCGACGGCACCACGGCGCTGGATCAGCTGAGTTTCTCCCGCGATGGCCGCATCCTGGCCTACTCCTTGTCGCTGGCGGGCAGCGACTGGCGCGAGATCCACCTGATGGACGTAGAGAGCAAGCAGCCGCTGGAGGCGCCCCTCAAGGACGTGAAGTTCAGCGGCATCAGCTGGCTCGGCAACGAGGGCTTCTTCTACTCGAGCTACGACAAGCCCGACGGCAGCGAGCTGTCGGCCAGGACCGATCAGCACAAGGTCTATTTCCACCGGCTCGGCACGGCGCAGGAGGATGACCGGCTGGTGTTCGGCGCCATCCCGGCCCAGCACCACCGTTACGTGGGGGCGACCGTCACCGAAGATGACCGCTTCCTGCTTATCTCGGCGGCGAACTCCACCTCGGGCAACCGCCTCTATGTGAAGGATCTGAGCCAGGAGAACGCGCCGCTGCTGACGGTGCAGGGGGATCTGGATGCGGACGTGAGCCTGGTGGACAACAAGGGCGGCACCCTTTACCTGCTGACCAACCGGGACGCCCCCAACGGCCGGCTGGTGACGGTGGATGCCGCCAACCCGGGCCCGGCCCACTGGCGGGACCTCATCCCCGAGCGCCAGCAGGTGCTGACGGTACACAGCGGCAGCGGCTATCTGTTCGCCGAGTACATGGTGGATGCCACCGCCCGGGTCGAGCAGTTCGACTACGAAGGCAAGCGGGTGCGCGAGGTGGCGCTGCCCGGCCTTGGCAGCGTCAGCGGCTTCAACGGCAAGCACGACGATCCCGCCCTCTACTTCAGCTTCGAGCACTATGCCCAGCCGCCGACTCTCTACCGGTTCGAGCCAAAGAGCGGCGCCATCAGCCTCTATCGCGCCTCGGCGGCGCCGTTCAAGCCAGCGGATTACGTTTCCGAGCAGCGCTTCTACCGGAGCAAGGACGGCACCCGGGTGCCGCTCATCATCAGCTACCGCAAGGGGCTGAAACTCGATGGCAGCAACCCGACCATCCTCTACGGCTACGGCGGCTTTGACGTGAGCCTGACCCCGAGCTTCAGCGTGTCGGTGGCCAACTGGCTTGATCTGGGGGGCGTCTATGCGGTGGCGAACCTGCGCGGGGGCGGCGAGTACGGCCAGGCCTGGCATCTGGCGGGCACCCAGCAGAACAAGCAGAACGTGTTCGACGACTTCATCGCGGCGGCCGAGTACCTCAAGGCCGAGGGCTACACCCGTACCGATCGGCTGGCGATCCGCGGTGGCTCCAACGGCGGCCTGCTGGTGGGGGCGGTCATGACCCAGCGGCCGGATCTGATGCGGGTCGCCCTGCCGGCGGTGGGGGTGCTCGACATGCTGCGCTATCACACCTTCACCGCCGGGGCGGGCTGGGCCTATGACTATGGCACCAGCGCCGACAGCGAGGCGATGTTTGACTACCTGAAGGGCTACTCGCCCCTGCACAACGTCCGGGCCGGGGTCAGCTACCCCTCGACCCTGGTGACCACGGCGGATCACGACGATCGGGTGGTGCCGGCCCACTCCTTCAAGTTTGCCGCCACCCTGCAGGCCGACAATGCCGGCCCCCATCCCCAGCTCATCCGCATCGAGACCAATGCCGGGCACGGGGCGGGCACGCCGGTGGCCAAGCTTATCGAGCAGAGTGCGGACATCTATGCCTTCACCCTGTACGAGATGGGCTACAGGGAGCTGCCGCGTCAGCCTTGATCCGGGCGAGACGGGCGCCAGCTATCCACTATCATCAGGGCCCTGCGGGGCCCTTTTCATTGCCGCGTGTTTGAACGTGGGCCTGCGACCATCCCTGTCTCGCTGCTGGCCCGTTTTGGCAGACGGGCCCCATCTGTCATCCCCCCGGTGGTATAGTCAGCCACAAGATCCGCATTCAAGGAGTCCATCGTGAAGAAGATCATCTGCATCCTGCTGGGGTTGGCGCTGGCGGCCGTGGTGGCCATCGCCGCCCTGGTGTCCCTCATCGATCCCAACCAGTTCAAGCCCCAGCTGGTGGAACAGGTGCGCAAGAGCACCGGCCGCGAGCTGGTGATACAAGGTGATATCGGCTGGCGTTTCTGGCCAAGCCTGGGCCTCTCCCTCGAGCAGGTGGCGCTGCGCAACCCCGCCGGTTTCGCCGAGCCCGACCTGGTGCGATTCGAGCAGGGTGAGGCCTCGGTAGGCTTGCTGCCCCTGCTCTCCCACCGGCTTGAGATCGGCAAGGTGACCCTGAGTGGCGCCCATCTGTTTATCCAGACCAGGGCTGATGGCAGCTCCAACCTGAGTGACCTGCTCAAGGCCTCCGCCGACCCCAAGGGGGAGGCGACGACCTCCGAGCCCGCCGCAACGACGCCCCCAGCCGCCAGTGACAAGCAGCCCTGGCAGATCAGCCTGCAAGGCATCGCGCTGGTGGATGCCAGCGCCCTGGTGCGGGACGATCGCAACGGCACCGTCTCCCGGCTCGACAGGCTGGATCTCGATCTGGGGCAGTTGACCCCGGGGGAGTGGGTACCGGTGACCCTGGCCGCCAAGGGGGCACAGGGGGATCTGGCCTTTGATCTCAAGGGTCAGGCCCAGCTCAAACCGGCCCGGGAGGCCATGAAGAGCGAGCTCAAGGATCTCAATCTCAGCGGCAGCCTGAACCAGCCGGCGCAGCGGCTCGATGCCTTCACCCTCAAGGCCGATCGGCTGGCATTGGGGGAGTGGAGCAGTCTGAGCCTTAGCCTCAGCGGGGCACAGGGGGCGGCGGACAAGCCGAGCCTGGCCGGTACGCTGGAGGGGACCCTCAAGGCGCGCCTCGATGAAAACCGGCAACTGCTGGAGATATCGGATGCCGTGCTGGCCGCCAAGCTCAGCGGTGATGCCCTGCCGCACCCGCAGATGCAGGTGAAGCTCGCCGGCTTTGCCCGCGCGGAGCTCGACAAGCAGAGCGTCGCCCTCAGCAACCTGGTGCTGGGAGCAGACGATGCCCTGCTGAGCGGCAGCGGCGCCGTTCGTCTGGGGGCCGTACCCAAAGTGGACTTTGACCTCAAGGGGGAGAAGCTGGATCTCGACGGCTGGCTCGGTCAACCGGCCAAGGCTGCACCTGTGGCCGCCACCTCGGGAGCGGCTGCACCGGCCGGAGCAAAGGAGCAGGCTGCGGCGCCCGCCAACAGGGCGCTCTCCACGGTAGAGCCTGATCTGACCGCCCTCAAGGCGGTGGACCTGGCTGGCCGCCTGCAACTGGGCAGCCTGCGCCTCAAGGGGCTGGATCTCAGCGCCGTCGATCTGCAACTGGCGCTGGCGGGTGGTCAGCTCACCCTCAAGCAGTTCAGTGCCGGGGTGGCCGGCGGCCAGGTGACGGTGAGCGGTCTGCTCGATGCCCGTCAGCAACCCGCCCGCTATCAGGTGCACAAGCGGGTGCAGGGGGTCGATGTGCGGCCCCTGCTGCAGACCCTGGCCCAGACCGACCTGCTGGAAGGCAAGGGGGATCTGGAGGTCGAGGTGCAGGGTAGCGGTCTTTCCGAGCAGGCGCTGCGCAGCCGGATGCAGGGCCAGGTGAAGCTCAAGTTGAGCGATGGCGCCCTGCACGGCATCAACCTGGCGGAGATGATCCGTGAGGCGCGGGCCACCCTGACCGGCAAGGGGGCGGATCAGGTGAAGGAGGTGCGCAAGACCGATTTCAGCGCCCTCACCGCCAGCTTCCAGATTGCCAACGGGATTGCCAGGAGCGACGACATCCAGCTCTTTGCCCCCGCCCTGCGAGTGAAGGGGCAGGGCCAGACTGCTCTGGTGCCGGAGACCCTCGACTTCCTGTTCCTCACCTCCGTGGTGGAGAGCAGCAAGGGGCAGGGGGGCAAGACGGTGGACGAGCTCAAGGACATCACCATACCGGTGCGCATCGGCGGCCACTGGCAGGCGCCGAGCTACAAGCTTGACGTGAAGGAGCTGCTCAGCAACAACAAGGTGCTGGAGGAGAAGGCCCGCAAGGAGGCCGAGCGCGGTCTCAAGAAGCTGCTGGGTGACAAGGCCGACAACGAAGGGGTGAAGGGGATGGCCGACCAGCTGCTCAAGGGCCTGTTCAAATAGCCAACTTCCCGTTGTTGCCATCAAGAGCCCGCCCCGTGCGGGCTCTTTGTTGTGGTGCCGGGCGTCACGGAACGAGGTGTGGTCGGCAACATGAGGTACTATGCGAAACAGTCTTCGAAACCGGGAGCCAGGAGGGTTCATGAACAAACGGGTGCTGATCACCGGCGGCGGCAGAGGTATCGGGGCCGCGACAGCCCGCTATCTGGCGGCGCAGGGTTACCATCTCTGTCTCAACTATCGTCAGGACAGGGTGTCCGCCGAGGCGGTGGTGGCCGAGATCCTGGCCACCCATCCGGTCGAGTGCATCGCGGTGCAGGCCGATGTCAGCGTGGAGGCCGAGGTGGTGCGCCTGTTCGAGGAGATGGACGCGAGGCTCGGCCCCGTCACTCATCTGGTGAACAACGCCGGCAGGTTGCAGCCCCAGATGCGGGTGCTGGAGATGAGCGCAGAGCGCATCAACCAGACCCTGACCACCAATGTCACCAGCTGCTTTCTCTGCTGCCGCGAGGCGGTGCGCCGCATGACGGCGGGGGGCGCCATCGTCAACGTCTCTTCTGCCGCTGCGCGCCTGGGCTCCCCCGGGGAGTACGTGGATTATGCCGCCGCCAAGGGGGCCGTCGACGTGCTGACCAGAGGCTTGTCGCTGGAGCTGGCGGCTCAGGGGATCCGGGTCAACGGGGTGCGTCCTGGTTTCATCTACACCGACATGCATGCCGACGGCGGCGAGCCCGGCCGGGTGGACAGGATCAAGGGGGCCATTCCGCTGCAACGGGGCGGCGAACCCCGTGAGGTGGCGGCCGCCATCGCCTGGCTGCTGTCGGACGAGGCCTCCTATGCCACCGGTACCTTTATCGATGTGGCGGGCGGGCGCTAGGTCATCTTCAACAAGCCTTTCGTCAACGAGAAGGGGCGCCATGGCGCCCCTTCTGCTTATTCTCCCAGCAGCTGTTGCCAGACCGCCAGCACATGGCCCCGCTCTCGCGGCAACTGATCGTCCCCCACCTTGCGGGAGATCTCCGAGAGATTGAGGCGATGGCCAAGGTTGCGGATCTCCAGATAGGCCTGCTTGAGCCCCTCCGCCTGCTCCAGTGTGAGCACCCCCGCCATGACGCACTCATCGAAGATGCGCACATTGTCTGACCAGCGGGTGAGGGCGTCCGGCTCACCGCAGGCATGGGCCAGCACCAGGTACTGGGCGATGAACTCGATGTCCACCATGCCACCGGGGGACTGCTTGAGATCGAACTCTCCCTCTCCCGCCTTGAGCAGGTGATCCCGCATCTTCTGGCGCATCTCCCGCACTTCGCGGGCCAGGGTGGGCAGATCCCGCTCCTTGGCCAGCACGTCGCGGCGGATACGGGCAAATTCGGCGACCACGGCATCATCGCCATAGATGGGACGGGCTCGCACCAGGGCCTGATGCTCCCAGGTCCAGGCTTCCTGCTGCTGGTACTGCTCATAGGCCGACAGCGATGAGACCAGCAGGCCGGCGTCGCCGGAGGGGCGCAGCCGCATGTCGATCTCGTAGAGGATGCCGGACGGAGTGCGGGTGCTGAACAGATGCAGGATCCGCTGGGCCAGGCGCAGGTAGAACTGGCGGCTGTCGATGGGCTTGCGGCCATCGGTGTAACTGTTGGGGTCGCCGCCGTGCAGGAACACCAGATCGAGATCCGAGCCGTAGCCGAGTTCGATGCCCCCCAGCTTGCCGTAGGCCACCACCGCAAAGCCGCGCTGGCCGCTCACCGCCACCTCGGGCGGTACCCCGTAGCGTTCGCTCATCTGGGCCCACGCCTGATTGACCACCTCCTCGGTGATCGCCTCCGCCAGCCAGGTGAGGTGGTCGCTCACCTTCATCAGCGGCAGGGCACCGGCGATGTCGGCGGCGACGATGCGCAGGAGCTGCACCTGCTTGAATTGGCGCAGCGCCTCCATCTGCTGCTCCACGTCCTCCTCGGGGATGCGCAGCAGGAACTGGCGCAGCTGGGGCTTGTACTGATCCAGCGGGGTGGGGTGGTAGAGGTGTTGCGGGTCGAGCAGCTCGTCCAGCAGGATGGGGTAGCGGGCCAGCTGCTCGCTCACCAGGTTGCTCTCGTCACACAGGCGCACCAGCTGGCGCAGGGCGGCGGGGTTTTCCGCCAGCAGTTGCAGATAGGCGCTGCGGGTGAAGATGCGGGTCAGCAGGGTGCAGACCCGCTCGAACAGGCGGGCGGGCTCGCGGCTCGCCACCACCAGGCGCAGCAGCTCCGGCATCAGCCAGTCCAGGGCGATGCGTCCCTGGGGCCCCACCTGACGGCGCTTGTACTCCTCCTTGAAACGCAGCAGGGCGGCGCAGAGGGGGGCGGGCTCCACCACTCCCTGCGTGGTCAGCAGTTTTTCCAGCTCGGCGGCATCAAGCTCGGTGCGCCAGAGATCGAGCCAGAGCTGTTCCAGGTGGGCGGGGGCCTCCTTCTCTTCCCCCACCACGGCGACGAACTCCTGATGGACGGCGGCCATCTCCTCATCGAGGTGGGCCATGAAGGCGTCCCAGTCGGTAAAGCCGAGGGTGGCGATGAGCCGCTGGCGATCCCGATCCTCGGTGGGCAGAGTCTGGGTCTGCTGATCGCCGATCTCCTGCAAGATGTTTTCCACCCGGCGCAGGAAGCGATAGGCGGTGAGCAGGCGTTCGCACTGGCTCCCCTCCAGGGCGCCCCCCTGGGCGATGGCGGCCAGCGCCTCGGGCAGGTGGCGTACCCGCAGGGCGGGCTCGCGCCCGCCACGGATGAGTTGCAGCGCCTGGGCGATGAACTCCACCTCGCGAATGCCCCCGGCCCCCAGCTTGATGTTGCCCTCCAGTCCCTTGCGGCGCACCTCGGCGGCGATCATCGCCTTCATCTGGCGCAGGCCGTCGATGACGCCGAAGTCGATATAGCGGCGGAACACGAAGGGGCGCAGCAGTTCGGTCAGGGCCATGGCGTGTTCGCATTGGGGGCCCAGCACCCGCGCCTTGACCATGGCGTAGCGTTCCCAGTTGCGGCCGTGATGCTGGTAGTAGTCCTCCATGGCGGCGAAGGAGATGGCGAGCGGCCCCGCATCGCCAAAGGGGCGCAGCCGCATGTCGACCCGGAACACCTGACCATCCTGGGTGGGCTGGTGGAGGGCGTTGATGAGACGCTGCCCCAGCTTGATGAAGAACTGCTGGTTGGCGAGCTCCCGCCGCCCGCCAACGGTGTAGCCGTTCTCGGGGAAGGTGAAGATAAGGTCGATGTCCGAGGAGAAGTTGAGCTCGCCGCCGCCGAGCTTGCCCATCCCGAGGATGAGCAGCGGCTGGGGGTTACCATCGCCGTCCATGGGGGTGCCCAGCTCGCTGCACTGTTTGGCGTAGAGCCAGTCGCGGGCTCCACAGATGAGGGCATCCGCCAGCTTGGTGAGATGGATGAAGCTCTCTTCGACCTCGGACTCCCCGAGCAGCTCGCGCCAGGCGATCACCAGCATGCGGCTGCGGCGGAACTGGCGCAGGATGCGCTTGAGCGCCTCCTCGTCCGCGACCTCGGCGAGCAGGGCTGCGAGCTCAGGTTCATAGGCGGGCCAGCGCTCGGCCCGGGTCAGTGCGTCCGATGCCAGGGTCTCGGCCAGCAGCCCCGGCTGCTTGATAAGGGAGTCGGCGACAAAGTCGGAGAGGCCGAGCAGGGTCAGCAGGGTCTGGCGGGTGGGCTCGGGCAGTGCGTCATACTGGGGCGCCAGGGCGAGCAGCCGCTGCCAGTGGCGCAGGGCCTGCTCCTGCAACAAGGGAGAGAAGGCGGAGAAAGAGGGAGAGTGCTGGGCCACGGTTGCCATCCTTGTGGTTGACGAGTCTGCAGGGAGAGTGAAATGCCGGCTGCCAATCTAGCACTCCCGGGCGCTGGCGTCACAGCGCCGCTGCCCGGAAGGTGATCCGGCGACGGATCTGGCGATCGGCCGGGCTCAGGGACGCCGGTAGATCTCGGGGTCGTAGATTTCCATCAGGCTGCCGGGGCTTCTCGGCGGCACAAAACCGAAACCGGCGTAGAGGCCGTGGGCATCGGAGGTGGCGAGGGAGAGACGGCGCAGCCCTTGCAGCTCCGGGTGGGCGAGGATCGCTGCCACCAGGGCCTTGCTGTGACCGCGCCCGCGATGTTCGGGCAGCACGAAGACGTCGGCGAGATAACCGAAGGTGGCCTTGTCGGTGATGACCCGGGCGAAGGCGACCTGCTGGCCATCGAGATAGGCTCCGAAGCACAGGGAGTGGTTGATGGCCCGCTGCAGGGTGGCGAGGGGAATGCCGAGGCACCAGTAGGCCTCTTCACTGAGGAAACGGTGAATGAGCGGGACGTCGAGGCGTCCCTTGTCGTCGCTTATCTCAAGCGCAGGTTCTGTGGTCTGCATCCTGGCTCCTTGCCGTGATGAAAAAAGAAAGGCCCCTAAGGGGGCCTTCCAGTGTACTCAAATCACGACCTCAGGCCAGCCTGTAGGTTTGACGATGGGCGCCAGCATCAGGCCAGCTTGAAGGCCTGGATATGGCTGTCCAGCGTCTGGCTGTGGTGTTCCACCAGTTCGGAGGCATCTTTCAGCTCCCGCAGCACCACGACGGAGCCTTCCACCACCTGTTTGACCTGCTCCAGGTTGGCATTCATCTCCTCGGCGACCGAGCTCTGCTGCTCGGAGGCGGCGGCGATCTGGCGGTTCATGTCGGCCACTCCCTGCACCCGTTGCACTATGGTGTCGAGCTGGGTACCTGCCTGGGTCACCTGCTCCACCCCCTTGTCCGCCTGCTGCACGCTCTCGGCCATCAGGCCGACGGCCTGGCGGGCGTTGCCCTGAAGCTGCTCGATCATCTTCTGGATCTCGACGGTGGCTGCCTGGGCACGGTTCGCGAGTTCGCGCACCTCGGAGGCGACCACGGCAAAACCGCGACCCGCCTCACCGGCGCGGGCGGCCTCGATGGCGGCGTTCAGGGCCAGCAGGTTGGTCTGCTCGGAGATGCTGCGGATGGTGTCCACCACGGAGCCGATGCGATCGACCCCGTGCTCCACTTCGTTGACCACGGTGGAGGAGCGCTGGATGTTGCCGGAGAGAGTGTCGATGGTGTTGACGGTAGCCGCCACGCAGCGGCTGCCCTCCTCGGCCAGCTGGCTGGTTTCGGCGGTGGCGTGGGACGCCTGCTCCGCGTGGTTGGCCACTTCTCGAATGGCACCCACCATCTGGCTCATGGCGCTGGCAAGCTGCTCAATCTGGGTGAACTCCTCGTTGATGGCCTCGTTCGCCTCATCCATGCAGAGAGTCACCTGGGAGGCGATCTCGTTGAGCTCCTTGCAGGCGGCACGCTGGGTCCCGAACACCTCCTTGAGGTTCTCCTGGGAGTGGGCCACCGCCTTGGCGATGTCGCCGAACTCGTCCCGGGACTTGAGCAGCACGCTGTGGCTGAGATCCTTGTTGGCGAAACGCTCCAGCAGCCCCACCAGGTAGTGGACCTGCTTGACCATGAGGCGGGAGCCGGTGAGCAGCAGCACCACGAAGACGACCCCCATGAGCGCCGTCTCCACCAGCCCGGTCCAGAGCAGGCGATCGGCGATGGTGTTGGCCATGGCGGCATCAATGCCCTCGCTGAGCAGGGTCGCTTCCAGGTTGCTGGCATCGAACCAGAGTTTGGCCAGCAGCAGCAGGGTGCTGAACACCATGAGCAGCACCACCTTGGGCACCAGTCGGATGTTGCTCATGCGCCTCTCCAGCGGGTTCAACTGCATAATTTTTCTCCTTTCAACGTCCATTATTCCTTTGCCGTCATAGCTATCGGCATTATCTTCCTTTTTATTAATTTGCACCGTGCTTAAAGTTGGAAAATGTATGCGACATCACTTAACTCATTTGCGTACCATGGATCTGCTGATGGGGTTTCTCTCCGTGATTTCGGTCTGCCTGGTGGCAGCTCGCTGGCTGGGGCACGGTGAACTGAGCCCCCAGACTTTGCAGCTCTTTTATGATGTCGACAGCCTGATCTGCTACTTCTTCCTCGCTCACTTCGCCTATGGCTGGGCGCGCGCCTCCGACAGGATGGCCTTCTTCAAGAGCAACTGGTTCTATCTGCCCGGCAGCCTGCCCATGGTGGAACAACTGCGCTGGGCGCGGCTCATCCAGCTGTGGCGGGTCTACCAGTTGCTCCGGGACAGACCGGATCTGCTGGCCATGTTCCGTCGTGAACGCAACGAAACCACCCTCTCCGGCATTCTCTTCCTCTTCTTCCTGTTGCTGGGGGTCGGCTCCGGCGTCATGTACTGGCTGGAAACGGGGCAACCCGGCAGCCAGATCCAGACTCCTTACGATGCCTTCTGGTGGACGCTGGTGACCCTCTCTACCGTGGGGTACGGGGATCTGGTGCCCAAGACGGAGGAGGGGCGCTTCGTCGCCAGCCTGCTGATCCTCTTTGGCGTGGGGTTGTTTGGCGCCCTCAGCGGCTTCATGGCCAGCCTGTTCGTCCATCCCGGCAAGACCAACGACGACACCGCGGTGTGGCGACGCCAACAGAGCGAACAGCAGGCGCAACTGCTCAAAGAGCTCAAAGCCCTGCGCGCCGAGGTGCAGGCGCTGAAACAGAAGTAGGTGCGACGTCTGGAATGGTCGCGTCGTAAACCGGCGGCGCTGCGAGACAGCTCTCACTCGGGGAGATGGCGCTTTTCTTTGCTTGTCCTTTGACCCGCAGGCGGCTTAACATTCGGCCTGCAACCTAATCCAACGAAGAGAATCGATCGACCATGCGCGCCCTTCTCGGGATCCTGATCTGCTTGTGTGCCCAACAGGCACTAGCCGATACCCGCTATGTTTCAGACAACATCTTTACCTATATCCACAACGGTCCGGGTACCCAGTACCGGATCCTCGGCAGCGTCAAGGCCGGTGAGCCGCTGGAGGTCAAGGCGGTGAACCAGGAGGCCGGATTCACCCAGGTGGTGGACGGTCGTGGCCGCGAGGGCTGGATCAAGAACAGCGAGCTGCAGGGGGAGATCAGCCTGCGTGAACGCCTTCCCCAGGTTCAGAAAGAGCTGGACGAAGCCAAGGCCCGTCTGCTGAACCTCAATGGCGATAACGAGAAACGCTTCGCCGAGAAGGATGGCAAGATCGCCGAGCAGAGCAAGGAGATCGCCAGCCTCAAAGCCCGTCTGGACAGCCAGAGCGCCGAGATGAGCAGCCTCAAGGAACAGAACGACGCCCTGACCCAGAGCTATGACAACCGTGAGCACGACATGCAGATGGACTGGTTCATCCGCGGTGGTGCCATGGTGGGGGGCGGCATCCTGCTCGGGATCCTCCTGCCCATGCTCCCGCGCCGTCGCAAGAGCAGCGAGCGCTGGATGAACTGATCGCCCCTGCGGTCAACAGGATGAAAGGTCGCCAGAGGCGGCCTTTTTTCATGGTGTGTCTGGCGAGAAGAGGGCCATGTCGGGGGTCGCCATCGGCCCTTCCCGCTCGTAATATGAGGCGAACGATCCTGTGCCGCGAGCATTCTCAACAAGAGCCTTCATCATATGTCATCAACTGAACAGGCCTTCTGGTTCGTGCTGGGGGGCGATCACCTCGTCCTGCTGGATGAACAGGGGCGCATTCCACAAGGGGCCCGCGCCGTTTTGCCCACCCATCTGCACACCGCCCCCTTCGAGCGCTTCGACGAGTGGGACGGCCTGCCTTGCCATCTGCTGGATCTGGGGGCGGAGGCGGAGACCGGGGCCATGGCCCCGCTGCGCCAGCTCATGGTGGCGGGGGACGAAGAGGGCTTTCGCCTTGCAGGACGGGCCTGGCAGCTCGCCACTTTTCGCCGAACCCATCGTTTCTGCGGTGAGTGCGGCGCCCCCATGACCCCGAGGGAAGGAGAGTGGGCCCAGGGGTGTCATCATGGCCATGTCGTCTATCCGCGCATCTCCCCCTGCATCATCGTCGCGGTGCGCAAGGGGCCGGCTATCTTGCTGGCAGCCCACCGCCGTCACTATCAGGCGGATGATCCCATGTATACCGTGCTGGCCGGCTTCGTGGAGGCAGGGGAGAATCTGGAGCAGTGCGTGGCGCGGGAGGTGTTCGAGGAGAGCGGCATCCGGGTGACCAATGTGCGTTACGTGGCGAGCCAGCCCTGGCCCTTCCCCCACAGCCTGATGATGGGCTTCACCGCCGACTACGAGAGCGGCGAGATCCGGGTGCAGGATGACGAACTGGTGGCGGCAGGTTTCTTTGAGGCTGACCGGCTGCCGCGCTTGCCCCCTCATGGCACCATAGCGCGCCGGCTCATCGAACAGTGCCTCGCCGAGGCGCGTTGAGGGAAAACGGGGGCGCTTGTATGCGCCCCCTCACATCTTTGCACTCCTGCGGCGATGTGCGGCGTCAGGGGCGCCCTCAGCCTTGCACAAAGTGGTATCATGTCCGCCATTTTATGCGTGACATGACTCAGGAACTGGGATGAAAGAGCTGAAAAACGATCGATACCTGCGTGCCCTGCTGCGCCAGGAAGTGGACATGACCCCGGTATGGATGATGCGTCAGGCTGGCCGTTATCTGCCGGAATACAAGGCGACCCGCGCCGTTGCGGGGGATTTCATGTCCCTGTGTCGCAACGCCGAGCTGGCCTGTGAAGTCACCTTGCAGCCCCTGCGCCGCTATCCACTCGATGCCGCCATTCTCTTCTCCGACATCCTGACCGTGCCCGATGCCATGGGGCTGGGCCTCTACTTCGAGCACGGGGAAGGCCCGCGCTTCGAGCGCCCGATCACCTCCATGGCCGACGTGCAGGCCCTGCCCATCCCGGATCCGGAAGACGAGCTTGGCTACGTGATGAATGCGGTGCGCACCATCCGCCGCGAGCTCAAGGGCGACGTGCCGCTCATCGGCTTCTCCGGCAGCCCCTGGACCCTGGCCACCTACATGGTGGAGGGGGGCAGCTCCAAGGCGTTCACCAAGATCAAGCAGATGATGTATGCAGAGCCGCAGACCCTGCACCTGCTGCTCGACAAACTGGCAGACAGCGTGATTGCCTACCTCAACGCCCAGATCAAGGCGGGTGCCCAGGCGGTCATGGTATTCGACACCTGGGGCGGCGTGCTCACCCCGCGGGATTACCGTGACTTCTCCCTGCAGTACATGCACAAGATCGTCGATGGCCTGGTCCGTGAACATGAGGGCCGCCGTGTGCCGGTCACCCTGTTCACCAAGAACGGCGGCCAGTGGCTGGAGCAGATCGCCGCCACCGGCTGCGATGCGTTGGGGCTGGACTGGACCACCGACATCGCGGACGCCAAACGCCGGGTGGGCGACAAGGTGGCGCTGCAAGGCAACATGGACCCCTCCATGCTCTACGCCACCCCGGAGCGGATCCGCGAAGAGGTCGCCACCATTCTGGCCGGTTTCGGTCATGGCAACGGTCATGTCTTCAACCTGGGCCACGGCATCCATCAGGATGTGGACCCGGAACATGCCGGCGTGTTCGTCAACGCGGTGCATGAGCTCTCCGCCCGGTACCATGGTCGCTGAGGGCGGCAAACAGCGTGATGAACGGGGCCTGCGGGCCCCGTTTTGCTGTCCGTGACACAGGGGGCTGCATCCTGGTCGCGGCTCGGGTTACACTGCACCCCCATGTTGGCCGTCGTGGCCGGGATGGGGTCGTTGAGGGGCAGGAGGCTGGATGGAGAAGCGGGCGTGGGATTGGGGCATCGACCTTGGCGGGACCAAGTGCGAGTGCGTGGTGCTCGATGGCGACGAGGTGTTGCTGCGCCACCGCATTCCCACTGAACGGCACGGCGGCTACCAGCACATGCTGGGCCAGATCGCCAAACTGGTGGACGAGTGTGCCGCCAAACTCGGTCAGCGTCCTGCACTCATCGGCATGGGGACGCCGGGGGCCCGGGACCCCCAGACCGGGCTGCTGAAAAACAGCAACACCACCGAGTTCAACGGCAAGCCGCTCAAGGAAGATCTTGAGCGCAGGCTGGGCGTCCCCGTGCTCATCGCCAACGACGCCAACTGTTTCGCCCTGGCGGAAACCCATCTGGGGGCGGTGCGCCAGCATCACCCCTCTGCACGCGTGGTGTTCGGCATCATCATGGGCACCGGAGTCGGGGCCGGCATCGTCATCAACGGCCAGATCCTCAACGGTCACCACGGCATCGCCGGGGAGTGGGGGCACAACGTCCTGTTGCCGGAGGGGCCAGAGTGCTACTGCGGCAAGCGCGGCTGCGTCGAAACCCTCATCAGCGGCCCGGCCCTGGAGGCCTGGTACGAGGCCAGGACCAAACGCCGTCTCTCGCTCGCCCAGATTGCTGCGGCCAGTGCCCATGATCATGTCGCCAGGCTCACCATGGACAGGTTGCACCTGTTGTTCGGCCAGGCCCTCGCCAACGTGATCAATATTCTCGATCCGGACGTCATCGTCATCGGTGGCGGCGTGGGCAATGTGCAGAGCCTCTATCGCGCCGGGCGCGAAACGGTATTGCCCTTCCTGTTCAACCCCCGCTTCGCCACCCCCATGATAGCGCCGGCCCTGGGGGACAGCGCCGGGGTATTCGGTGCCGCACTGCTGGCCCGCGGCGTCTTTCGCGAGGCACTGCTCTCGTGAGTCGCCCCTTCCTCCCATCCCTTTGTCGCAGCTAAGGACACAACGTTTCCATGATCAAGATTGCCATCAACGGCTATGGCCGCATCGGCCGCAACGTGCTGCGGGCCCTCTACGAGAGCGGCCGCGACAAGACCATCAAGATAGTGGCCATCAACGAGCTGGCGGCCCCCGAGGCCATGGTGCACCTGACCCGCTTCGACACCAGTCACGGCCGCTTCCGCTATCCGGTACAACTGGCGGGCAACAGCATGCAGGTGGGGGAGGATCTCATCGCCCTGTTTGCCGAGAAGGATCCGTCCAGGCTGCCTTGGCGGGCGCTGGGAGTGGACGTGGTGCTGGACTGCACCGGGGTGTTCGGCTCCCGGGCCGATGCCGAGCTGCATCTGGGGGCGGGAGCGGGCAAGGTGCTCTTCTCCCATCCGGCGGACGCGGACGTGGATGCAACCATCGTCTACGGGGTCAACCACCTGGTGCTGACCGGGCGGGAGCGGATTGTCTCCAACGCCTCCTGCACCACCAACTGCGTGGTCCCCGTCATCGAAACATTGCATCGAGAATTCGAGATAAATTGTGGTACTATTACGACAATTCATTCGGCCATGCACGATCAGCAAGTCATCGATGCCTATCACGGCGACTTGCGCAGAACCCGGGCAGCCAGCCAGTCCATCATCCCGGTGGACACCAAGCTGGCAAAGGGGTTGGAACGTATCCTTCCCCACTTCGCCGGCAAGTTCGAGGCGATCGCGGTGCGGGTACCCACCATCAATGTAACCGCCATGGATCTGAGCATTACTGTTCGTAAAAAAGTGACAGTTAGTGACGTAAATCAAGCCCTGCAACGGGCATCCAGAGGTACATTACACGGTATTCTGGACTACACGGAAGAGCCACTGGTCTCCGTAGACTTTAATCATGATGCACACTCCTGCATCATTGATGGTACCCAGACCCGGGTCAGCGATGCCAACCTCGTCAAGATGTTGATGTGGTGCGATAACGAATGGGGCTTCGCCAACCGCATGCTGGATACCACCCGGGCCATGATGGCCGCAGGCTGAAAGTCTGCAC
Source organism: Aeromonas sp. R5-1 (assembly GCF_040908265.1). Classification (NCBI taxonomy): domain Bacteria; kingdom Pseudomonadati; phylum Pseudomonadota; class Gammaproteobacteria; order Aeromonadales; family Aeromonadaceae; genus Aeromonas; species Aeromonas sp. R5-1. The sequence goes on from NZ_JBFODJ010000130.1 coordinate 270,052, forward strand.
CGGGCGCAAGGTTACTGTTTTTTTAACATTACCTGAAAATATATAGAGGACTGAATATGTCTGTTATCAAGATGACCGACCTGGATCTGGCGGGCAAACGCGTTCTGATCCGTGCTGACCTGAACGTGCCGGTAAAAGACGGCAAGGTCACTTCCGATGCACGTATCGTTGCGACTCTGCCGACCATCAAGCTGGCTCTGGAAAAGGGCGCCAAGCTGATGATCACCTCCCACCTGGGTCGTCCGACCGAGGGTGAATACAACGAAGAATTCTCCCTGGCTCCGGTTGTCAACTATCTGAAAGACGCACTGTCCTGCCCGGTTCGTCTGGCCAAAGACTACCTGGATGGCGTAGACGTCGCCGCCGGTGAGCTGGTTGTGCTGGAAAACTGCCGTTTCAACAAAGGCGAGAAGAAGAACACCGAAGAGCTGGCCAAAAAATACGCCGCCCTGTGTGACGTCTTTGTAATGGATGCGTTCGGTACTGCTCACCGTGCCGAAGGCTCCACCTACGGTGTGGCCCAGTTCGCGCCGGTTGCCTGTGCAGGCCCCCTGCTGGCCGGTGAACTGGAAGCCCTGGGCAAAGCCATGCTCAAGCCCGAGCGCCCCATGGTTGCCATCGTGGGCGGCTCCAAGGTCTCCACCAAGCTGACCGTACTGGAATCCCTCTCCAAGATCGCTGACCAGCTGGTGGTCGGTGGTGGCATCGCCAACACCTTCATCGCTGCTGCCGGTCACAACGTCGGCAAGTCCCTGTGCGAGCACGACCTGATCGACACCGCCAAGAAACTGGCTGCCGAGACCAACATTCCGGTGACCACCGACGTGGTTGTGGGTAGCGAATTCTCCGAATCCACCCCGGCCACCATCAAGTCCGTGTCCGACGTGACTGACGGCGACATGATCTTCGACATCGGTCCGGATTCCGCCAAGGCCCTGGCCGACATCATCATGAACGCCAAGACCATCCTGTGGAACGGCCCGGTCGGTGTGTTCGAGTTCGACCAGTTCGCTGAAGGCACCAAGGTGATCGCCGAAGCCATCGCCGCTTCCCCGGCCTTCTCCATTGCTGGCGGTGGTGACACCCTGGCTGCCATCGACAAGTTCGGCATCGCCGACAAGGTCTCCTACATCTCCACCGGCGGCGGCGCCTTCCTGGAGTTCGTAGAAGGCAAGGTACTGCCGGCTGTCGCGATTCTCGAAGAGCGCGCCAAAGCCTAATTGACCCGGGACGGGGGGCAAAAGCCTCCCGTTTCGTTTATCATGTGGCCGCTGTGCCGGTTCATGATGAACCCCCCACTTTTTATTAACGGCATACGAGACAGGACGATTAAACATGTCTAAGAAAATTTTCGACTTCGTAAAACCCGGCGTGATCACTGGTGATGACGTTCAGAAAGTGTTCGCCATCGCCAAGGAAAACGGCTTCGCTCTGCCGGCCGTCAACTGCGTCGGTACCGACTCCGTGAACGCCGTGCTGGAAGCTGCTGCCAAGGTCAAAGCCCCGGTTATCGTACAGTTCTCCAACGGTGGTGCCGTGTTCACCGCCGGCAAGGGTCTGAAGCTGGAAGGCCAGCAAGCTGCCATCCTGGGTGCCATCTCCGGTGCCAAGCACGTGCACGCCGTTGCCGAAGCCTACGGTGTACCGGTGATCCTGCACACCGACCACGCCGCCAAGAAGCTGCTGCCGTGGATCGACGGTCTGCTGGACGCGGGCGAGAAGCACTTTGCCGAAACCGGCAAGCCGCTGTTCTCCTCCCACATGCTGGATCTGTCCGAAGAGTCTCTGGAAGAGAACATCGACATCTGCTGCGAGTACCTGACCCGCATGGCCAAGATGAACATGACTCTGGAGCTGGAACTGGGCTGCACCGGCGGTGAAGAAGACGGCGTGGACAACAGCCACCTGGACCAATCCTCCCTGTACACCCAGCCGGAAGACGTGGCCTACGCCTACGAGCGTCTGTCCAAGATCAGCCCGCGCTTCACCATCGCTGCCTCCTTCGGCAACGTGCACGGTGTGTACAAGCCGGGTAACGTCAAGCTGACTCCGAAGATCCTGGACAACTCCCAGAAGTACGTCTCCGAGAAGTTCGGTCTGCCTGCCAAGTCCCTGGACTTCGTGTTCCACGGTGGCTCCGGCTCTACCCTGGAAGAGATCCGCGAATCCATCTCCTACGGCGTGGTGAAGATGAACATCGACACCGACACCCAGTGGGCGACCTGGGAAGGCGTGCTGAACTTCTACAAGTCCAACGAAGCCTACCTGCAAGGCCAGCTGGGCAACCCGGAAGGTGCCGACAAGCCGAACAAGAAGTTCTACGATCCGCGCGTATGGCTGCGTGCCGGTCAGACTTCCATGATCGCGCGTCTGGAGAAGGCCTTCTCCGACCTGAACGCCATCGACGTACTGTAATTCGCAGCACCTTGATTGCATGAAAAGGCGCCCTTCGGGGCGCCTTTTGCATTTCTGTGATCCTGACGGGCTGGATTGGGGATGGGGGGCTGAGTATTATCGATGACACCCGTTTAATTTAGTAAACGAATGCAACCAGGCAGGATGCTGAGCATGCAGACAGGAAGACAGGGACATCAGGAACACACGGCCTCCTATTACGCGGCCACTCGCAACGACCATCGGCAGTGGCCCGAGCTCAGTGGTGAGCTGGATGCGGACGTCTGCGTCATCGGTGGCGGTTTCACCGGCCTCAACACCGCCATCAACCTGGCCGATGCCGGCTACAAGGTGGTGCTGCTGGAGGCGAACCGCATTGGCTGGGGAGCGTCGGGGCGCAACGGCGGCCAGCTGATCCGCGGCATCGGCCACGATACCAGCCAGTTTGCCCGCTGGATTGGCGAAGCGGGCGTGCGGGAGCTGGATCTCATGGGGATCGAAGCGGTGCAGCTGGTGCGCGAGCGGGTCGAGCGTTTCAATATCGAGTGCGATCTCACCTGGGGCTATTGCGATCTCGCCACCAAGGCGCGCCACCTGAGGGGGTTCGAGGAGGATGCCGAGCACCTGGCTAGCCTGGGTTACCGGCACGCACTGAAAATGGTGGCACGGGAGGAGATGCACACCGTGGTCGGGTCGGATCGCTATATCGGCGGGATGATCGACATGGGCTCCGGTCACCTGCATCCTCTCAACCTGGCCCTCGGCGAAGCGCGTGCGGCAGCCAGTCTCGGGGTCTCCCTGTTCGAACACTCAAGGGTGACCCACATCGATTACGGCGAGCGGGTCGAGGTGACCACGGCCCACGGCCGGGTCAGCGCGGACTACCTGGTGATCGGCTGCAACGCTTATCTGGGCGACCTCCAGCCCGATCTCGGGGGCAAGGTGCTGCCGGCGGGTTCCTACATTCTCGCCACCCAGGTACTGGAGAAGCGCCTGCGCCAGCGCTTGCTGCCACAGAACATGGCGGTGTGCGATCAGAATGTGGCGCTCGACTACTATCGGCTGTCGGCGGACGGTCGCCTGCTGTTCGGCGGGGCCTGCAACTACTCGGGCCGTGACCCCCGCGATATCAAGGCCTTCATGCAGCCCAAGCTGCTGCGGGTTTTCCCCGAGCTCGCGGGTACCGCCATCGAGTTCCAGTGGGGGGGCATGATAGGCATAGGCGCCAACCGGCTGCCCCAGATAGGCCGCCTCGAGCAGCATCCCAACGTCTTCTATGCCCAGGCCTATTCGGGCCATGGCCTCAATGCCACCCACATGGCGGGCAAGCTGGTGGCGGAGGCGATCAAGGGGGAGAGCCGGGGCTTCGATCTCTTCAGCCGCGTCCCTCACATGACCTTCCCGGGTGGCCCGGCGCTGCGCTCTCCGTTGCTGGCGCTAGGGATGCTCTGGTATCGGCTGAAGGATCTGCTCTAGGGGGAGGGGGGGCCCGGGATTATCCCTGCTGCGTCGCGTCTGGCTCGGCCAGGCGCCAGCCCTGCTCCGTCTTCATCATCCAGACCTGGGTCTCCTGCGCCAGGGCCTGGCCTGCCTCAAAGTCGCCATATTTGCGCTCGAGCTCCATCAGCCCCATCTCCTGCTGGAAGGGGCCGACCCTGTCATAGACGAGATCCTCGTCGTGCAGCACCTGCAACTGATCCAGTCCCTGCTTGAAGTGGAGCTGGTAGCTCACCTTGACCAGATAGACCCCCTCCATCCGCTCCTCCTTGCCGAGCACGGCGAAGTCGCGGATGTCGAACAGGTCAGCATCTGTGCCCGCCTGCAACCTGGCGGTGACCTGGCTCTGGATGGTCTCTTCACCGGGACCTGCGTTGCAGCCATAAAGCCAGAGGGCCAGCAGGGGGATGAACCACTTTTTCATCAAAACTCCGGACGAACGAGACGGGAAAGGGCAAATTCTGCCACGGCGTCGGTCATATACAAGGGATTGCCAGAAAAATCAGCAGTCTATGGCAGGTCCGAGGGAAGGGGACGGCGAACGATGCAGGTCATGACCAGGGTATCGCCGCTGAACCCGGCGATCTGTTTGCGATCTACTTGCTGGAAGCCGTGCTTGGTCCAAAAATGCAGGGCTGGCAGGTTGGTTTCTATGACCCCGAGCCGCATGTTGGTGCAACCCCAGTTTGCCGCCATCTCCATGAGCCGTAGGACGACTTGGCTGCCGATGCCACGGCCTTGCCTGCACTCCTTCAACAGCAGCAGACCGAGATAGGCGGTATCCGGTGTGGGATAGCCACGGATGAGATCGACGCAGCCAAGCAATTCTTCCCCCTCCAGCACGGCCAGCACAAACTTGTCCTCTTGCCCCATCCCCGGTGGACAGACCTTGAGTATCTCTTCGGCATCCGCAGGGGCAGGCCCCTTGCTTTCGGTCAGCCAGCTGTAGGCTGGGGCTGCCATGACAACTTCCTCCAGCCAGCCCCTGTGCTCTGGGTGAAACGCTGACAGTCGCCGAAGCTCCATCTAGCGCAGCTTGTCCAGCTGGCCGAGAAATTCGACAGGCCCCATGAAGCCGGTCACCCGCTGGCCGTTCACCTCGTTGCCATCGCGATCGAAGAAGATGAGGGTCGGCAATCCCAGCACGTTGAGGCCGTTGAGCAGATCCACGTCGGCGTCGTCGTTGGCGGTGACGTCCGCCTGCAGCAGCACCATCTCGCCGAAGCGCGCCTGCACATCGGGGTCGCTGAAGGTCTTGTGCTCGAACTCCTTGCAGGCCACGCACCAGTCGGCGTAGAGATCCAGCAGTACCGGCTTGCCGCGGGCGGCGGCGAGCTGCACCTTGAGATCGTCCAGGGTCTTGATGCGGATGAATCGGGGGGCCTGGGTCTGGGCGGCGGCATTGGCCCCCTCGGGTGGCAGCAGCAGATCCTTGCCCACCACCACAAGGCCCATCATCCCCAGCAGCAGGACGAAGCCGCCGAGGCTCTTGCCCACCGAATGGGCGCGATGCTGGTTGTGGTGATAGAGATAACCGCACAGCACCAGTCCCCAGCCGAGCCAGAGCAGGGTGGACATCTGGTCGCTCAGGAGCCTTGAGAGCAGCAGGATGGGTACCGCCAGCAGCGCAAAGCCGAAGAGTTGCTTGATCACATCCATCCAGGCGCCGGCCCTGGGCAGCAGCTTGCCGCCAGAGGTGCCGAGCAAGAGCAGCGGCAGCCCCATGCCCAGGGAGAGGGCATAGAGGGCCGCACCGCCGAGCCAGAGGTCGCCACTCTGGGCCACGTAGATGAGGGCCCCGGAGAGCGGCGCCGTGGTGCAGGGGGAGCAGACCAGTCCCGAGATCATGCCCATGATGGCGACGCCGGCCACGGATCCGCCCTGCTGGCGGTTGGAGAAGCCCGAGAGACGGGTTTGCAGGCTGCTCGGCAGTTGCAGGGTGTAGAGCCCGAACATGGAGAGGGCGAGCAGCACGAACATCACCGAGAGGCCGATGAGCACATAGGGGTGTTGAAGGGCCGCCTGGAATTGCAGGCCCGCCGAGGCGACGACGAGCCCGAGCAGGGTATAGGTGACCGCCATCCCCTGCACATAGACAAAGGAGAGCAGGAAGGCGCGACGGGTGGAGAGGCGATGCCCGGCCCCGGCGATGATCCCGGTCAGGATGGGATACATGGGGAAGACGCAGGGGGTGAAGGCGAGGCCGAGACCCAGGGCGAAGAAGGCGGCGACGCTGATCCAGAACCCCTGGCTGCCGAGGGCGGCCGCCAGCCTGTCCTGCTGGCTGCCCGGCACGTCGGTGCCCTGAAGGGGGGCCGCCGCTTCCGCCCGGGCGGGGGCGGCGAGGGGCTCGACGGCGATCCGCTTGTCGGTGGGTGGGTAGCAGAGTCCCTCGGTGCAGCCCTGGTAACTCAGGGTGAGGCTGGCCGCGTCCCCGACCCGGGTCAGCGCCACGGGGATCTGCACCTCCTGGTAATAGACCTGGCTCTTGCCGAAGAAGTCATCCTCGTGCTCGGTGCCGGGGGGCAGGACGGGCTCGTCGAAGGCGAGGTTCTCTCCCTTCACACGGATGCTGTGGCGATAGAGGTAGTAGCCGTCGGCGATGCGTATCCGGAGCAGCAGCCGATCACCCTGTTGTTCGCTCTCGAGGGCGAAGGCCTGATCCACCTTGAGGAATCTGGGCTGGGTCTCGATGCCGAGGCTGCCGAGCAGATCCTGGCTGCTGGCCCGGGCGGGGGCCGTCGTCAGGACGCAGAGCAGGCCCAGCAGCATCAGCAGGAAGGAGAGGGGGTGAGAGGCGGTCATGAGGTCTCCTGTGTCAACCAGTCGAGATAGGCAGGGTGGCCCTGGCTTGCGGGGAGCGCCAGGATCTCCGGTACCTCGTAGGGATGGTGGGCGAGAATGCACTGGCGCAGGGGTTCGAACAGAGCGGCCCGACTCTTGATGACGAGCTGGATCTCCCGGGTTCGTTCCGTCTTGCCCTGCCAGCGATAGACGGAGGTAACCCCGGGCAGCTGGTTGATGCAGGCGGCGAGGCGCTGGTCGAGCAGCTGCTCGCAGAGGCGGTCTGCACTGGTCTCGTCGGGGCAGGTGCAGAGCACCAGAATGGCGTCGGTCATAGGGATGGACGGTCTCGGCAACGGGGCGCACGGGCCCCCTGGATCAGCCGTTACTATACCGGGCCGGGGGGCAAATAGCACCCGGCCCCCCGCACCCGGAATAAGTCATGCGCCCGAGATGGACGCTGTGAAAAGGACAGGGCAGAATGAGCGGGCTTGTTCCAATTCTACGTAAGGAAATGTATGACCCAACAGAATGAGCAGCAGAGAAACCGCATGTTGAGCCTGTTGCGTGAAGGGGAGCGCCGCATGCTGGTGCAACTGGCCGGTCTGCTGCGTACCAGTGTCGACGAGATCAATGCGGAGCTGGAAAAAGAGGAGCTGTTGTCGGCGTTGGAGCAACCCATCACGGTGGAGTACCTCAACGGCGTGGTGCAGCATCATCTGTTCGAGCGCCTGCACAAGGGGGACATGGTGGCGGCCCAGCGCATGCTGAACCAGTACCAGAGCGACCTCGAAGCCATGATGCGCCAGGAAACCAGGCAGGACGATGCCCCGCCGGAAGAGGTCAAGGCCCAGGCCTGACCCCGCGAGGCCCTCTTCAGCACCATCATGCCATCGCATGATGGTGCCTCGCCCTTACCCCTCGAATCGCTTATCCCAGCGCCTTCTGCACCTGTCCCATGGGAATGGGGAACACCTTGTCGTAGCTCCAGTTGTAGACGAAGGCATAGACCAGGTAGAAGAGCACGAAGCCCATATCCAGCACCAGCGCCTCCAGCAGGCCGATGTCGAGCCACCAGGCCATCACCGGCAGGGCGACGATCAGCAAGCCCCCCTCGAAACCCAAGGTATGCAGCACCCGCTGCCACAGCGCCTTGTGGGTGTGGCCCTGATAGCGCAGCAGCAGCTTGTCCACCCCGATGTTGTAGACATAGTTCCAGACGGTGGCGACCACCGAGAAGAACAGGGCCAGGGGGCCCATGTGGTTGAGCCCGACGCCGGTCACCCAGCTGGCCAGCGGGGCGGCGATCAGCAGGCCAATCAATTCGAAGCCGATGGCGTGGCGCAGGCGGTCACGGGTCGTACGCATGGTCTGTCTCTCTCTTTGGTCAGGGAATGGCGGCAATGTATCGCCAAAAGCGGATAGATTCACGTTGGTATCTATCGCTAAAATAGATAGATGTGACGACACAACAGCACGGCGGAGCAGGCTCATGACCCCTTCACTGGAACACTTCAAGGCATTGCTGGCGACGGCCGAGACCGGGTCGTTCTCGGCGGCGGCGCGCAGGCTGGGCAAGGCCCAGTCGGTGGTGAGTGCCGCCATCGCCAACCTGGAGATCGATCTCGGCCTTGCGCTGTTCGATCGCAGCGGCCGCTATCCCGTGCTGACCGAGGCGGGTGCCCGCATCTGTCAGGAGGCGGGGGTGCTGCTGGCCCAGAGCGAGCGACTGCAGGCCATCGCCGGCGAGCTGGCCAACGGCGTCGAGTCGCGCCTCACCCTGGCCATCGACGATGACTCCCACCTGCCCTGGCTTGGCTCCCTGCTGGAGGAGTTCGCCAGCCGCTACCCGGCGGTGGAGCTGGAGCTGTTGTTCCCGCTGATGGAAGACGTGACCGAGCTGCTCAAGAGCGGCCGTGCCCAGCTCGGCATCAGCTACCAGAAGGCGCACCCCGAGCGGGAGCTGGTCTCCCGCTCCCTGGGGACGGTCACCATGCCCCTGGTGGTCTCTCCGGATCACCCCCTGGCCCACAAGACGCCGTTGAAGGAGAGTGACCTGCAAGGGGCTCGCCAGTTGATGGTGACCGGACGGCGGGAGGGGACGGAGCGCCATCGCTTCCGCCTCTCGGCGCAAGTGTGGTGGGTGGAGGGGGATCTCGGGATCCTGGAGCTGGTGAAACTGGGGCTGGGATGGGCGGCGGTGCCCGAGTTTCTGCTGCACCGGCCCCTGGCGCGGGGGGAGCTGGTGGTGCTCAAGCCGGACTTCATCGCCGAGGCGGAACTGGCGCTGGAGTTGCAGTGGTATCGCGCCCGCCCGCTCGGGCAGGCGGGGCGCTGGTTGCAGGAGGCACTGCTGGCGCGGGTGCCTCGCTAGGGGGGATTCAGTCGATCAACGCGTAGGGCAGGGGTTGCAGACCGAGGCTGGAGCCCTCTTCCAGCTTGAGGCGGAAGCGGGCGTCGGCCTCGGTGTCCTTGGGCAGCACGGCGGTGAGCCACACCTGACCCTGCTGCTGCCAGGCGTTGAGCACCAGACCGCTGCGGCGCCAGTTGTCACCGAGCTGGATCTCCAGGGTGTCACCGCTGGCCACCTGCGTTGCGGCAGTGCCGCTCAGCACGAAGAGGGCGCGGTTGTTGGCGCCGCGATACTTGGCGCGCGCCACCGTCTCCTGCCCCATGTAGCAGCCCTTGTTGAAGCTGATGCCATCAAGAGCTTGCAGGTTCAGCATCTGGGGGATGTATTCCCCCTGATGGACAGCTTCCAGATGGGGGAGACCGGCTTTGATTTCCAGCCCCCACCAGAGTCCTTCGTCGCCCACCGGCAGGTTCAGGGCCAGCGGGGATGTGCTCGCCAGCAGCCAGCGGTCCGCCTCCACCCTGACTGCCATGCCGCCCTCCACCAGACCGGTGCCGGTCAGCGCGAAGTGCTGTGCCATCCAGTCGTCCGTCCCCTGACCGGCCAGTCCGGTCAGGCTGCCCTGAAACTCGCCGATCTCGACCTTGGCAAAGATCGCAAACTTCTTGAGCTCCGGCAGCTGGCGGGCCAGCACCGAGGGCTTGGTCAGCATCAGCAGGCTGTCTTCCAGGCAGAGCAGGCGAAAATCGCTCCACAGCTTGCCCTTGGGATCGCAGTGGCCGCCGAGGGTGCTCTGGCCCGGTTGAAGGGCGTTGACGTCGCAGGTGACCTGACCTTGCAGATACTTGGCGCGATCCGGGCCGCCGAGGCGGGTGATGGCCAGATTGGTCAGGGAAAACAGGGTCGGCTCGGCAGGAAGAAGAGGGGTCGGCAGGCTCACGATGGGATTCCAGAGACAGAAAGTATGTGACCTGCATGGTAAAGACGTAAGGAATGTTTGTCAGCCGGAAAATCCTGCTGCTACCATTCCCCGGTCTTTGTAAGGAGAGTTCCATGTTGAACCCAAGTGAGAAGTCCCGCCTGAAGTGGGCCTGCCGTCGCGGCATGCTCGAGCTGGATGTGATCTTTATGCCCTTCTTTGAGCACGAGTTCGATGGCCTCGGCGAGGCCGAACAGCGCACCTTCATCCGCCTGCTGGAGTGCGAGGATCCCGAGCTGTTCCGCTGGTGCATGGGTCACGGCGTGCCCGAGGATCCCGCTTTTGCCGCCATGATCCCCCTGATCCTCGAGCGCAACCAGGCCCGCCACGACAGCCTGCGCTGAGCCCGACTCGCGACCGCCACCCCTCATGGCCAGCCTCGCGTCTCCCCAGCGGGCAGTGATGCCCGTGATCGCCTCCCGCCAGCAGCGTCTGCTGCTGTGCATCCTGTTTCTGTTGCTGCTCTTGCCCGTCGCCAGCCTGATCCAGGGCTGGCAATGGGGGCTGTTCCTCCCTGTCTGGGGGCTGAGTCTGTGGCGCGCGTTGCGCCGCCATCCGGCGGCGAGCGGCGTGCTCGTCTGGGATGGGGAGTGGCTCGAGTGGCAAGGGGGGCGCCATCGGCTGGATCCCCGCAGCCGCATCCTGCCCGGGGTGCTCTGGTTGCGGCTGAAGACGGTGGAGGGCTCCGAGGGGCAGCTCTGGCTCTTCTCCGATGCCCTGGCCCCTGCACACTACCGCACCCTGGCCCGCGCCATCCACCTCGCTGTCCGCTAGGGGCGTCTCTCTCTACCTGCCACATCTGCCGCTCATAGCAGATGACCCCGCCTGGGCGGGGTCATCTGGGGGAGGGCATACGCCCGAATCGAACGCAACGGCCTTATTCCTGATCCGGCGTCATTCCCGATCCGGGGTCAGCACGGTCGGCTTGGAGTCTGGCTGCATGTCCGGATAATCCAGGTTGTAGTGCAGACCGCGAGACTCCTTGCGCTCCAGGGCGCAGTTGACGATGAGCTCGGCCACCTGCAACAGGTTGCGCAGCTCCAGCAGGTTGTTGGAGACCCGGAAGTTGGCGTAGTACTCCTGCACCTCCTGCTTGAGCAGATCGATGCGACGCTTGGCCCGGGCCAGGCGCTTGTTGGTGCGCACTATGCCCACGTAGTCCCACATCATCAGCCGCAGTTCGTGCCAGTTGTGCTGGATCACCACCTGCTCGTCCGAGTCATCCACCTGGCTCTCGTCCCAGGCCGGCAGGCTGGGGGGCGCCACGCTGGTGGGCAGCTTGGCCAGGATGTCGGCTCCCGCCTGATGGGCATAGACCACGCATTCGAGCAGGGAGTTGGAGGCCATGCGATTGGCGCCGTGCAACCCGGTATAGGTCACCTCGCCGATGGCATAGAGGCCGGGGATGTCGGTCTGGCCGTTGTTGTCGATCATCACGCCGCCACAGGTGTAGTGGGCCGCCGGGACGATGGGCATCGCCTCCCTGGTGATGTCGATACCGACCGCGAGGCAGCGCTCATAAATGGTCGGGAAGTGCTTGATGATGAAATCCGCCGGCTTGTGGCTGATGTCCAGATACATGCAATCCGCCCCGAGGCGCTTCATCTCGTGGTCGATGGCGCGGGCGACGATGTCCCGCGGGGCCAGCTCGGCCCGCTCGTCAAACTCCGGCATGAAGCGGCTGCCGTCGGGACGGCGCAGGTAGGCCCCTTCGCCGCGCAGGGCCTCGGTCAGCAGGAAGTTGGGGTCGTCCGGGTGGAACAGGCTGGTGGGGTGGAACTGGTTGAACTCCAGGTTCGCCACCCGGCAGCCGGCGCGCCATGCCATGGCGATGCCGTCGCCAGAGCTTACATCGGGGTTGGAGGTGTACTGGTATACCTTGGAGGCCCCGCCGGTGGCCAGCGCCACGAAGCGGGCGCGGATCACCTCGACCTGCTCGGCGTTGCGATTCCAGACATAGGCTCCCAGTACCTTGTTGCCCGGCAGACCCAGCTTGCGGGTGGTGATGAGATCGACCGCGTTGAAGCGCTCCATCAGCTGGATGTTGGGGTGGGCGCGCACCTGGTCGATCAGGGTGAGCTGCACCGCCTTGCCGGTGGCGTCGGCCGCGTGGAAGATGCGGCGATGGCTGTGGCCCCCTTCCCGGGTCAGGTGATAGTGGGATTCCCCCTCGGCATCCTCTTCCTGATCGAAGGGGACTCCCTGCTGAATGAGCCACTGGATGGAGTCGCGGGCGTTGCGGGCGGTGAACTCCACCACTGCCGGGTCGCACAACCCGGCGCCGGCGTTGAGCGTGTCGCTCACGTGGGATTCGATGCTGTCGGTCTCGTCGAACACGGCAGCGATGCCTCCTTGCGCATAGAGAGTGGCCCCCTCACTGATGGGCCCCTTGCTCAGAACCAGGACTTTGGCCTGGTCTGCCAATCGCAACGCGAGGGACAGACCGGCGGCACCGCTGCCAATGATGAGTACGTCGCAAAGGTATTCAACACTTGCTTTCATAAGTATCATTGGCCTGGATTAAGAACTGGCCCCATGGTAGCCCAAGGGGGGTTGTGATGCAGCCCGCATCACATTTTTTTCAATGCAAGCGAACTTTCCCTGATTCCTCCTGTCTGAACTTGTGCGCTTAGAAGGGGCCGGAAAAGAAAAACGATAACCTGATGGGGGTTTTACGGCTCTGATGAGCGACCAGAATCTACTGGACGAACAGCTGGTTGAACGGGTCCAGCGTGGCGATAAAAATGCATTCAACCTGTTGGTACGCAAGTACCAGCACAAGGTGGTCAACCTGGTGGCCAGGTATGTCAACAATCCGGGCGATGTACCGGATGTGGCGCAGGAGGCATTCATCAAGGCCTACCGTGCGTTGCCGACATTCCGTGGTGAGAGCGCGTTTTACACCTGGTTGTACCGGATCGCCGTCAACACGGCCAAAAACTACCTGACGTCACAGGGGCGCAGACCGCCCAGCAGTGATGTCGAAGCGGACGAGGCTGAATATTATGGTGGTGGTGAAGCCCTGCAAGAGGTGGCCACCCCGGAAAACCTGGCGCTGACCGACGAGATCAAGCGTACTGTGTTTACCGCCATAGAAGCCTTGCCAGAAGATTTGAGAACGGCGATCACCCTTCGTGAAATGGAAGGGCTGAGCTACGAGGAGATTGCGGAGATCATGGATTGTCCGGTGGGTACGGTGAGATCCCGCATCTTCCGGGCGAGGGAAGCAATCGATAAAAAGCTGCAACCTCTGATCGAGCATTAACTGGGGAAAGACAGGCAAACTTATGGCAAATAAAGAGCAACTTTCAGCCCTGATGGATGGCGACCTCAGCGAAATCGAGGTACTGAACGAGCTGGGAACGGATCCCGCTCTGCAGGATACCTGGTCGCGTTACCATCTGATCGGTGATGCCATGCGGGGTGACCTGCCGGTCAATCTGCAACTGGATCTCAGCGACAGCATCATGCTGGCGCTGGAGGATGAACCCGCCATACTGGCGCCCAAGCCGGCACAGCCTGCTGCGCCCCAGGTGCAGCCCGCCGGCAAGGTGATCCCCTTCGTTCGCCGCTTTGGCCAGCAAGTGGGGCAGTATGCCATTGCCGCCTCCGTGGCTGCCGCCGTCATCTTCGGCGTGCAGCAGTACCAGGGCAAGGATGGTGTGCCGAGCAGCCCGGTGCTCAATACCATACCCGTGGGTGGCAGTGCTGCGCCGGTGAGCGTGCACTATCCCCAGGATGGCAGCCGGACCGGTGTGCGTCAGCAAGGTCTGAGCGAGCAGCAGATGCAGGAGCAGCGCGAGCGCATCAATGCCTTCCTGCGCGACCATCAACTGCAACAGCGTCTGCTGCAAGACAAGCAGATTCAGGAATAACGCATTTTTAGGGATCAGATCGTGCGCCAGTCCAGCCGTATCCTGCTGGCCTCTCTCCTGTTGATTTGTGCCAAGGCCTCGGCCGACGATCTGTCGGCCGAGGCCTTGTTGCAGCAGATGCAGAGTGCCGTTTCGCAACAAAACTTCGAATTGTCCATGGTCAAGGCCCGCCAGGGGCGCCTCGAGCCTATCCGTTTCAGCCACGGGATCATCGATGGCAAGGAGGTGGCTCACCTGAGCTATCTCGACGGCAAGGCGGTGGAGTTCCTGCAACGCCAGAACGAATACACCTTCTTCGAAAACACCCATGAACCCTACACCCTCAAGGGGGCGCGTTTCCCCGGGGTCTGGTCGAGCCTGGTGAGGATGCCGCTGCCCCGGGTGATGGAGAGCTATGACCCCGTGCTGGCGGGCCGCAGCCGGGTGGCCGGCCTGGTGGCACAAGTGGTGCGGCTGGTGCCCAAGGAGGCGGACAAGTACGGCTTCGTGCTCTGGATTGACGAACAGAGCCATCTGCTGCTGCGGGTGGACATGGTGGATCGAGAGGGCAATCTGGTGGAACAGGTGCTGGGGGTGGATCTGGACAGGCAATCTGCGCCGGCCCCCTGGCTGGTCACCCTGGCACGCAGCAAGCTGCCGGATGCGCTGGCGCTGGAAGATGCCTATCCCGCTCCCCAGCAGACCCTCAACTGGCACCTGACCTGGTTGCCCGATGGCTTCAAGGTGCTCTCTCAGGATCGGCATCAGCTGGTCAGCACCAGTCTGCCGGTGGATTACATGATGCTCTCCGACGGGCTGGTGGATCTCTCCGTCTACGTTTCCCGGGTCGATCCCAAGCAGGCGGTGCGCCAGCAGTTGATTCGCCAGGGGGCCACCTCGCTGGTGAGCTTCGTCAACGAGGTCGGGGTAGAGATCACCGTGGTGGGCGAGGTGCCCGCCGAAACCGCCAAGCGCATCGCTGAGGCCGTGCAGCCACTGGCCCGCAACGAGGCGGTGCAGTGAGTCTTTGCCGTGAGACTTGCCCTGAGGGTGCCTCCGTGCTGAGATCCGGTGCATCCACCGCCCCCTGTGAGGAGTCATCAGGTGAGTAACATGAGTGAAGAGCTGGCCACAGTAGTGGCCATCGACGGCAATCACGCCTGGGTGGAGTGCGAGCGGCGATCCGCCTGCAGCGGTTGCCACCAACAATCCAGCTGCGGGACCGGCACCGTCGCCAAGGCCTTTCCCATGAAGGCGCAGCGGCTGCGGGTCGCCCTCACCGGCGATGTGGCGGTGGGCCAGCAGATCCGCCTGGGCATCCCTCAGGCCAGCATCCTGCGCGGTGCGGCCCTGGTGTACGTGCTGCCGCTCTTCTGTCTGCTGCTGGGCGCCCTGCTCGGCCAGCTCTGGCTGGTGCCGCTCTTGTCGGCGGGAGAGGGGGTGACCATCCTCTGCTGTCTGCTGGGCGGCGCCATCGGATTTTTACTGGTTCGTTACTTTTCTGACCGGCTCGAGCAGGGGGAATACGGTCCCCGCATGCTCGGGGTGGTGCTCAATACCCGTCATCTCTCTTGAGGGGCCGGGTCTGGCGGAGGGCATCCAGGTGCCCAACGCCCGCCAGACAAGGCGCTATTTGTGGGGCCCGCCGACTAAAGATTGGCCGTCGACCGGGTTATCCAGTAAAATCCTGCCCTCATATCCGACCCTAACTTAATTTTGAGTGATTCTTGCTCGATGAAACACATTCGTAACTTTTCGATTATTGCGCACATCGACCACGGTAAGTCGACCCTGTCGGACCGTCTGATCCAGACTTGCGGCGGCCTGTCCGATCGCGAGATGCAGGCCCAGGTGCTGGACTCCATGGATCTGGAGCGCGAGCGCGGCATTACCATCAAGGCACAGAGTGTGACCCTGAACTACCAGGCACAAGACGGTAACACCTATCAGCTGAACTTTATCGACACCCCGGGCCACGTGGATTTCTCCTACGAGGTTTCTCGCTCCCTGGCTGCCTGTGAAGGGGCACTGCTGGTGGTGGATGCCGGTCAGGGGGTTGAGGCACAGACTCTGGCCAACTGCTACACCGCCATGGAAATGGATCTGGAAGTGGTGCCGGTGCTGAACAAGATTGACCTGCCGGCCGCAGAGCCCGAGCGGGTTGCCGAGGAGATCGAGGACATCGTCGGCATCGACGCGGTGGACGCGGTGCGCTGCTCCGCCAAGACCGGCCTCGGTGTCGATCTGGTGCTGGAAGAGATCGTCGCCAAGATCCCGTCCCCGGAAGGGGATCCGGAGGCGCCGCTGCAGGCGCTGATCATCGACTCCTGGTTCGACTCCTACCTCGGGGTCGTGTCGCTCGTGCGGATCAAGAACGGTTCCCTGAAGAAGAACGACAAGATCAAGGTGATGAGCACCGGTCAGGTATGGGGCGTGGATCGCATCGGTATCTTCACGCCGAAGCAGGTGGACACCGACGGCCTGGGTTGTGGCGAGGTAGGTTGGGTCGTCTGCGGCATCAAGGATATCCACGGTGCGCCGGTGGGGGATACCCTGACCCTGGCCAAGCACGGTGCCGAGAAGGCGCTGGCCGGCTTCAAGAAGGTGAAGCCCCAGGTCTATGCGGGCCTGTTCCCCATCTCCAGCGATGACTACGAGTCCTTCCGCGATGCGCTGGAGAAGCTCTCCCTCAACGACGCCTCCCTGTTCTACGAACCGGAGAGTTCCACGGCACTGGGCTTCGGCTTCCGTTGCGGCTTCCTTGGGATGCTGCACATGGAGATCATCCAGGAGCGTCTGGAGCGTGAATACGATCTGGATCTCATCACCACTGCGCCGACCGTGGTCTACGAGATCGAGCTGAACGATGGCTCCACCATCCACATCGACAGCCCGGCCCAGATGCCCGCCATCAACAACATCAAGGAGATGCGCGAGCCCATCGCCGAGTGTCACATCCTGCTGCCGCAGGAGTACATGGGCAACGTCATCACCCTCTGCATCGAGAAGCGCGGCGTACAGACCAACATGGTCTACCACGGCAAGCAGGTGGCGCTGACCTACGAGATCCCGATGGCGGAAGTGGTGCTCGACTTCTTCGACCGTCTGAAGTCCACCAGTCGCGGCTACGCCTCCCTGGACTACGGCTTCAAGCGCTTCGAAACCTCCGACATGGTCCGTCTGGACATCATGATCAACGGCGAGCGGGTCGACGCCCTGGCCATCATCACCCACAAGGAGAACGCCCAGTATCGCGGTCGCCAGGTGGTGGAGAAGATGCGTGAGCTGATCCCGCGCCAGATGTTCGACATCGCCATTCAGGCCGCCATCGGCAACCAGATCATCGCCCGCAGCACCGTCAAGGCATTGCGTAAAGACGTCACCGCCAAGTGCTACGGTGGTGACGTGAGCCGGAAGAAGAAGCTGTTGAACAAGCAGAAAGAAGGCAAGAAGCGGATGAAGTCCCTGGGCCGTGTGGACGTGCCACAAGAGGCCTTCCTCGCCATTCTCCACGTCGGAAAGGATTAATCGATGGCAAGCACCTTTTCCCTGATCCTCGTCGTCGTCACCCTGCTGACCGGCATCATCTGGACGCTCGACAAGCTGGTCTGGGCCAAGCAGCGGGCGGCCAAGATTGCCGCCGCCCGTGCCAATGCCGGTCCGGATGTGGACGAGAAGACACTGGCCAAGGTGGCCCCCATGCCGGTCTGGATCGAACAGACCGGCGGGGTTTTCCCGGTGATCGCGCTGGTGCTGATCCTGCGCTCCTTCATCTTCGAGCCGTTCCAGATCCCGTCCGGCTCCATGATGCCGACCCTGCTGGTGGGCGACTTCATCCTGGTGGAGAAGTTTGCCTACGGCCTCAAGGACCCGGTGACCAACACCAAGTTCCTCGAGACCGGCGAGCCGAAGCGCGGTGATGTGGTGGTCTTCAAGTATCCGCTGGATACCCGGGTGGACTACATCAAGCGGGTGGTCGGCATGCCCGGCGATCGGGTCATCTATCGCAACAAGGAGCTGATGATCCGGCCCAAGTGCGATGAGCAGGAAGGGAAAACGTGCCCCGGCTTCCAGAAGCTGGACGTCAAGTTCGAGCAGCGCGGCGAGTTCAGCCAGATGGGGATCCCGCTGGATCGCTACACCGAACAGCTGGGTGATGTCTCCCACGAGACCTTGCGCAACCCGCTGATGCCGGACCTGGTGGACCGCTACTATCGCCAGCCCGGCACCTACCCCGACGAGTGGGTGGTGCCGGAAGGCCACTATTTCGTGATGGGTGACAACCGCGACAACAGCACCGACAGCCGTTTCTGGGGTTTCGTGCCCGAGCAGAACCTGGTGGGCAAGGCGGTCGCCATCTGGATCAGTTTCGAATTCGAGCGCGAGGAAGGGTCCAGCTTGCCGAGCTGGGTGCCGACCGGTGTGCGCTTCAACCGCATTGGCGGAATCAAGTAAATGAATATCAAGATGAACAGACTGCAGTCCCGTCTCGGGCATGTCTTTCAGGATCCTGAGCTGCTGACCCGGGCTCTGACTCATCGCAGCGCAGGGTCCCGTCACAACGAGCGCCTGGAATTTCTGGGGGACTCCATCCTGAGTCTGGTGATTGCCGATGACCTCTTCCACCGCTTCCCGCAGGCGGCGGAAGGGGATCTCAGCCGTATGCGCGCCACCCTGGTGCGCGAGAAGACGCTGGCCGAGCTGGGCCGGGAATTCGACCTCGGGGATCACCTGATCCTGGGGCCGGGGGAGCTGAAAAGCGGCGGTTTTCGCCGCGAGTCCATCCTGGCCGACACCGTCGAGGCGGTGATCGGCGCCATCTATCTGGACACGGATCTGGAGCGGGTGCGCAGCCTCCTGCTCGGCTGGTATGCCAGCCGCCTTGGCGAGATCAAGCCCGGGATCGAACAGAAGGATCCCAAGACCCGTCTGCAAGAGATCCTTCAGGGCAGCCGCAAATCCCTGCCGACCTACACGGTGACCAACGTCAAGGGCGAGGCCCACAACCAGGAGTTCACCGTCCAGTGCGAAGTGGATGGGCTGGATGGCCCCCTGGTCGGGATCGGCTCCAGCCGCCGCAAGGCCGAACAGGCCGCGGCGCAGCAAGCACTGGAACGGCTGTCATGAGCACCATGACGGATCCGGCACTGTGCGCTCATTTCACTCCATCAGCATTGGGAACGCGGTCATGACAGATACCACCTATTGCGGCTTTGTCGCCATCGTGGGCCGCCCCAACGTGGGCAAGTCCACCCTGCTCAACAAGTTGCTCGGCCAGAAGGTCAGCATCACCTCGAAGAAGCCCCAGACTACCCGTCACCGGATCCTGGGGATCGACACCGAGGAGAACCATCAGACCATCTATGTGGATACCCCGGGTCTGCACATCGAGGAGAAGCGGGCCATCAACCGCCTGATGAACCGCGCCGCCACCAGTTCCCTGGGGGACGTGGCCATGGTGGTGTTCGTGGTGGACGGCACCCACTGGACCAAGGATGACGAGATGGTGCTGGGCAAGCTGCGCCACCTCAAGTGCCCCGTGGTGCTGGCGGTCAACAAGATCGACAACGTCAAGGAGAAAGAGGATCTGCTGCCGCACCTCGAGTGGCTGGGACAGCAGATGAACTTTGCCCACATCCTGCCCATCAGTGCCGAGAAGGGCACCAACGTGGAGAAGATCCGCGAGTGGGCCAAGGATCTGCTGCCGGAGAACGTCCACTTCTTCCCGGAAGATTACGTGACCGACCGCTCTTCCCGCTTCATGGCCTCCGAGATCATCCGCGAGAAGCTGATGCGCTTCACCGGCGAGGAGCTGCCCTATTCGGTGACGGTGGAGATCGAGCGCTTCAAGGTCGAGGAAAACGGTCTTTACCACATCCACGGGCTCATCCTGGTGGAGCGCGAAGGCCAGAAGAAGATGGTCATCGGCAACAAGGGCGAGAAGATCAAGACCATCGGCACAGAGGCGCGCATCGACATGGAACGGCTGTTCCAGAACAAGGTGCATCTCGAACTGTGGGTCAAGGTCAAGTCCGGCTGGGCCGACGACGAGCGGGCCCTGCGCAGCCTCGGGTATGGCGACGACTGATTGCTGACCCCGGCTTTCGTCATCCACAGTCGGCCCTATCGGGAGACCAGCCAGCTGGTCGAGGTCTTCACCCAGGATAGCGGTCGATTCACCCTGGTGGCTCGCGGTTCCCGCGGGCCACGCTCCTCTCTGAAGGGGCTGCTTCAGCCCTTCACCCTGCTCACCATTGCCTGGCGCGGCAAGGGGGATCTCAAGAACCTCACCCAGGTGGAGTGCCCGGATCACTCGTTGCGCCTCGGCGGGGATCGCCTCTTCTACGGCCTCTATCTCAACGAGCTGGTCTACTACCTGCTGGAAGCGCACACCCCCTTCCCCGAGGTGTTCGACGCCTATGCCCGTGCCATCATGGCCCTGGCGGACGGCGAGACCCCGGAGCTGCCCCTGCGCCGCTTCGAGTTCCTGCTGCTGCAGGCCCTGGGCTACGCGGTGGACTTCGAATATGCCGCGGACGACGACTCCCCCATCGACCCTACCCTGCTCTACGGCTTCGAGCGGGAGCTCGGCTTTGTCGCTTGCGAGCGGGCGCCGGATCCCCGTACCCTGTTCCTCGGTGCCCACCTGCTGGCCTTCGCCGAGGGGCGTTTCGACACGCCTCCCTTGCTGCAGGCGGCCAAGCGTTTCAGCCGGCTGGCGCTGCAGCCCTATCTCGGCAAGCGTCAACTGAAGAGCAGGGAGCTCTTTTTGAAGCGAAAAGGCAGTGTTTCAAGCTGATTTTTATTATCTGGTGATGTTTTGTGTTTATGACATCGCCTTTCATGAACAATAATGCTGTCGCCGTGGCCATAACCGGCCTGCGGCGGCACATGGACAGAGGGGCGGGCTCCACCCGCTCCGGCATTCACAGATGACCTGTATCAAGGAGTAAGCAATGAGCGAGATCTACCTGGGTGTGAACATCGACCATATCGCCACCCTGCGCAACGCCCGCGGCACCCAGTATCCGGATCCGGTACAGGCCGCCTTCGTGGCCGAGCAGGCCGGTGCCGATGGCATCACGGTCCACCTGCGGGAAGATCGCCGCCACATCACCGACCGGGACGTGGAGATCCTGCGCCAGACCATACAGACCAGGATGAACCTGGAGATGGCGGTGACCGAGGAGATGATCGGCATCGCCTGCCGCATCAAGCCCCACTTCGTCTGCCTGGTGCCGGAGAAGCGCACCGAGGTGACCACCGAGGGTGGTCTGGACGTGGCGAGCCAGCTGGACAAGGTGACCGATGCGGTGACCCGCCTGGCCGCCGTGGGCGCCCAAGTGTCGCTCTTTATCGATGCGGATCCGCTGCAGATCGATGCGGCCGCCGCGAGCGGTGCTCCCTTCATCGAGATCCACACCGGCCGCTACGCCGATGCCACCACGGATGCCGAGCGCAACGCCGAGTTCAAGCGCATCGCCGCCGGTGCTTCCTACGCCGCTGGCAAGGGCTTGAAGGTCAATGCGGGCCACGGTCTGCATTACCACAACGTCAAGGCCATCGCCGCCATCCCCGAGCTCTATGAGCTCAACATCGGTCACGCCATCATCGGCCGCGCCGCCTTCGACGGTCTGGCCAAGGCGGTCAGCGACATGCGTGCGCTGATGCAGGAAGCCCGTCAGGGGATCTGATGCCGCTTCGCAGGTATGAAAACCACAAGGGACGCTTCGGCGTCCCTTGTGGTTTTCAGGAGTGGAAGGCGGGGTGAACCCCGAGCTCATCTGGCATGGGGCCGGGCATCCGTGTGCAGAGGGCGAAAGGGAAGGGGCGCCTCAGCCTGGTTCCGGGAAGTAGCGCTCCAGCAGGGCGGTGAGGATGGCCTGGCACTCGGCATCCGGCTCGCCGGTGACCAGGGCAGGGCGAAAGTGAAGCTGGAAGGCGCGCAGGGCGGCGCGGCTCTGCTCATCCCAGGCGCCGTGCTGGGGTAGGCCGTAGCCGTAACGGGCAAGCTGCTGCTGCCATTGCAGCGCATCCCAAGGATTGAGCTGCGTCTGGCGCAGCTCGGCCACCCGGGCCTCGTCGGGCCAGGCGCCGACACCGTAGCGCAGGGCGAGTTCGCGCCAGGGGAACCGGGGGCCGGGATCCTGCTTGCGCTCGGGGGCGACGTCGCTGTGGGCCAGCACCTGGGTGGGGGGGATCTGGTAGCGTTCGATCAGATCCCGGGCGAGGGCGCCGAGGGCGGCGATCTGGGCAGGGGGATAGGGTTGCCAGTGTCTCAGATGGGCGGGCAGGGCCGCGTCTTTCTCGTCATACCCGAGATTCACTATCTCGATACCGAGCGAACTGGCGTTGAGCCCGGCGTAGTGATGCCAGCGACTGCGTCCGGCGTGCCAGGCCCGCTGGCTGTCGGGCACCAGCTGGTAGACCGGGAACGGTTGCTCGTCGGTGTCGCGGGGGATCAGGTAGTGGGCGCTCACCTTGTGCTCCGGCTCGGTCAGCAGGCGCAGGGAGCGGGCATCCTCTTCATCCGTGTAGTGCAGGATGAGAAAGGCGATGCGCTCGTTCTGGCTGGCGCTCTGATGATCCTGATTGAGCCGATAGGGCGCAGGCTGGCAGGCGCCGAGCAGCAGGATGAGGGGCAGTGACCAGAACCAGCGCGCCGCGAACCGGCACGCACCGCCGCTCGCCGACGGGCGTGGAGTCAGCCGGCGGCGCCAGCCCATGGTTTAGCCTCGCACCTGGCCGGAGGCGGTCATCAGGGCCCGGGCCTGTATTTGGCGGTGAGGCCAATCAGGAAGTTGCGCAGGATCTGATCCCCGCAATCCTGATAGTGCTTGTGATCCCTGGCGCGGAACAGGGCGCTCAGCTCGGACTTGGAGAGGTTGAAGTTCGCGAGCTTGAGGGTGCCCAGCATCTCCTCTTCCTTGTAGTTGAGGCCGATGCGCAGCTTGCGCAGGATCAGGTTGTTGTTGATCCGGTTCGGGATGACCTGGGGCGGGGCATCTTCCCGCACACCGCGGCGCAGGGCGATGAAGCCGTCGAGGAACTGACTCAGTGCCGAGTCCGGGCAGGCGGCGAAGCCCGCTTCCTGTGCCTCGCCCTCTTCGGCCTCTTTCATCAGCCAGCCGTGCAACTGGGCATGGGTGATGGCCAGATTGCCCTTGGCAAAGATCTCGACCATCTGGTCGTTGCTGATGCTGAGGGCATAGCGCAGGCGGCGTAGAATATCGTTGTTGGTCATGTTGACTCCTGTGGAAACGGCGCAGATGTTACCACCTGCCGCCTGTCCAGTCAGAAAAAGCGCCTCAGTCGGTCAGGGCCAGGTAGCGGGGAGCCTCTTGCCTCACCTGCTCCAGGGCATCCTGCAGCTCCAGCAATTCGGGCTCCAGATCGCTCACGGCGACCCCGTCGCGCAGCTGCTGCTCGAGCTGGGAGAGCAGGCGTTGCAGACCCGGCACCCCGGAGTAGGCGCAGCCACCGTTGAGGCGGTGGAGCTGGGCCAGCACGTCTGCATCGTCGGCACTCCCTTCCAGCGCCGCCGCCAGGATGGGCTCCACCTCGTCGAAGCTGGCCAGCAGCATGGTCAGCATCTCCCGGGCGAGGGCCGGCTTGCCGGCGGCCTGACGCACGGCGAGGGGCCAGTCTATCTGCTGATCCCCGTGATTCTGGTGCCGCCGGTGGGCGAAGTCGGTGATGAGCTGCGCCAGCATCCCCTCGTCGATGGGTTTGGCCAGGTAGTCGTCCATGCCCTGGCGAATGAGGCGCTCCCGCTCACCGGGAATGGCATGGGCGGTGACCGCGACGATGGGGGTCTCGGTGTTGAGGGAGTGGTGGCGGATCGCCTGGGTGGCGCTGATGCCGTCCATGACGGGCATCTGGATATCCATGAAGATGATGTCGAACGGCTGGCTCTGGGCCAGGTTGACCGCCTCCTTGCCGTTCTTGCACACCACCACCTCGGTCACCATCTCCTTGAGCATGGCTGCGATGAGCTTGAGGTTGGCGGCGTTGTCATCCACCGCCAGCACCTTGACCGCCTGCACGCTGCGCGGCGTCGGCGCGGGCAGGGGGGCACGGCGTACCGCCTCGGGGGAGAGCAGAGCGTGCAGCAACTTGCGATGGTTGATGGGCTTGGAGAGGCAGTGGACGGCGCCGTGGGCCAGCATGGCGTCGTAGAGGGCCGGCTCGTGGCTGCTGAGCAGCACTATGGTGTTCTGCTGGCCGTCCAGTCCGTCGAGACGGGCAATCACCTGCTGCGGGCTGTGCACGGTGCTGCTACCGATGAGCACCATGTCCTGGCTGCTCATCGGGGGCCACTCCTCGTCCACCGTCAGGGAGTGCACATCCAGGTGCCACTCTCCCAGCAGGGCGAGCAGGGAGGCGTGAGTGAAGGGATCCGGCTCCAGCAGCCAGACCCGCTTGCCCTGGATGCGATCCAGCGGAAGCCGCTCGCTCTGGGGCAGGGGCGAGACATCCAGATCCAGGTGGAACGAGAAAACTGACCCCTTGCCGAGTTCGGATTCGAAGCGGATCTGGCCCCCCATCTGCTGCACCAGTTTCTGGGTGATGACGAGCCCGAGCCCGGTGCCCCCATAGCGGCGGGAGATGGAGGAGTCTGCCTGGTTGAAGGCCTGGAACAACTGGCGCTGCTGCTCTTCCGAGATGCCGATGCCGGTATCGCGAATCAGCACCCGCAGGCGCACCTTGTTGCCGCTGGATTCCCCGGTCTGCTCGACACGCACGTCCACGTTGCCGCGCTCGGTGAACTTGATGGCGTTGCCGGTGAGGTTGGTGAGCACCTGCTGCAGACGCATGGGGTCGCCGGTGAGGTAGTCCGGCACGGCGGCATCCACCTGGAGGGAGAGTTCGAGCTGCTTGTCGTGGGCGCTCGGCCCCAGCAGGTGCATGGTCTCGTTGAGGGTGTCCCGCAGGCTGAAGGGGATGTGCTCGAGCTGCAGCTTGCCCGCTTCCAGCTTGGAGAAGTCGAGGATGTCGTTGATGATCCCAAGGAGGTTGCGCGCCGACTTCTCGATGGTCTGCATGTAGTCGGTCTGGCTCGGGGTCAGACTGGTCTTGAGCAGCTGGCGGGTGAAGCCGATGACCCCGTTGAGCGGGGTGCGCAGCTCGTGGGACATGTTGGCGAGGAACTCGGACTTGACCCTGGCCGCCTCCTGGGCGCGCTTCTTCGCCATGTCGAGCTCGACGTTCTGGATCTCGATCTGCTCGAGGGTCTCCCGCAGATCCGACGTCGCCTGATCGATGTTCTGCTGCATCTCCTCGTGATATTCGGAGAGCGCCTTGGCCATGGCGTTGATGCCGTTTTTCAGCATGTCGAGCTCGCCGGTGAGCTGGCCGCTGACCCGGGTATCGAGTCGCCCCTCCCTGATCCGGTGCACCGCCTGCACCATGTCGGTGATGGGCTGGGTCACGCTCTTGACCAGACGGAAGCCGAACAGGGCGCTGATGGCCAGCCCGATGAGCACGATGATGACCGCGAAGAAGGCGTCGCGGTACTGCAGGACGATGGCCCTGTCCGTGGCGAGCTGCATGGAGATGTAGCCGATGACCGGCGGCTCCAGATCGCTTGGCAGCGGGAAGCCGTCCAGGCTGGTCTCTGCCTGGATGGGGGTGCGCAGTATGATGTCATCGCCGTTGACGGAGACGCTGGTCAGGGCCGGGATGACGCTGCCGTCCGGCAGACGAAGCTGGCTGAAGTCCCTGTGGTAGTTGGACGTCACGAACAGCTGGTTCTCCTGGGTGAAGACGGCGATGGACTTGATGAAGGGCGAGTTCTTGCGATGGGTGAGCCCGATCAGCCGCTTGAGGGATTCGCGGCTGTGCTGTGTCATGCCGTATTCGCTGGCGATGGCCAGCGGCTCTATGATGTTGATGCCCTGATCGATGAGGTTGTTTTCCAGCTGCTGATAGCGGTGGAAGGTGAAATAGCCGGCGATGAGGCCGCCGATGATGAGGGTCGGCAAGATGGTGAAGGCCAGCACCCGGGCCCTGAGACCGTACTTGGTCATGCCGCCGACCCGCCTTTCGCAAGAGAAGCCATGATCCGGGGCGCATGCAGGCACCGGGGTCGGGCAGGCAATACAGTCATTGTCGCTGTACGGGGTCTCAGGCCGTATCCGGTCATATCAATGGGCCACTTTTGGTCAGAATGGACGATGGGGCGGATGCCGCTGTTGGGGCCCTCAGGCCGTATTTGGTCATACGATTATTCTTGTGGGACAATGGTCTGCCGCAGATTCCACAATCATGACATAGCCACCTATAGGCACCAAGTTTTATGGCCCAGTTTTTCAAGCCCCAAAAGAAGTCCACCCAGCCCCAACGTATTGAATTTACGGTAGACCGTCTGGATCACCACTGTGTCGGCGTCGGCCGTCATCAGGGCAAGGCCATCTTCGTCGAAGGGGCGCTGCCCGGCGAGGCCATCAAGGCCCGCATCATCGACGACAAGAAGCACTATGCCCACGCCGCCCTGCAACAGGTGGTGACCCCGGCGGCCAACCGGGTCACCCCCTTCTGCGACCACTATCGCGAGTGTGGCGGTTGCAGTGCCCAGCACCTGGGAGAGGGAGATCAACTGGCGGCCAAGGAGGCGGGACTGGTCAGCCTGTTCGAGCGCCTTGGCAACATCCAGGCGCCGGCGCTGGCACCTGCGCTGACGGGGGAGTCCCGCGCCTACCGCAGGGTCTGCCGTCTGGCCATCAAGTTTGACAAGAACGGTCGCTGCACCCGGGTTGGCTTTCGTCGTCGCCAGTCGAACGATCTGGTAGAGATTGCCGGCTGCCCTGTGCTGGCCGAGCCCCTCTCCGCCCTTATCGCCCCTCTGCGCGAATGCCTCAACCGGTTGAAGAGCCAGCGCGAACTGGGCCATGCGGAACTCATTCAGGGGGAGCAGGGCATTTTGATGCTGCTGCGCCACACCGGTCGCCCCACCGAGGCAGATCGGGCGCACTTGACCGAGTTTGCCACCGCCCAGGGGATAGACCTCTATCTGCAGGCGGCGAACGAGCAGATCGAACCTCTGCGTCAACAGTCTCAGCCAAGTTACACGCTGGATGGCCTGTCTCTTGCATTCGCTCCCGGCGACTTCATCCAGGTCAACGGGCCCGTCAACCAGCGCATGGTGGAGCAGGCATTGAGCTGGCTCGACGCAGGCAAGGATGACAAGGTGTTGGACCTCTTCTGCGGCATCGGCAACTTCACCCTGCCGCTGGCCCGTCAGGCCCGCGAAGTGGTGGGGGTGGAAGGGGAGCTCGCCATGGTGACGCGTGCACAGGAGAATGCCCGCCGCAACGGCATCGACAACGCCCGCTTCTACAAGGCGGACTTGAGCGGTGACATCGTGGGCATGTCCTGGGCCCGGGAAGGGTTCGATCTGGTACTGCTGGATCCGGCCAGACCCGGGGCGCTGGAGGTGATGAGCCACGTGGTGGCACTTTCCCCCAAACGGGTGGTCTATGTTTCCTGTAACCCGGTCACCCTGGCCCGTGACAGCCAGGTGCTGGTGCAGGGGGGCTACAAGCTGACCCGTCTGGGGATGCTGGACATGTTCCCCCACACCGGTCATCTGGAGTCCATGGCGCTGTTCGAACGGGGTTGAGTCGAGGCGACCGCATTATTCTGGATGAATCAAGATGCGGTCGTGATGATTTTTCGATGTGCATGATGCTGCCAGAGTGAGGTAAAACAGGTGTTTCTCGCTGCCTTCAACGGGCAGGGCAGCATGCGGTTATCTTGGTTTTCCAGCGGCGGCAGCGCTGTTTGAGCGGGAGTGATTAGGGTAATCTAGGTCGTCGATAGTGGATCGGATGCGGGGAAGAGCCCTGTCACCTTGCGCGGTGACATGCCTTGAAAACTCTTTCATGCATCCCCATTTGAGGCAGTCATCAGTTGATGAGGGGATGAGGAGAGCATCGGCTTTCGACCCCACACTTTTAAGGATTGATACCATGGTTGCGGTGCGCGATATTCATTTGAAAGACAATTTCACTCTGGATGAGTGGGTCAGTTCCCTTACCCTGAGTGAAAGTGACAAGAATCAGCTGCGAACCGTCTACCAGTATTGCCTGACCCTGGGTGACGAAGCGCTCACCAACCGCCTGCTGGTGCGCGGGGTCGAGATGGTGGGCATCCTGCTGATGCTCAGCATGGATCTCGCCACCCTCAAGGCCGCCATTCTCTATCCCTTCGTCGAAGCCGGTCTCATCAGCCAGGAAAAGGTGAACGAGGACTTCGGCCCCAAGATCGCCAAGCTGGTGGAAGGGGTGCTGGAGATGGAGGCCATCCGCTCCCTGCAAACCCTTCACCGCAGCGAAACCTCGCCGGAGCAGGTGGACAACGTGCGCCGCATGCTGCTCGCCATGGTCGAGGACGTGCGCGCCGTGGTCATCAAGCTGGCGGAGCGCATCGCCTGCCTGCGTGAAGCGAAGAAGGCGGATGAGGAGACCCGGGTGCTGATGGCCCAGGAGATCACCAACATCTATGCCCCCCTTGCGAACCGCCTCGGTATCGGTCAGCTCAAGTGGGAGCTCGAGGATCTCGCCTTCCGCTACCTGCACCCGGACACCTACAAGCAGATCGCCAAGCAACTGGACGAGAAACGGCTCGACCGCGAGCGCTACATCCGTGAATTCGTGCAGTCTCTGCGCGATGCCCTGGCCGAGGCCGGCGTCGAGGCCGAGGTCTATGGCCGACCGAAACACATCTACAGCATCTGGCGCAAGATGCAGAAGAAGCACCTCGAATTCAACGAGCTGTTCGATGTGCGCGCGGTGCGGGTGATCACCAAGCGGCTGCAGGATTGCTACGCGGCGCTCGGTATCGTTCACACCCATTTCCACCATATTCCCCGCGAATTTGACGACTATGTCGCCAACCCCAAGCCCAATGGCTACCAGTCCATCCACACCGTGGTGGTGGGGGAGGAGGGCAAGACGGTGGAGATCCAGATCCGTACCGAGCAGATGCATCAGGATGCGGAGCTCGGTGTGGCTGCGCACTGGCGCTACAAGGAAGGGGCCCAGGCCGCTGCGAAGACCAGCACCTTCGAAGACAAGATCGAATGGCTGCGCAAACTCCTCGCCTGGCAGGAGGATCTCTCGGAGAGCGGCTCCTTGCTGGACGATCTGCGCAGTCAGGTGTTCGAGGACAGGGTTTATGTCTTCACTCCCAAGGGCGATGTCATCGACCTGCCGGCAGGGGCGACGCCGCTCGACTTCGCCTATCACGTGCACAGCATGATCGGTCACCGCTGCATCGGCACCAAGATCGACGGTCGTATCGTGCCCTTCACCTATACGCTGCAAACCGGTGATCAGGTGGAGGTGATCACCCAGAAGGAGCCGAACCCGAGCCGCGACTGGATGAACCCGAACGCCGGCTTCCTGCGCTCCAGCCGGGCGCGGGCCAAGGTGGCCACCTGGTTCAGAAAGCTGGACCGGGACAAGAACATCGCCGCCGGCAAGGAGTTGCTGGAGAAGGAGCTGGACCGCCACAACCTCACCCTCTCCAAGGTGGACAAGGTGGTGCTGGAGCGTTTCCATGCGGAGGAGCTGGAGGATTTGCTGGCCGGTATCGGCAGCGGCGACATCCGCATCAACCAGCTGCTCAACTACCTCGACACCCGCTACAACAAGCCGACGGCGGAAGAAGAAGATCGCCGTCTGCTGGAGAAGCTGGAGCAGAAGGCCAATGTGCCCTTCCGCCCCAAACCCAAGGATCACATCGTGGTGGAAGGGGTGGGCAACCTGATGACTCACATCGCCCGCTGCTGCCAGCCCATCCCGGGGGACGCCATCCAGGGCTTCATCACCATGGGACGGGGGGTTTCCATCCACCGGGAGGATTGCGAGCAGCTCAAGGAGCTGTCGCGTCGCAACCCGGAGCGCCTGATCGATGCGGTCTGGGGGGAGAACTACTCCGGCGGTTACGGTCTCACCATCCGCATTCTCTCCAACGACAGATCCGGCCTGCTGCGCGACATCACCACCGTGCTCGCCAACGAGAAGATCAACGTGATGGGAGTGCGTTCGCGCTCCAACGTGCGCGAGCAGACCGCCGAAATCGACATGGAGCTGGAGATTTACAACATCAACGCCTTCAACCGGGCGTTGGCCAAGCTCAGTCAGCTCAACGACGTGATCAGCGCCAAGCGGCTGTAATGCTCAACCGACCGGCCCCAGTGGCCGGTCTGCATTTTCTCCCTCCTTGCAGAGCATTGAAGACGGATATCACGCGCCCCATCTCCGGCCGCCATGGCTCCACATCATGTGGAGCAGTGGCGTGAGCGGATATTCATGAACCCATTTACTGAATCGAAAGTGAGTTGCCCATGTCCCAACGCTACGACCTTCCCCAACTGCTCGACATCATGGCCAGATTGCGTGACCCGAACGGGGGCTGCCCCTGGGATCTCAAGCAGAGCTTCCAGACCATAGTGCCGCACACCCTGGAGGAGGCCTACGAGGTGGCGGATGCCATCGAGAGCGAAGATTGGCAAGGGCTGAAGGGGGAGCTCGGTGATCTGCTGTTCCAGGTCGTGTTCTATGCCCAGCTCGGCAAGGAGCAGGGATTGTTCGACTTTGCCGACATCGTCGATACCGTGAGCGAGAAGCTCATTCGCCGCCACCCCCATGTCTTCTCCGATGCCGACCTGGGTGACGAGCAGGCGGTCAAAGCGAACTGGGAGGCGGAAAAGGCCAAAGAGCGTGCGGCGCTCGACAAGGAGAGCGTGCTGGACGATATCCCCCTCTCCCTGCCTGCCCTGACCCGGGCAGCCAAGATCCAGAAGCGCTGCGCCACCGTCGGTTTCGACTGGAAAACGCTGGGGCCCGTGGTGGACAAGATCCACGAGGAGATCGAGGAGGTGATGGAAGAGGCGCTGATGGTCGACGTGGACGAGGAGCGGGTGAGCGACGAGCTCGGCGATCTCTTGTTTGCCACCGTCAACCTGGTGCGCCATCTGGGCAAGGATCCCGAGCAGGTGCTGCGGGCTGCCAACACCAAGTTTGAGCGTCGTTTTCGTCAAGTTGAACACTTTATTGCCGCAGAAGGTCTGAAAATGACGGATTGCTCCCTGGAGAAGCTGGACGAGGCCTGGAACAGGGCCAAGGAAACCGAACAAAGTTGATTTGGCGCAAGACGGGGCGGCGGGGAGCCTGATAGATTTTTGTTCATTGTTTGGGAGTGGGGGTTTTGGTATACTGTTTCCCCGTCCTGCTTCATCCCCGAAGCACCCCTTAAAATTCCCTAAACTTCTTTCAGGTTCAGCATGACGACCAAATATATTTTTGTGACTGGTGGCGTTGTTTCATCCCTCGGCAAAGGCATTGCCGCAGCTTCTCTGGCAGCCATTCTGGAAGCCCGTGGTCTGGATGTGACCATCATGAAACTGGACCCGTACATCAACGTGGATCCGGGCACCATGAGCCCGACCCAGCATGGTGAAGTGTTCGTAACCGAGGACGGGGCCGAAACCGATCTGGATTTGGGCCACTACGAGCGTTTCATCCGCACCAAGATGACCCGCCGCAACAACTTCACCACCGGCCGCATCTATGCGGACGTGCTGCGCAAGGAGCGTCGTGGTGACTATCTGGGCGCCACCATCCAGGTGATCCCGCACATCACCAACGCCATCAAGGAGCGGGTGATTGCCGGTGCCGAAGGCCATCAGGTTGCCATCGTCGAAGTGGGCGGTACCGTGGGCGACATCGAGTCCCTGCCGTTCCTTGAAGCCATTCGTCAGCTGGCGGCCATCGTGGGTCGCAACAATGCCATGTTCATGCACCTGACCCTGGTTCCTTACCTGGCCGCCGCCGGCGAGGTGAAGACCAAGCCGACCCAGCACTCCGTCAAAGAGCTGCTCTCCATCGGTATCCAGCCGGATGTGCTGATCTGCCGCTCCGACCGCGCCATTCCGGCCAACGAGCGTGCCAAGATCGCCCTGTTCTGCAACGTGCCCGAGCGCGCCGTCATCTCCATGAAGGATGTCGACTCCATCTACAAGATCCCGGCGCTGCTGAAATCCCAGGGGCTGGACGGCTACATCACCGAGCGCTTCGGCATCGAGTGCAAAGAAGCCGACCTGGCCGAGTGGGAACAGGTCATCTATGAAGAGGCCAACCCGACTGCCGAAGTCACCATCGGCATGGTGGGCAAGTATGTCTCCCTGCCGGACGCCTACAAGTCCGTCAACGAAGCGCTCAAGCACGGTGGCCTGAAGACCCGTCTCTCCGTCAACATCAAGTACATCGACTCCCAGGACATCGAGACCCGTGGCGCCGAGCTGCTGGAAGGTCTGGATGCGATCCTGGTACCGGGCGGCTTCGGCGAGCGCGGTGTGGAAGGCAAGATCCTGGCCGCCAAATATGCCCGCGAGAACAAGATCCCGTACCTCGGTATCTGCCTGGGCATGCAGGTTGCCTTGATCGAATACGCCCGCAACGTGGCGGGCATGGAAGGGGCTCACTCCTCCGAGTTCAAGAAAGACAGCCCTTACCCCGTGGTCGGTCTCATCACCGAGTGGGTGGATGACGAAGGCAACGTCGAGACCCGGACCGAGAAGTCCGATCTGGGTGGTACCATGCGTCTGGGCTCCCAGCTCTGCCACCTGGTGGAAGACTCCAAGGTGCGTCAGATGTACGGCAGCCCGACCATTTACGAGCGCCACCGTCACCGTTATGAAGTGAACAACAAGCTGCTGCCGCAGATTGAAGCGGCAGGTCTGAAGGTGACCGGTCTCTCCGCCGACAAGAAGCTGGTGGAAATCATCGAGATCCCGGATCACCCCTGGTTCGTGGCCGCGCAGTTCCACCCGGAGTTCACCTCGACTCCCCGTGATGGTCACGCCCTGTTCGCCGGTTTTGTGAAGGCGGCGGGCGAGTATCAGAAGCGTAATTTGAAGTAATTGAAAATAAATGCGGTTGGGGCTCTGTGCCACAGCCGCTTTTTTTGGCATATTTTTGTTGTTTTTTTACGAAACCTGAGGAAATACACATGTCCAAGATCGTTAAAGTGATCGGTCGTGAAATCATCGACTCCCGTGGTAACCCGACCGTTGAGGCCGAAGTTCACCTGGAAGGTGGTTTTGTTGGTATGGCAGCCGCTCCGTCTGGCGCGTCCACCGGTTCCCGCGAAGCGCTGGAACTGCGTGACGGCGACAAGAGCCGTTTCCTGGGTAAAGGCGTGCTGAAAGCCATCGAAGCCGTCAACGGCCCGATCGCTCAGGCTCTGCTGGGTAAAGATGCCAAGGACCAGGCCACTGTCGACCAGATCATGATCGACCTCGACGGTACCGAGAACAAATCCAAGTTCGGCGCCAACGCCATCCTGGCTGTTTCCCTGGCCAACGCCAAAGCTGCCGCTGCTGCCAAAGGCATGCCGCTGTACGCCCACATCGCCGAGCTGAATGGCACCCCGGGTGTCTACTCCATGCCGCTGCCCATGATGAACATCATCAACGGTGGTGAGCACGCCGACAACAACGTCGACATCCAGGAGTTCATGATCCAGCCGGTTGGCGCCAAGACCCTGAAAGAAGCCGTTCGCATGGGCGCAGAAGTGTTCCACAACCTGGCCAAAGTGCTGAAGTCCAAGGGCTACAACACTGCCGTCGGTGACGAAGGTGGTTTCGCTCCGAACCTGAAATCCAACGCCGAAGCGCTGGAAGTGATCGCTGAAGCCGTTGCCGCTGCCGGTTACAAACTGGGCTCCGACATCACCCTGGCCATGGACTGCGCTGCGTCCGAGTTCTACGACGCAGAGAAGAAAGAGTACAACCTGAAGGGCGAAGGTCGTATCTTCACCTCCAACGGTTTCTCCGACTTCCTGGCTGACCTGACCACCAAGTTCCCGATCGTCTCCATCGAAGATGGCCTGGACGAATCCGACTGGGAAGGCTTCGCCTACCAGACCGCCGAACTGGGCAAGAAAATCCAGATCGTGGGTGACGACCTGTTCGTAACCAACACCAAGATCCTGAAGCGCGGTATCGACAATGGCATCGCCAACTCCATCCTGATCAAGTTCAACCAGATCGGTTCCCTGACCGAAACTCTGGCTGCCATCAAGATGGCCAAAGACGCTGGCTACACTGCCGTCATCTCCCACCGCTCCGGTGAGACCGAAGACGCGACCATCGCCGACCTGGCTGTGGGTACCGCTGCTGGCCAGATCAAGACCGGTTCCATGAGCCGTTCTGACCGTGTTGCCAAGTACAACCAGCTGATCCGTATCGAAGAAGCCCTGGGTGCCAAGGCTCCGTTCCGTGGTCTGAAAGAAGTGAAGAACCAGGCTTAATTTTCGCCTGCGTTCATGCTTCACAAAGCCCCGCCATCTGGCGGGGCTTTTTCGTTCTGCGCTTATGGGCGTGTGCGACCTGCATTTTTTATTCCGACCAACCCATCCGGCACACAGGCTTTCTTTTGTCTTGCCTGCGAATATGGGAAACTAGGCCGCTTGAAGGAGACTCAGTGCATGCGGCTACTCACTCTTATCCTGCTCCTCCTGTTGGGAGGGCTGCAATATGACCTCTGGCTGGGGAAAAACGGCCTCTCCGACTATCGGGAACTCTCCACCGCCATCGAGCGGCAGCAACAGGACAACCTGGTACTCAAGGACCGCAACAGCCTGATTTACCGGGAAATCGACGATCTTACTTCTGGCCTTGAGGCCATCGAGGAGTTGTCGCGCAACGATCTTGGCTACATCAAGCAGGGCGAGACCTTCTACCGAATCATTCCCAAAGAAAAGGATCAGGTGACGGAGCCTGATGGTGCCCCCTACGATGACTGATAGCCTGAGCGGCCTGACCGCCATCGTCCCGGCTGCCGGTATTGGCAGTCGCATGGGGGCAAGTTGCCCCAAGCAGTACCTGTCCCTGGCAGGGAAATGCATTCTGGAGCACACCCTGGAGCGTCTGCTCTCCCATCCCGCCATCGCCCGTGTGATCGTGGCGCTGGCGCCCCACGACAGCTGGTTTGAGACCTTGACCGTGGCAACCGATCCGCGGGTGCTGCGAGTGGAAGGGGGAAGCGAGCGCGCCTTCTCCGTGCTCAATGCGTTGCACGTGGCAGAAGGGGAGTGGGCACTGGTGCATGACGCCGCCCGGCCCTGTCTGACCCACGAGGATCTCGATGCGCTCATTGCTGCCGCCATGGCCTCTGGTGGTGCCATCCTCGGCAGCCGGGTGCGCGATACCATGAAGCGCACCGATGCGGCCGGCAATATCCTCGCCACCGTGGATCGCGAGCAGCTCTGGCATGCCCTGACGCCCCAGATGTTTTTGGTCCGCCCCCTCAAGCGGGCGCTGGAGGAGGGGCTGGCGCTCGGCGCCGCCATCACCGATGAAGCCTCCGCCATGGAACGCGCCGGTTTCCCCGTACGCATGGTGGAAGGGCGGGCCGACAACATCAAGGTGACCCGGCCGGAAGATCTCTCCCTGGCTGGGCTCTATTTACAGCAACAACGTGCGTGCCGGTCGGCACGGCCCGATTCATCCCCAGAGGAGCAGGCATGATCCGCACCGGACATGGTTTTGATGAGACAGATTTCCGTGTATTGAGGAGGGCGCAAGCATGATGCGGATCGGACATGGTTTTGATGTTCACAAGTTTGGCGGGGTTGGTCCCTGCATGCTGGGCGGGGTGGCGGTGCCCTATGAACAGGGCCTGCTGGCCCACTCCGATGGCGACGTGGTGTTGCATGCGGTGAGCGATGCCCTGCTGGGGGCCATCGGCGCCGGCGACATCGGCCGCCACTTCCCCGATACCGCCGCCGAATTCAAGGGCATCGACAGCCGCATCCTGCTGCGGGATGTCTTTGCCCGCGTGCAGCTCGCAGGTTATGCCATCGGCAACCTGGATGTGACCATCATCGCCCAGGCCCCCAAGATGGCCCCCCATATCGACGCCATGTGCGCCGTGCTGGCCGCAGATCTGCAATGTGATTTGAACCGGGTGAACGTCAAGGCGACCACCACCGAACAACTTGGATTCACGGGGCGCAAGGAAGGGATCGCTACCGAAGCCGTCGTCTTGCTGGTGAAACAATGATGCTTGAACAACTTGCCTATCTGCACGGGACGCCCACTGCTCGCGGTATCCTCAAGGCCGAGGCCGCCGACTTCGTGGTCAATGAAGATCTCGGGTTTGCACCTTGCGGCGAGGGGGAACACATCTTCGTCCGGGTACGCAAAACCGGCGAGAATACCGCCTGGGTGGCTGGCCTGCTGGCCGATGCGGCCGGGGTTGCCCGCAATGCGGTGACCTGGGCTGGTCTGAAAGATCGCCATGCGGTGACCGAACAGTGGTTCGGCATCCATCTGCCGGGCAAGGGCGAACCGGATCTCTCGGTCATCGAGAACGACAACATCCGGATCCTTGAGGTGAAGCGCCACAACAAGAAGCTGCGGGTCGGCTATCTCAAGGGCAACCACTTCACCCTGCGTCTCACCGGGCTGGAGCAGGCCGACGGGCTGGAATCCCGTCTGCAGGCGATTGCAACCCAGGGGGTACCCAACTACTACGGCGAGCAGCGTTTCGGCCGCGGTGGCAACAACCTGGAGGCCGCCAAGGCGATGTTCGCCGGCAAACGGATCAAGGATCGCAACAAGCGCTCCCTCTATCTGTCCGCCGCCCGCAGCATGCTGTTCAATGCCATCGTCAGCGCCCGCATCGAGCAGGGACTGGCCCATCAGCTGCTGGCCGGCGACTGCGTGATGCTCAAGGGCAGCCACTCCATCTTCAGCGAAGAGAGCGTGACCCCCGAGCTGGAAGCACGCCTTGCCTCCGGGGACGTGCAGCTGACCGCTCCCCAGTGGGGTCGTGGCCGTCTGGCGAGCCAGGGCGCTGCTGCCGAGTTCGAGCAAGGAGTGCTGGCCCCTTATGGCGACTGGTGCGAAGGACTGGAAAAAGCCGGGCTGGATCAGGACAGGCGCCCGCTGCTGCTCAAGCCGGAGCAGATGAGCTGGCAACGGGAGGACGCGGTGCTGACCCTGTCGTTCTTCCTGCCGGCCGGCGCCTTTGCCACCAGCGTGGTACGCGAATTAATGCAGGCCGAAGAGGCCGATCACGGTTTCAGGAACTCAACCGATGCGAATTCTGGTCAGTAATGACGATGGGGTGCACGCCGAGGGCATTCGCGCCCTCAGCGAGGCGTTGCGTGCCTGTGGCGAGGTCGTGGTGGTGGCGCCGGATCGCAACCGCAGCGGTGCCAGCCACTCCCTGACGCTGGAAGTGCCGCTGCGGGTCATCCGCCTCGATGCGTCCAGTTTTCACGGCATCAAGAGTTATGCGGTCAAGGGGACGCCGACCGACTGCGTTCATCTGGCGGTCAACGAACTGCTGCGCCCTGAGCCCGACATGGTGGTGGCCGGTATCAATCACGGGGCCAACCTGGGGGATGACGTCATCTACTCGGGGACGGTGGCGGCCGCGACGGAAGGGCGTCATCTTGGTTTCCCCTCCATCGCCGTTTCGCTGGTGGGCAAGACTCATTTCGCCAGTGCGGCCCACTACGCCGCCCAGCTGGTGCGGGGGCTGATGGTGCATCCGTTGCCTGCGGATCAGATCCTCAACGTGAATGTGCCGGACCTGCCGCTCGAGCAGATCAAGGGGATCAGGGTGACCCGCCTTGGCAATCGCCACCGGGCGGAGTCGGTGATCCGCACCGAGGATCCCCGTGGTCAGCCGGTCTACTGGATTGGTCCCCCCGGCAACCAGCAGGATGCGGGAGAGGGAACGGACTTTGCCGCCATCGAGCAGGGTTATGTCTCCATCACTCCCCTGACCATCGACATGACGGCCTACGGCAGTCTGTCGACCCTGGGCGCGTGGCTGGATCTGCAGGGATGACGTTGTGATAGTACAGCGCCTGTTGAATCAACTGATTGCCCAGGATGTCCGCGATTTCCGCGTATTGGCGGCGATCGCGAAGGTGCCGCGCCAGCTGTTTGTGGACGAGGCCATGGCCCACAAGGCCTGGGACAATACGGCCCTGCCCATCGGCCATGGGCAGACCATCTCCCAGCCTTACATCGTGGCGCGCATGACCGAGCTGCTGATCCAGAACGATCCGGCCCATGTGCTGGAGATCGGGACGGGATCGGGCTACCAGACGGCGGTACTGGCCCACCTGGTGGAGCATGTCTACACCATGGAGCGGATCAAGTCGCTGCAGTTTCAGGCCCGGCGCAGATTGCGCCAGCTCGATCTGCACAATGTGTCGGCCAAGCACGGCAATGGGTGGCTAGGTTGGCCCAACAAGGGCCCTTTCGACGCCATTCTGGTGACGGCGGCGGCCAGTGAGGTCCCCAAGGCCCTGACCGATCAGCTGGCTGATGGTGGTCGTCTGGTGTTGCCGGTGGGTGATGGCCAGCAGACCCTGCAGCTCATCGAGCGATCGGGCTCCCAGCTCACCAGCCGGATTCTGGAGCCGGTACGTTTCGTTCCCCTGATTGACGGAGATGTCGAGTGAAGTTGTTTTCCCGCCTTTATGTTCTGGTGATGCAGTGGGCACGCCACAAGTATGCCCCCTGGTATCTGGCCATCACCGCCTTTATTGAATCCATCTTCTGGCCCATCCCGGTGGATGTGATGCTGGCGCCCATGGCGCTCGGCAAACCTCATCGCGCCTGGCACTATGCCGCGCTGGCTACCCTCTTGTCGGTGCTGGGCGCCCTGTTTGGTTATCTGCTCGGCTATGCCCTGTGGGAGCCAGTGGTGCAGCCGCTGGTGACCTCGGTTGGCTATGAGGACAAGATTGCCCTGGCCGAGCAGTGGTTCGCGCAGTGGGGCATCTGGGTTATTTTTATTGCCAGCTTCACGCCGATCCCCTACAAGGTGTTTACCGTCACGGCTGGCTTGCTCCACATGGCACTGTTGCCTTTCATCCTGACCTCGCTGATCGGTCGTGGCATGCGCTTCTTCCTGGTTGCAGGTCTGATGCGCTGGGGCGGCGAGAAGATGGAGCGCAAGCTGATGCACTATGTGGATGTGCTGGGCTGGCTCTGTATTGGTTTGGCCGTTGCGGCCTATTTCTGGTTTAGTCGTTAAGGATCCACTATGTGTTCGCGTGTTTGGCAAGGTAGCGGTGTCGTCGTGTTGTCATGGCTGCTGCTTGCCTGTTCCTCCAGCAAGACTGCGGCTCCGGTGCACAGCCTGGGCAATGATCAGGTCGCTTCGACCATCCCCGTGCGTCAAGGTATGACCAAGCCCGGCATTGCAGGCAACGGGTACACCGTGGTCAAAGGAGACACTCTCTACTCCATTGCATTTCGTTCTGGCATGGATGTGGCTTCGCTTATCAGCATCAATGGCATCACTCCCCCCTATAACATTTATCCCGGCCAGCAGCTCAGGCTCGATGGCGCTTCCGCCCCCATGGCGGTGGCAACCGTCGGCAGCCCTGTCAGTCGTGGCAGCGTGACGGGGTCTGGTAGTTACGAGGTGCGCCGTGGCGATACATTGAGCAGCATCGGTCGCCAGTTCGGTCTTTCCAACCAGGCCTTGGCCCAGCGCAACAACCTCCAGGCTCCTTATGCATTGCACGTGGGCCAGGTGCTCAATGTGGGGGGCTCGGGTTCCTCGGGTGGTCAGATGGTGGCAGCAACCACACCGGTGGTGACCAGCACGGGGCCCAAACCCCTGGCCACGGCTCCGGCAGGTACGACCACACCATTTATTGCTCAGAAAACGATTGCTCCTGCCTCGTCAACAGCATACGCTCAGGCTAAAGAACAAAAAACCGTCAGTTCCTCGTCAACACTCTCCTGGCATTGGCCGACCAAAGGGCGGATCGTTGAAGGCTTCTCCGTTGCGGAACAAGGCAACAAGGGCATCGACATTTCCGGCCAGAAGGGCCAACCCATTTACGCTGCGAGCAGCGGCAAAGTGGTCTATGCGGGCAGTGCACTGCGAGGTTATGGCAAGCTGATAATTCTCAAGCACAACGATGACTACCTCTCCGCCTACGCTCACAACGATGAGTTGAGGGTCAAGGAGGGAGACACCGTGAAGGGCGGAGCGGTTATCGCCAATATGGGTAGCACGGATGCGCCGGATGTGCGCTTGCACTTTGAAATCCGGTACAAAGGCAAGTCGATCAACCCGATGGGCTATTTGCCAAAGCGTTAACTCAGAGAGCTGAGTCTTACTCTGGTGTAGGTCAGGGAGAGATATCATGAGCCAAGAACAACTGGTAATGCAGGATGCAGAGTTAGAGTTCGACGAGGAGCTGGAGGTTCAGGAGGAAGAAGAGGTTCAGGAAGTGGCGGCCGAAGCCGAAGAGACCATTTCCGATGAACTGATGGCGCCAGAGCTGAACAAGGTAATGGACGCCACCCAGCTCTATCTGGGGGAGATAGGCTTCTCCCCCTTGCTCACGGCCGAAGAGGAAGTCTACTACGCCCGCCGTGCCCTGCGTGGCGACAAAGCGGCGCGCAAGCGCATGATTGAATCCAACCTGCGCCTAGTGGTCAAGATTGCCCGGCGCTACAACAACCGCGGCCTGGTGCTGCTGGATCTCATCGAAGAGGGCAACCTCGGTCTTATTCGCGCGGTCGAGAAGTTTGACCCCGAGCGAGGCTTCCGTTTCTCTACCTATGCCACCTGGTGGATCCGCCAGACCATAGAGCGGGCCATCATGAACCAGACCCGGACCATTCGTCTGCCCATCCATGTGGTCAAGGAGCTGAACGTCTATCTGCGCACTGCGCGCGAGCTTTCCCATCGCCTCGACCATGAGCCGACCGCCGAGGATATCGCCTCTGCACTGGATCGCTCTGTGGACGATGTGAATCGCATGCTCAAGCTCAACGAGAAGATCACCTCGGTGGATACTCCCATTGGTGGCGATCGCGACAAGGCGTTGCTGGATGTGCTTTCCGACGAGCGCGGCATGGGGCCCGAGCTGGAGTCCCAGGAAGATGACATGCGCAGCAGCATAGTGCACTGGCTGGAGGAGCTGAATCCCAAGCAGCGCGAAGTGCTGGCCCGCCGTTTCGGTCTGCTCGGCTATGAACCGGCCACCCTGGAAGACGTGGGTGCCGAGATTGGTTTGACCCGCGAGCGGGTGCGTCAGATCCAGGTGGAAGGGTTGCGCCGCTTGCGGGAGATCCTGCTGGGGCAGGGACTCTCCATCGAAGCGCTGTTCCGCACCAACTAAACGGGTATGAATACCGTCATCAAGATGAAAAAGGGGCCACAGGCCCCTTTCTTTTTGTCGTGGATCTTCCGGATCATACCGGATCCAGAGTGTCCAGCGGCCAGCGCGGCACGGCCTTGACGACGAGGGGTTCGAAGACTCCCGCCTTCAGGCGTTGCATGCCGGCATAGGCGATCATGGCGCCGTTGTCGGTGCAGTATTCGGTGCGCGGGTAGAAGACTTCACCTTTGAGGCTCTCCATCAGCTCGGCCAGCTGGGCGCGCAGATGACGGTTGGCGCTGACGCCGCCTGCCACGACCAGACGATTGAGGCCGGTCTCTTTCAGGGCACGACGGCACTTGATGGCCAGGGTGTCGACCACCGCATCCTCAAACGCCCGGGCGATGTCGGCACGGGTCTGCTCGTCGTCGCCATTGGCTGCTATGGTATTGGCGGCAAAGGTCTTGAGGCCGGAGAAGCTCATGTCGAGCCCTGGGCGATCGGTCATGGGACGGGGGAAGGTGAAGCGCCCAGTGGTGCCCTTTTCTGCCAGCCGGGAGAGCAGTGGACCACCGGGATAGTCCAGACCCATCAGCTTGGCGGTCTTGTCGAACGCCTCACCGGCGGCATCGTCGATCGATTCGCCCAGCAGCTGGTAGCTGCCGATGCCGTCGACCCGGACCAGCATGGAGTGGCCGCCGGAAACCAAGAGCGCCACGAAGGGAAACTCGGGGGCTCGCTCTTCCAGCATGGGGGCCAGCAGGTGGCCTTCCATGTGGTGTACGGCGATGGCCGGCTTGTCCCAGGCCATGGCCAGCGAGCGGCCTATGGTCGCCCCGACCAGGATGGCGCCAACCAGACCTGGCCCCGCGGTATAGGCGATGCCATCGATGTCATCCTTGCCAAGTCCGGCCTCTTTCAAGGCGGCCTGGATCAAGGGGATCGTCTTGCGTACATGGTCCCGGCTGGCGAGCTCGGGAACGACGCCGCCGTAGTCCGCATGCAGCTTGACCTGGCTGTACAACTGGTGGGAAAGGATCCCTTTTTGATCATCGAAGATCGCGATCCCGGTTTCGTCACAGGATGTCTCTATGCCCAATACACGCATTGCTAAAAAATTTCACTGCTAAAATGAGACGGCTATGGTAACCTTCGCGGGTTTTTTAAACCAGAGCGATCTCTGCGGGTTTACTTTCATTCCCTGTCCAGAGTATAATTTCGCACCATTTTAAGACATGCTGATCGATTGAAGGTCAGCTAACAATTTATCACTGAGGTGAAAGGCACATGCCAGTAATCAAAGTCCGTGAAAATGAGCCGTTTGACGTTGCTCTGCGTCGCTTCAAGCGTTCTTGCGAAAAGGCCGGTATCCTGTCCGAAGTTCGTAGCCGTGAGTTCTACGAGAAGCCGACTACCATTCGCAAGCGTGCCAAAGCGTCCGCTGTCAAGCGTCACGCCAAGAAGCTGTCCCGCGAAAACGCACGTCGTATCCGCCTGTACTAATCAAGGGATCATGCCGTGTCTCTGAAGGATCAACTCAAGGATCAGCAAAAGCTCGCCATGCTTGCCAAAGACAAGCCTCGGTTGGGTGCTATCCGCTTGTTGATGGCAGAAATCAAGCAGCGTGAAGTCGATACCCGTGTCGAGCTCAATGATGAAGAGATCCTCGCTGTCGTGACCAAAATGGTCAAACAGCGTCGCGATTCCATCAGCCAGTTTGAAGCTGCCGGTCGCCAGGATCTTGCCGACAAAGAGTCCGCCGAGATCGTTGTGCTGCAGGAGTTCCTGCCACAACAGCTGACCGCAGACGAAATTGCCGCCCTGATCGAGCAAGCCATCACTGAAAGTGGTGCTGCCGTCATGGCTGACATGGGTAAAGTCATGGCTGTCTTGAAGCCAAAAATTCAGGGGCGTGCCGATGTCGGCGCCGTCAGTGCTCAGGTGAAAACCCGCTTGGCGTAACAGGCAACTCTCTTGTTTGGTCGAAGAAGCCGTGCTTCCCATTGGAATGCGCGGCTTTTTTATTTCCTATGCAATGAAACAGGACGGTTATGGCTGGCAGGATCCCGCAATCCTTTATCGATGATCTGCTCGTACGCACGGACATAGTCGAGTTGATCGACTCCCGTGTGCGGTTGAAGAAAGCCGGTAAGAACTACCAGGCTTGCTGCCCTTTTCATAACGAAAAAAGCCCCTCCTTTACCGTCAGCCAGGAGAAGCAGTTCTATCACTGTTTCGGTTGTGGTGCCCACGGCAATGCCATCGGCTTTGTCATGGAGTACGACGGCCTGGAATTCCCCGATGCCATCGAAGAGCTGGCAAGCCTGCACGGTATGCAGGTCCCCCGTGAGCAAACGGCGGGTGGATCAAGCCATAGCCAACCAGCCGTCAGCAAGGATCTGTTCGAGCTGATGAACCAGATTGCGCGCTTCTACGAGAGCAATCTCAAGAACGCGCCTCAGGCGGTGGAGTATCTGAAAGGCCGGGGCCTGACTGGCGAGGTGGTCAAGCGCTTCAACATCGGTTATGCCCCTGGGGACTGGGATCAGGTGCGTCGCCGCTTTGGCGCCAGTAGGGATCACGAACAACTGCTGATTTCGGGC
This sequence comes from Aeromonas sp. R5-1, assembly GCF_040908265.1. Classification (NCBI taxonomy): domain Bacteria; kingdom Pseudomonadati; phylum Pseudomonadota; class Gammaproteobacteria; order Aeromonadales; family Aeromonadaceae; genus Aeromonas; species Aeromonas sp. R5-1. The sequence continues at coordinate 313,678 of NZ_JBFODJ010000130.1, forward strand.
GGTATGCTGATCCCCCGTGACAGCGGCCCGGGCAGCTACGATCGTTTCCGCGATCGCATCATGTTCCCGATCCGTGACAAGCGTGGCCGGGTCATCGGCTTCGGTGGCCGAGTGCTGGGGGATGGCACGCCCAAGTACCTGAACTCCCCCGAAACCCCCATCTTCCACAAGGGGCGGGAGTTGTTCGGCCTTTATGAGGTCAAGCAGGCACACAAGGATCCGCGCCGGATCCTTGTGGTGGAAGGCTACATGGATGTGGTGGCGCTCGGCCAGTACGACATCGACTATGCGGTGGCGGCACTGGGGACTGCGACCACCAGCGATCACATCCACACCCTGTTCCGTACCACGGCAGAGGTGGTCTGTTGCTACGACGGCGACAACGCCGGTCGGGAAGCGGCCTGGCGGGCGCTGGATAACGCGCTCTCCCACCTGCAGGACGGCCGTGAACTCAAGTTCGTCTTTTTGCCGGATGGCGAGGATCCCGACTCGCTGGTACGCCAGATCGGCAAGGAGGGGTTCGAAGCGCTGCTCGACAAGGCCCAGTCGTTTGCGGATTTCATGTTCGAACGCCTCGGGCGCGATGCGGCTCTTTCCGGTGAGGCAGGCAAGTTTGAAGTGGCCAACAAGGCCGCCGAGCTGATTCGTCGGGTACCGGAAGGTTTCACTCGCGAGGGGTTGATTACCCGACTTTCCAGCATGATGCGCTGGGGAGAAAACAAGCAGCGGATTGCCGAGCTGTTTGCCCGCAACAGCCAGCCCAAGGCGGAAGTTAACAAACCCAAGGCGACCAAACTGACGCCGATCCGCAGGGCTCTGGCCCTGATGGTGCAGTATCCGGCGATCACCGCCGAGCTGCCGGCCATGCCCGAGTTGGCCGGGCTGCGCCTGCAGGGGATCCCTTTCCTGCTGCAACTGCACCAGCAGATCCTGATCCAGCCGGGAGTGACAACGGGTATCCTGCTGGAGCATTGGCGCGGCACAAAAGAGGGAGAAATACTTGCCCAGCTGGCGATGCATGACCTGTTTGAAGAGGTAAAGCTCGACCAGGAGCCCGATATTCTGGGAGAATTGCAGGATACTTTTGTCGGTTTCATCAACCTTTTCCTGAAGCAACGGATCGAAGAATTGCAGGCCAAGGTGGCGCAGGAAGGGCTAAGCTCTGAGGAAACTCAGGAGCTGATGATGCTGATCAGAGAGGTGCAGATTGAGAAAAGAAATGAGAGTGGGGCTTGATATTTGAGTGAGCAGTCCCAATATGAATAGCGTTGCCCGAATCGACGGGATTGAAAGCAAACACTTTATAACCACCTGGCCCCGACAACACTGCGGGCAGGGGTTTCTCATGACCGACGCCGCAACCAGACATAGCATGTCTGGCGGTTTTCTATTAGAATTGGCTATTTGCGCAGCAGCGCACTGTACGCGCAACCTAGCAACACCAACCGGATGAGTTCTATGGAGCAAACCCCGCAGTCTCAGCTTAAACTCCTCGTTGCCAAAGGTAAAGAACAGGGCTACCTGACCTATGCCGAGGTGAACGATCACCTCCCGCAAGACATTGTCGATTCAGACCAGATCGAAGACATCATCCAGATGATCAACGATATGGGCATTCAAGTGGTTGAAAACGCTCCGGATGCCGATGACCTTATCATGGCTGAAGGTGGTACCGCCGATGAGGACGCTGCCGAAGCAGCGGCCCAGGCTCTGGCATCAGTTGAATCTGAGATTGGTCGCACGACCGATCCCGTCCGCATGTACATGCGGGAAATGGGTACCGTCGAACTGCTGACCCGCGAAGGCGAGATCGACATCGCCAAGCGGATTGAAGACGGTATCAACCAGGTACAAAGCTCCGTCGCCGAGTACCCTGAAGCCATCACCTATCTGCTCGAACAGTACGACAAGTACGAAGCCGAGCAGCTTCGCCTGTCCGACATCATCTCCGGCTTCATCGATCCGAACGAAGTGGATGACGTGGCACCGACCGCCACTCATATCGGCTCCGAACTCAGCGAGGACGACCTCGCCGACGAAGACGAAGACGAAGATGAGGACGAAGACGAAGACGGTGACAACTCCGACGATGACGGCGACGGTGGCCCGGATCCGGAAGTCGCTCGCGAGAAATTCGGCGAACTGCGTGCCCAGTACGAGGTGACTCGTCTCTCCATTCAGCAGAATGGCCGTGCCCACGACGACACCCAGAATGCCATCGCCCAGCTGGCCGATGTCTTCCGTCAATTCCGCCTGATGCCCAAGCAGTTCGATCGCCTGGTCAACAACATGCGGGAGATGATGGAGCGTGTCCGCGTGCAGGAACGCATCATCATGAAGCTCTGCGTTGAGCAGGCCAAGATGCCGAAGAAGACCTTCGTCGCGGCCTTCACCAACAACGAGTGCGAAACTGCCTGGTTCGAATACCAGAAGCAGGCCGGCAAGGCGTGGTCTCCCCGCCTGCTCGAGATGGACGAAGAAGTCCTGCGTTCCATCGGCAAGCTGCAGCAGATCGAAGAAGAGACCGGTCTGTCGATTGCCCAGATCAAGGATATCAACCGCCGCATGAGCATTGGTGAGGCCAAAGCCCGCCGTGCGAAGAAAGAGATGGTTGAGGCTAACTTGCGTCTGGTTATCTCCATCGCCAAGAAGTATACCAACCGCGGTCTGCAGTTCCTGGATCTGATCCAGGAGGGTAACATCGGTCTGATGAAGGCGGTCGACAAGTTCGAATATCGTCGCGGCTACAAGTTCTCGACCTATGCCACCTGGTGGATCCGTCAGGCCATTACCCGCTCCATCGCGGATCAGGCCCGTACCATCCGTATCCCGGTGCACATGATCGAGACCATCAACAAGCTCAACCGTATCTCCCGCCAGATGCTGCAGGAGATGGGTCGTGAACCGAACCCGGAAGAGCTGGCCATGCGTATGGGCATGCCGGAAGACAAGATCCGTAAGGTACTGAAAATCGCCAAGGAGCCCATCTCCATGGAGACGCCCATCGGTGATGATGAAGACTCCCACTTGGGTGACTTCATCGAAGATACCACCCTGGCTCTGCCAGCGGATGCGGCCACCAGCGAGAGCCTGCGCAACGCGACCCGCGAAGTGCTGGCCGGTCTGACCGCACGGGAGGCCAAGGTACTGCGCATGCGCTTCGGTATCGACATGAACACTGACCACACCCTCGAGGAAGTGGGCAAGCAGTTCGACGTCACCCGTGAGCGTATCCGTCAGATCGAAGCCAAGGCCCTGCGCAAACTGCGCCATCCGAGCCGCTCGGAAGTGCTGCGCAGTTTCCTGGACGAGTAGTCCCGAGTTCTGTCAGCCTGACATTGCAACAAAAAGCCCCGCCATGCGGGGCTTTGTTTTATCCGTGCTGGCATGGGCGTGAAGAGGGGTCATGGAACCGCTTGAATATGGATGAAATCTCGCCAAGTGTTTGATCTGACTATGGACGGGGTATCCGCCATCCCCTATAATCCACGCCGCTAACCAGCATCAATGGCCCCTTAGCTCAGTTGGTCAGAGCAGTCGACTCATAATCGATTGGTCGTGGGTTCAAGTCCCCCAGGGGCCACCATTTTCAGACAAAGCCGCTCTTTTGAGCGGCTTTGTCGTTTCTGGCGCTCACCAGCGCCTGTCCAGATCCTCGGCATAGAGTGCCATGGCGCGCCGGTAGGGGAACAGGGCGGGATCCGTGGTGGTGGTCGCGAGGATCCCCAGCAGCGTCTCCATTCCCTCCTTGCTGCGCCCCAGGTTGTAGCAGGTCATGGCACGAAACACCTTGAACTCCACGGCATCGGGGAAGCGGGACAGGGCCTCGTCAAAGGTGGCCAGCGCCTCGGCATGACGGCCTGTGGTGCGATAGGAGCTGCCTAGTCCAAGCAGGGCTCCGCGCAGCGACGACTCGCCAAGCCCCAGCGACACGGCCTTCTGATAGAGGGGAATGGCCTGTGCCTCTCGCCCCAGCATGTCGTGCAGTCCGGCCACTTCGTAATGCAGCTCGGCGTGGGCCGGGTGCGCGATGAGTTGCAGCAGACCGTGCTGACGGGCTTCCTCGATCCGTCCCTCGGCCTTGAGGGTGTTCAACTGTTTCATATGTGCTCCTGCATGGGGATGAAGGAGCAGTATGCCTGCCAACAGGCTGGCGGGGAACGGGTCATGGGGCCATGAAAAAGGCGCTGTCCCAATTATGTGTTGGAAGGCTAATCTGGAAGTAGGTCATCACCGCAAGGACCTTCATCATGGATACGCCAGCCTTCCAACACCTGTTGTCCCTCTTTCCATTACTTACTCTGCGTCAGCGCCGTGTCGCTCAGCATGAGCTCGCCGCTCCACACCCGATTACGTCCCTCCATGCCCAGTTACCCACATGCTGCGGCTGTCCCCACTGCCAGGCGGATGCCACCCAGCTGGCCCCCTGGGGCTGGAGCCGTGGGCTGCGTCGTTACCGTTGTAAGCAGTGTCGGCGAACCAGCTCCCTCCTCACCAAGACGCCTTTGGCCAGATTACGTAAGGCTGAGCATTGGGAGGACTACGCCCAGGCTCTCATCGACGGGCTCACTGTCCGCCAGGCCGCCGTCCGCTGCGGTGTTTGCAAGAACACCGCCTTCTTGTGGCGTCACCGCTTCCTGAAGGCGATGGCAAACCACCAGGCAACACGGGAAGAAGGCATTGTGGAAGTGGATGAAACCTTCTTCCTCGAATCGTTCAAGGGGCAGCGAGGGTTGCCTCGTCCGGCAAGACATCGTGGCGGGAAAGGGCGTACCCGGGGGACCGGGCGGGATTACATCCCGGTGATGGTGGTGCAGGACAGGGCGGGCCATCAAGCCGACTTTCAGCTGGAAAGGCTGGATGCGCAGACGGTGAAAGCGGTGTTGCAGCCACTCATCGCGCCCGATGCAGTGCTCTGCAGTGATGGTGCAGGGGTGTATGCCAGTTTCAGCCAAGCGCGGGGCATAACACATCAGGTGGTGTACAACCGTCGAGGTGAGCGAGTCATTGGGGCATACCACATCCAGCATGT